>JAUYQQ010000008.1:5000-305000 GCA_030697165.1 Acidobacteriota bacterium
TAGAGCTGCCCGCCAAACGCTTGCTCGAGAGTGATCACGCCGCGCTCGTCGGTAAGCTTCTGATCGTTCACCGAGAGACCACCCTGCTTGATCAATCGCGCGGCCTCGCCCTTCGACGCGGCCACGCCTGCCGTGACGGCCAACTCCGTCGCCGCCATCCCCGCCACGAACGCCTCGCGCGGCACCGTCACGGCCGGCACATCAGCAAACACCATCAGCACATCCTCCACCGAGGCGTCTGCGAGCGGCCCGCCGTACAGCACCGCCGCGCCGCGCTCGGCCCGCGCCAACGCGTCGGCCCCGTGGACCATCGACGTGACCTCACGCGCCAGCGTGCGCTGCGCCTCGCGCGCCTCCGGCCGGGCCGTCACCGTCTCCGCGAGCGCGGCGATCGCCTCGCGGTCGAGCCACGTGAACAACTTCAGGTGGCTGATCACGTCGCGATCGTCGGTGTTCAGCCAGAACTGGTAGAAGCTGAACGGCGACGTTCGCTCAGGATCCAGCCACACGGTGCCGGCCTCGGTCTTGCCGAACTTCGTGCCCGAGGAGGTCTTGAGCAGCGGCCACACCAGGCCGTGCGCCTTCTTGCCGCGCACCTTGCGAATCAGATCGGTGCCGGCCGTGATGTTGCCCCACTGATCACTGCCGCCCATCTGAATAGTGCAGCCCTCGCGATCGAACAGGTGCAGGAAGTCGTACGACTGCAGGATCAGGTAGCTGAACTCGGTGTACGAAATGCCTTCTTCGCTCTCGAGCCGCCGGCTCACCGATTCCTTCTGCAGCATGTAGCCAATGCTGAAGTGCTTGCCGACGTCGCGGAGAAACGTGAGGATATCGATCGCGCCCAGCCAGTCGGCGTTGTTGACGATGCGAGCGGCGTTGGGCGCTGCGGAGAAGTCGAGAAAGCGCTCGAGCTGCGCGCGAATGCCGGCAACGTTCTGGTTCACCTGCTCGGTCGAGAGCAGCACCCGCTCCTGCGACTTGCCGCTCGGGTCGCCAATCATCCCCGTGCCGCCGCCAACCAGGGCGATCGGCGTGTGCCCGAAGCGCTGCAGGCGCGCCAGCCCCATCACCGTCAGCAGCGAGCCGACGTGCAGGCTCGACGCGGTCGGATCGAAGCCGATGTAGGCGGTCACCTTCCCGGCCGCCAGCGCGTCCCTGGCGCCATCGGTTGCGTCGGAAAACATGCCACGCCACTGGAACTCATCGAACACGCTCATGGGTGACAACTATAGGTTGAAAGTTCAAGAGTTGGCAGTTGGTAGTTTCAGTTGAGAGTTTCAGTTTCAGTTTCCGTTTCCCAGTTCTGGCGACGCGGCGCCTGCCAGGGGAACCGGGAGCTGGGCTGGACTGGAATTGAAACTGGGAACTGCAACTTCCAACTACCAACTTCTCAACTTTCAACTTTCCTCATACACTGCCCCCGTGGCCCTGACGCGCCGCGACTTTCTCCGCTCGGCGACCGTGGTCACGGCAGGCGCACTGACCGGCGTGGCCGCATACGGGGTCGCCTACGAGCGGCACCACATCGATCGCATCGTCCGCGACATCGCCGTGCGCGGTCTCCCGCCGGCACTCGATGGCCTGCGCATCGGGATGATCACCGACGTCCACCACAGCCCAGTCGTGTCGGCCGAAGACGTGTCGCGCGCGGTCGCGGTACTGAAGGAAGCGGCGCCCGACATCATCGTCCTGGGCGGCGACTACGTCAGCTTTTTCGATCGCGCCTACGCCGGTCCCGTCGCCGAACTGCTGGCGCCCCTCGCCAATGCCCCTTTCGGCTCGTTCGCCGTCCTCGGCAACCACGACGATGAGCGAGAGGTGCCGGCGGCGCTGTCGGCCCGCGGCTTTACGGTACTGAAGGATCAGCGGACCGCGCTCACGGTGCGAGGGGAGCCACTCGACATTGCCGGCATTCGTTTCTGGACCCGGTCACCAGGTGAGATCGCGTCGGTGCTGAAGGGCACCAGTGGCACGACGATCCTGCTCGCGCATGACCCGCGGCGGCTGGTCGAGGCCGCGGCGCTGGACGTGCAGCTGGTGTTGTCGGGCCACACCCACGGCGGTCAGGTCATCGTGCCCGCGGTCGGGGCCATCGCCGGACGCAAGTTCCCGGTGCTGTCCGGCTACGCGATGCGCGAGAATACCTCGTTATTCGTCAGCAAGGGTGTCGGCACCGTCTATGTACCGGTCCGGATCAACTGCCCGCCGGACGTGGCGGTGCTCACCCTGCGGCCGGCCGCGAATTAACGGCTGCGTTCCAGGACTACTCGGATCGCCTCTGGGTACAGGCCGTGTTCGACGGCCAGGATTCGCGCCGCCAGGGTGTCGGCGGTGTCGCCGGGCAGGACCGGCACCTCGCGCTGCAGGACGATCGGGCCGGCATCCAGGTCCTTGTTCACAATATGAACAGTGGCGCCGCTGACCGTGGCGCCATCGTCGAGCGCCTGCTGCTGCGGATGCAGGCCGGGGTATTTCGGCAGCAATGAGGGATGGATGTTGAGAATACGGTTCGGGAACGCATCCACGAACACCGGGCTCAACAGCCGCATGAAGCCAGCCAGACAAACCAAGCCCACGCCGCGATCCGTCAGCTTCTGGGCCATCGCGCGGTCGTAATCCTCGCGCGAGCCATACGCTTTGTGGCCGAGCACCAGGGTCTCGATGCCGGCGTGGCGCGCATGCTCCAACCCGGCCGCGTCGGCCTTGTTCGAGATCACGACTGCGATCGTCGCGTCGAGGCGGCCATCGTCAATCGCGTCGATGATCGCCTTTAGGTTCGAGCCGCGACCTGAGATGAGGACGCCGATGCGCCAGCTGAATGCGCCGCTCATTGGCAGCCGAGGGCGAAGCCAAGCGCCGCGCACACCTCACGCATTCGTTCGTCGTTCAAGTCCGCTATGCGCCGGCCGATCGCTCTCTTGTCAATGCAGATCACGTTGTGCAGGTTGACGGCGCAGGCGCTCTTCATGCCGTCATCCGGACCGAGCACGACCTCCGAAGGCACGCTCCGGATCGTTGAGGTGATCGGTGCGACGACAACACGGTTGAGGTGCGCAATGGTGGTGTCGCGAGTGAGCACCAGCGCGGGCCGAGACTTGTCAGGCTTGGCGAAAGCCACCAGCCGAACTTCACCGCGAGCTACTCGTCCGGCCATGACGCCAGCGCCAGCCACGGCGAGTCCACCTCGTCGGGAATCAGCTCGTAACCACGGCGATCGGCCGCTTCCCGGTCTCGATTCGCAAGTGCGGAGAGATGTGCACGCAGCGCGTCGCGAACCAGCGCGGAGCGGTTTACCTTGAACCGGCGCGCGGCCTTGTCCGCTGCTTTCAAGAGCGGCGCGTCGAGCACGACCTGGATGGTCTCCATATGTGGAGTCTACTCCACACTTGAGTCCACAATCAAAACCGGGCGCTGAGCGAGGCAATGTGAGCGGCGGAGCGCAACGATACCGCCACGAACGTGAGCGTGCCGTTGGTGCAACCGCCGGTCGGCAGGGTGGGGGCGCCGATCACGAACAGGTTCTCGTGATCGTGGGTCCGGCCGAAGCTGTCGCAAACGCTGGTGGCCGGGTCGGTGCCCATGCGGCAACCGCCGGCCGGGTGGTCCCAGTAGGTCGAGACCGACGGCTGGCCGGTCAGCCGGCCATTGCTGGCGCGCACCAGGCGCTCGAACACGCCCGTGCAATGCGCCAGCGTGGCGGCTTCGCGCGCCTCGGCAGCGGCGTCGAGCCGGTGCTCGATCTTCGGCATGGGATCGCCGTAGCGATTCTTCGACGCCGGGTCGAGCGAGAGCCGGCTATCGGCAGACGGATGCGAGTCGTAGTAAGTGCGCAAGCGAACCGAACTACCCTTGAGCGCGCGACCGCGCCACTCGTTGAGCAGTTCGTCGCCCAGTAAGAGGCCGCCGTCGGCGCTGCGCAGCCGAGGTTCCTTGCCGGCCGAGCTCTCCCAGACCCGCGTATCGTGCCGCACGAACGGGGCACCTGGGGCGCATCGGAAGTACTCGCGCGAGATCAGGCTGTGACTCATGTTCTGCCCGGGGAACGTTTCTTCGTCGATCGTCGCCTGGGCCGAAATGAACTTGTGACCGTTCATGTAGCGCCCGACCAATCCGGATCGATTGGCAATGCCGTTGGGGAACCGAGGGCTCGTCGACAGCAGCAACAGGTGCGGGCTCCAGCACTGGCCCGACGCCAGCACGAACTGCCGTGCGCGATACTCGGTCACCTCGTTCGGCCGATCCTGGTGATAACCCTGCGCCATGGCGATCGTCGAGCGTCCCTCGTCCACGACGAGGCGCCGGATCAGCATGCGGTCGTGCAGCGTCACCTTGTTCGCGGCAATCAGCTGCTGATAGGTGTAATCCGGTGAGTAGCGTGCACCGGTGGGACAGACATCGCCGCAGGTGTCGTAGAGCCCGCACTGCCCGCGGCCGCCAAACGGCGCGCTCACGTTGCGCGACATCGGCAGCGGCGAGAACTTCAGCCCGCTCTGTTCTGCCCACTTCCTGAGAACCTGCAGGTTGTACGACAGCGGCATCGCCGGCTGCGGATACGGCGCCGATCGGCGATCTTCGGGATACGGACTGGTGTCTCCGGCAACATTCAGGCGGCGTTCGGCCTCGACGTAGTACCGCTCGAGTTCGGCCCACGTCATGGGCCAGTCATCCGCCAGCCCATACATGGACCTGAGCCGCAGATCCTCCTCGGAGAATCGATTGCACGCGCCGCCCCAGTGCAACGCCTGGCCGCCGACGGCCATGGTCATCGAGATCATGCCCTTGGCCTGCTGATCCTCGATGAAGTCGTCGTGCCACGGATGCTCGCCGTACGCCAGCGCGCGGCGATGGTACTGGCCGCGGTTCTCGCGATCGAAGATCGAGCGGCCAGCCTCGACCACGGTGATGCTCAGACCAGGCTTCAGCTCGGACAGGCGTTCGACCAGCATGGCCGCCGTAATGCCACCGCCGATGACGCAGATGTCAGATTCGTGAATGGTCATCGGTGCCTAATCGGTGCCAATCTGTGGCCCGCCGCCGATGACGCAGATGTCGGATTCGTGGACAGGCATGGTGGTCGGCGAAGGCTAAAGCCCCCGCCCTCCGTTCAATGGCTGCGGCTGCGCGGTTGTGATGCGGATGGCGCGATAGGTGTGCCGGCCGATGCGCGCGTTGTAGCAAAGGTCGTTGGCGGCACTGCTGCGGAAGTAGTGGGCCATCAGGTCGGTGATGACGTGCTTGCCATCGGGACGTGACGGCAGGTTCAGGATGCCGGCCTGCGTGAAGGCCGTGTCGAGAATGGCGCGGCGCGCTTCGAGGGGCAAGGCGCCAAACCGGCCCCCGCGCTCGGCGGCAGCCTGCTGCAGCGCCGCGATCTGCGTTCCGTAACCGGGCGCGGGCGAGGGTCCGCTCCGAACCAACCGCGGCTCGCCGTAGCCGTGCGACAGCGGCACGCCCTCTTTGTAGTCGCGAAGCCAGCGCAGGAAGCTGTCGACGGCTTCGTCCTGCCCCTTCGCGCCGATCGCCGAAGGCAACACCGTGGTCGCGACGTCCCGGAGCACGAACACATGGCCCGTGCTGAGCAAGTCTGCCTGCGCCAGGGCCACAGCCGACAGGTCGGCGCGCCACACCGGCAGCGTGACCGCACCGGAGGCCAGCCATTGCAACAGGGCGCGCCGCTTCATGTGCCGATGCTACACGTACTCGACGCCGGGTTCACCCACGATGATGTCGCCAATGACCAGGCTGTTGGCTTCGCCGGCGTTGAGCAGTTCCTGGCGAACGGCGTCCACGTCGTTCTTCCCGACGACCAGGATCATGCCGATGCCCATGTTCAGCGCGCGGCGGAGGTCGTACTCCGGGACCCGGCCGGATTCTCCCAGCCAGCGGAAAATGGCCGGCACCCGCCACGAGGTGCGGTCGACGCGCGCGGCGGTTCCCGCCGGCAACACCCGCGGCAGGTTGTCGGTAATGCCGCCGCCGGTGATGTGCGCCATGCCCTTGATGACGCCCTTGCCCAGCAGTGGCTTGATCGCCGGCAGGTACGACCGGTGGGGACGCAGCAGCGCCTGGCCGACCGTCTCGCCAAGGTCGGGCACGTGCGTGTCGACATCCAGTTTCAGCTCCTCGAACGCGATCTTGCGGGCGAGCGAATAGCCGTTGGTGTGCAGGCCGCTCGACGGCAATCCGAGCAGCACGTCGCCGGCGGCGATGGTCTTGCCGTCGATCAGGCGGGCGCGATCCACGGCGCCGACAATGAACCCGGCGACGTCGTATTCGCCGTCGTTGTAGAAGCCCGGCATCTCGGCGGTTTCGCCGCCGAGCAGCGCGCAGCCGTTATCCTTGCAGGCGCGCGCCAGGCCCTGCACGATCTGCTCAGCCACATCGGGCGAGAGCTTGCCGGTGGCGAGATAGTCGAGAAAGAACAGCGGCACGGCGCCCTGCACCAGGATGTCGTTGACGCAGTGGTTCACCAGGTCCACACCAATGGTGGTGTGCTGGTTGGCCATGAAGGCGACCTTGAGCTTGGTGCCAACGCCGTCGGCGCTCGACACCAGCACCGGCTCCTTCCAGGCCGCCGGATCGAGCTTGAACAGACCGCCGAACGAGCCGATCTCCGACAGCACGCCGGGCGTAAAGGTCGATTGCGCCAGCTTCTTGATGCGGCGAACGGTCTCGTGGCCCGCGTCGATATCTACGCCAGAACTCTTGTAATCCATGGGCTTGGGGCTTGGGGCTTGGGACTTGGGGGCCGGGACCCTAGAAGTCCAACTTGGTGATCAGCAGCTCGCACAGCTTGCGCATCTCCGAGCCATCGGGGGCCGACCAGTAGGCGCGGCGAACCGCGACGAAGAAGCGCTCTTCCTCGAGGTCCTCCTCGAGCATGTCGAACGCCTCGGCGAGAATGCCGATGGCGCCGGCCTGGTCGGGATGCGACCCGATCGCCTTCAGCATCAGCGGCGTGTTGCGCAGCGCCACCAGGCCGAGCGCCAGCGTGACCGGGGCGCGCACCGGATCCTGCGACGGAATGCCGACACGAAACAGGATGTTCAACGCCTCTTCATTGCCCTGCCTGGCCACGTTGCCCAGGCCCGCGGCGGCGCCACGCAACAGCTCCTGATACCCCGGATAAGTGTCGGCAAAAGTCAGGGTCTTCTCGAGATAGCCGACGTGCGCCGAGCAGTTGGTGCCCATCAGGCAGATCGCGGCGGCAATGGCCGGCTGCGCTTCCTTCGGCGCCGTTCGCTGCAGTTCCGCCAGAGTGCCGAGCGCCGCGTTGTCGCCAATCTTCCCCAGCGCCGTCGCCGCATCGTCCTGTAACGGCCCGTCGATCTTGGCGATCTCGATGAGCTTAGGCACACCGGCGGCAATCTTGTAGTCGCCGAGCGCCTCGATTACGGTGCTGCGGAAGAAGTCGACGCCGCGACCGGCGTCGCGGATCAAGGCGTCGGTGACCTTGGGTTCCTTGTGGATGGCCGCCAGCGCCCGAATCAGCGCCGGACGCACGAACTCGCCCTGCTCCTTGTCGAGCGCCGCCAGCATGCCTGGCGCGAGCGACGCTGAGGGGAACTGCTCGAAGTACGCAAACGCCACCTCGCGCAGGCGGTCGTTGGGCGAGACCATGGCCTCGCGCATGGTGTCGACCGTCCGCGGGTCATTGAATCCGGTCAGCAGGATCAGCGCCTTGTAGCGGATGTAGCCGTCGGCGTGCCCGCTGATGGCCTCGAGCAGGGCCGGCACCACTTGCGCGGTAGGCGCACGGCGAAGGGTCCGGCCCGCGCCCATGCGTGTCGGGTAATCGAGGTCGCCGAGCTTGCCAATGGCCACGCGGATCTCTTCGGGCGACGCGGGTGTCGGACCGCGCTCCTGCGCGAGCGCAGTCGTGCCCGCCAGCAGCAACGCCAGCGTGACAAGGCCAAGACGCTCAGCCAACGGGTTCCTCTTCCGGAAGGGGCTGACGCGGGCCATCGATCTTGAGCGACAACTGCAGGTAGCCACTATGGTCGCGCGGGAAGGCGACCGGATACTGGCCGGTATAGCACGACGTGCAGTACGACGGCCCCTGCCCCTTGACCGACGACAACAGGCCGTCGAGGCTGAGGTAGCCGATGGTGTCGGCGGCGACGTACTTGCGAATCTCCTCGAGCGTGTGGGTGGCGCCGATCAGCTCCTGCCGCCGCGGCGTATCGACGCCGTAGAAACACGGCGAGACCGTCGGTGGGCAACTGATGCGCAGGTGCACTTCCTTCGCGCCCGACGCGCGCACCATCTTCACGATCTTCCGGCTGGTGGTGCCGCGCACCAGCGAATCGTCGACCAGCACCACGCGCTTGCCGGCGAGAATGCTCTTCACCGGGTTCAACTTCACCTTGACGCCGAAGTGACGGATCGACTGCGCCGGCTCGATGAACGTCCGGCCGACGTAGTGATTGCGGATCAAGCCCATCCGCAGGGGAATCTTCGATTCCTCGGAATAGCCAATCGCCGCGCAGACGCCCGAGTCGGGAATGGGCACGACCACATCCGCCTCGACGCCGGTCTCTCGCGCCAGCACCCGGCCCAGCTCGGTGCGCACTTCGTTGACGCTCTGGCCGAACACCTCGCTGTCGGGGCGGGCGAAATAAACGTGCTCGAAAATGCAGTGCGACAACTGCGCCTTCGGGAACGGCTTGACCGATCGCAGCCCGTGCGGCCCGATGATCAGCACTTCGCCGGGCTCGACGTCACGTACGTAGGTGGCGCCAATCAGGTCGAGCGCGCAAGTCTCTGAACTGACCACCCAGGAGTTATCGAGCTTGCCCAGGGCCAGCGGCCTGAAGCCGTGCGGATCGCGCACGGCTATCATGGAGTCCTTGGTGATCAGCGCGAACGAGAAGGCGCCGGTCAATTGCGTAACCGACTCAACCAGCGCGTCTTCGACCGAGCCGGCCTGCGACCGCGCGTACAAATGCAGCACCACTTCGGTGTCGCTGTTGGTCTGGAAGATCGAGCCGGCGCGGACCAGCCGGTCGCGCACTTCGTTGGCATTGACGATGTTGCCGTTGTGGCAGATGCCGACCTGGCCGTGGACGCAGTCGATCAGGATGGGTTGTGCGTTCGACAGCTTGCTTTCACCGGCGGTCGAATAGCGAGTGTGGCCGATCGCGATCGGTCCGCTCAGCGTCGCCAGCGTCGCCTCGTTGAAGATGTCGTTGACGTAGCCCATCTGGCGGACGAGCCGCACGCGCTCGCCGTCGGCCGAGGCAATGCCGGCGCTTTCCTGTCCGCGATGCTGCAGCGCGTAGAGGCCCAGGTAGGCCAGCTTCGACGCTTCCGGGTGGCCGTAAATGCCGAAGACCCCGCACTCGTCGCGGAACTTATCGAACATTGCCACTCATCCTTCGCTCGATCGACGTTGCCCAGGCCTGCTCGGCAGCGACGATGGCCGAGTCAACCGCCGCCGTGCCCCCCACGCTCAAACGAATGCGATCGCCGCCGGTCTTGCCGATCACGGTGGCCGTGACGCCTGCGTCCTTCGCGGCGGCGAGGACCGCGTCGAGGCGCTCTGTCGAAGCCGATACGACGATCCGCGATGCTGATTCGCCGAACAGTGTGGCGTTGACAGTGTAGGTCCGGCTAAAGCCGGACGCCACATCAGCTGTAGTGTCCGGCTTTAGCCGGACCTCGGCGACATCAGCGGTCACCCCAATGCCGCCGCTGTTGAACGTGCACTCGGCCAACGTGACGGCGAGGCCGCCTTCCGAACAGTCGTGCGCCGAATCTACCAACCCACCGCGAATCAGCGTGACAATCAGCTTCTGCAGCGCGGCTTCCCGCGCCAGGTCCAGCGCGGGCGGCATACCGGCCACCGTGCCGTGCATGGTGGCAAGGTATTCGCTGCCGCCCAACTCGCCCAGATTATCGCCCAGCAACACCACCGCCGCGCCCGCTCGTTTGAACGCGCGCGTCGTCGTCTTCGCGGCGTCTTCGAGCAGGCCGACCACGCCCAGCACTGGGGTCGGGTAGATGGCCCGGCCTTCAGTCTCGTTGTAAAGGCTGACGTTGCCGCCGGTGATGGGAATGCCCAGCGCCCGGCACGCTTCGCCAATGCCGCGCACGGCCTCGCCCAGCTGCCACATGATCTCGGGCCGCTCGGGATTGCCGAAGTTGAGGTTGTTGGTGCCGCCGATCGGCTCGCCGCCGGCGCACGCGACGTTGCGCCCGGCCTCGGCCACGGCCAGCATGGCGCCACGGTGCGGATCGAGATAACAGAACCGGCCGTTGCCGTCGACCGACACGGCCAGGCCGGTGGTGGTGCCCTTCACGCGCACCACGGCCGCCGACATGCCGGGCTGGGCGATCGTGTTGGTACCGACGCTGTGGTCGTACTGCCCGTAGGCCCAGCGCTTGCTGGCAATGGTCGGCACCGTGAGCAGCCGATCGAACGCCGCCTGGGCGGCCGGCGGCGGACCAAGGGCGTCGAGCGACAGCTTCCGCACGTCCTTCTGCCACGACGGTTCCTGCATGGGCCGGCGATACACCGGTGCTTCATCGGTCAACGCACGGTTCGGCACGTCAGCCACCAGCACACCGCGCTCGTGGACCTTCAGGCGCGAGCCCTCGACCACCTCGCCGACCTGCACCGCGTGCAGGTCCCACTTCTCGAACACCGCCGTCACTTCGTGCTCGCGGCCCTTCTCGACCACCAGCAACATGCGCTCCTGCGACTCCGACAGCATGATCTCGTAGGGGGTCATGCCGGTCTCGCGTTGCGGCACATGCATCACATCGATGGTCATGCCGACGCCG
The DNA here is from genome assembly GCA_030697165.1 of Acidobacteriota bacterium. NCBI lineage: Bacteria > Pseudomonadati > Acidobacteriota > Acidobacteriota bacterium. Next base: position 15,789 of record JAUYQQ010000008.1, read on the forward strand.
CCGCGCGAACCCATCTCCGAGGTCGCGCACGACAGGCCGGCCGCGCCCATGTCCTGGAGGCCCAGCACCGCGCCGGTCTTCATCACCTCGATGCAGGCCTCCATCAGGAGCTTCTCCATGAAGGGATCGCCGACCTGCACGGCCGGACGCTTCTCGGCCGACTTCTCGTCGAACTCGGCCGACGCCATGGTCGCGCCGTGGATGCCGTCGCGGCCGGTCTTGGCACCAACGTAGAACACCGGGTTGCCGGCGCCCTTGGCGGCGCCTTTGACGATGCCGTCGATGCGCGAGATGCCGAGGCACAGCACGTTCACGAGCGGGTTGCCGGAGTACATGTCGTCGAAAACGATCTCGCCGCCCACGGTCGGGATGCCGATGCTGTTGCCGTAGCCGCCGACGCCGGCGACGACCCCCTCGAAAATGCGGCGGGCCAGCGGCTGGTCGAGCGAGCCGAAACGCAGCGCGTTCAGGAGCGCGATCGGCCGCGCGCCCATGGTGAAGATGTCGCGGATGATGCCGCCGACACCGGTCGCAGCGCCCTGGTACGGCTCGATGAACGAGGGATGGTTGTGCGACTCAATCTTGAAGACCGCGCATAAGCCACCACCGATGTCGACCGCGCCGGCGTTCTCGCCGGGCCCCTGCACGACGCGCGGGCCGGTGGTCGGCAGCGTCTTCAGGTGCACGCGCGAGCTCTTGTAGCTGCAGTGCTCGGACCACATCACCGAGAACAGGCCCAGCTCCAGCAGGTTGGGCTCGCGGCCCATCAGCTCGAGAATGCGCTCGTACTCGTCCGGCTTGATGCCGTGTCGTTCCAGAACTGCCGCGTCAATGACTGCCACCGGTGCCGTTACCTCGAGAGGGATGCGAGAGCTTTCACTGCCGATGCCAGGATCACGCGGCCGTCCGCGCTCCCCAGCTGGGCTTCCGTCGCGCGCTCGGGGTGCGGCATCAGCCCCACCACGTTGCGTTGCCGGTTACAGATGCCGGCGATGTTGTTGAGCGAGCCGTTGATGTTGCTGGCGGGCGTGACCTCGCCGGCGGCATCCGCGTAGCGGAACACGACCTGGCGGTGGGCCTCGAGCGCGGCCAGCGTCTCGGGATCGGCGTAGTAGTTGCCCTCGCCGTGCGCCACCGGCATGTGCAGCACTTGCCGGGCGGCGCAGGCCGCCGTGAACGGCGTATCGGTTTGCTCAACGCGCACCGGCACCAGTCGCGACACGAACTTGATGCGGTCGTTCCTGACCATGGCGCCCGGCAGCATGCCCGCCTCGAGCAGCACCTGGAAGCCATTGCAGATGCCCAGCACCGGCCCGCCGCGGTCGGCAAACGCCTTGACCGCCGACATGATCGGCGAGAAACGGGCAATGGCGCCGGTGCGAAGGTAGTCGCCGTGCGCGAAGCCGCCAGGCAGGATCACCACGTCGGCGCCCTGCAGGTCGGTGTCCTTGTGCCACACCAGCGCCGCGTCCTCGCCAATCACCGCCGAGGCCGCGTAGAACGCGTCGTAATCCGAGTTCGACCCGGGGAAGACGACCACTGAGAATTTCATCGGTTCGACTCCCGACTCCCGGTTCCCGACTCCCGCCTCATTCGAAGACCTCGACGCGGTAGCTCTCGATCACCGGGTTGGCGAGCAGCTTGTCGGCCATCTCGGTCACCCGCGCCTTCGCCTTCGTCGCATCCGGCTCAGTGAGCTCGACCTCGAAGAACTTGCCCTGCCGCACATCCTGCACGTCCTGGTAGCCGAGCGTGACGAGCGCATCCGCGACGACGCGGCCCTGGGGATCGAACACGGACGGCTTCAAGGTCACATACACACGGGCACGCATACGATCTCCTCCGGCGGCACTAAAGTGCCGCCCTCCTGGTATCAAAAACTCGGGCGAACACGACGTCGACGTTGCGGAGCTGTTCCTTCAGGTCGAACGCCTTTTCAATCTCATCAGCCGGCAGCACCACGGCGATGTCGGCATCGGCCAGCAGCAGCGGCTTGAAGTCCTGCTGCTCGTGGAACGAGCGCATGGCGTTGCGCTGCACCCACTCGTAGGCCTGCTCGCGCGAGACGCCGTGGCGGGCCAGTTCGAGCAGCACCTGTCCCGAGAACACCACGCCGCGCGACCGGTTCAGGTTGGCCAGCATGCGATCGGGATACACCACCATGCCGCTGACGATGCGGGTGAAGCGGCGCAACATGTGGTCGAGGGCAATGAAGGTGTCGGGCAGGATGACGCGCTCGACCGACGAGTGCGAGATGTCGCGCTCGTGCCACAGCGCCACGTTCTCCATCGCCGCCATGGCGTTGCTGCGCAGCAGGCGGGCCAGGCCGACGATCTGTTCGCAGCCAATCGGGTTGCGCTTGTGCGGCATCGCCGACGACCCTTTTTGCCCCTTGGCAAACGGCTCCTCGACTTCGCCGATCTCGGTCTTCTGCAGGCCGCGAATCTCGAGCGCGAACTTTTCGAGGCATGCCCCGGTGATGGCCAGCGCGCTCAACAACTCGGCGTGGCGATCGCGCTGGATGACCTGCGACGACACGGCGTCGGGCTCGAGCCCGAGCCGGTGGCACACGTCTTCCTCGATCTTCGGGTCCAGGTGCGCGAAGGTGCCGACCGCACCCGAGATCATGCCCACGCGCACGCCCTCGCGGGCCCGCCGCACGCGCTCGATCGAGCGGGCGATGTCGGCGTACCACAGCGCCAGCTTCAAGCCGAAGGTCATGACCTCGGCATGGACGCCGTGCGTCCGCCCGATCATCGGCGTGTCCTTGTGCTCGATCGCGCGCGTCTTGACGGCCTCGCCGAGGCCGGTCAGCAGCTTCAGGATCACGTCGCACGCCTCGACCATCTGCACCGCCTGCGCGGTGTCGATCACGTCGGACGAGGTCAGGCCAAAGTGCAGCCAGCGCGCCGACGGCCCAACCTTCTCGGCCACCGAGGTGGTGAAGGCAATGACGTCGTGCTGGGTGACCTTTTCGATTTCGTCGATGCGGGCAACGTCGAAGGCGCCCTTCTCGCGCAGGTCCCGCGCCGCTTCGGCGGGGATGATGCCGGCGGCGGCCATCGCCTCGGCGGCGGCCACTTCGACCTGGAGCCAGGTTTCGTAGCGCCGCTGGTCGCTCCAGATGCGGCCCATCTCGGGGTTGGTGTAGCGGCTGATCATGGTCGGGAGTCGGGAGTCGGGAGTCGGGAGTCGATCATGTGCTTAGAGTGCAAGGTGCTCCTGGGTGACCTGCAGACCATTGACGTTTCCGAGCACCGTCACGGCGAGCGATCCGGGGGCGAAGAACCGGTCGGCGAGCTTCAACACGTCTTCCGCCGAGACCCGCTCGATCGCGGCCAGCATTTCGTCGAGCCCGTCGGTGCGGTCGCGGTACATTTCCTGGCGCGCCAGGTGCGACATCCGGCTCGACGTGCTCTCGAGGCCGAGCATCAGCGAACCCTTCAGGTGATCCTTGGCGCGCCGCAGTTCGATGGGGTCAAGCCCGCCCAGCTTCATCTGCCGCAGTTCGGCGACGACCACGTCGATCAGCTCCGCGACCGAGTCGTTGCCGCAGCCGGCATAGATGCTGAGCGCGCCGGCATCCTGGTAGGACGACAGCCCCGAGAACACCGAGTACGCCAGGCCGCGCTTCTCGCGCACGTTCTGGAACAGGCGCGAGCTCATCGAGCCGCCGAGCGTGGTGTTGAGCGCGTAGCCGGCGTAGCGTTCCGGATGGTGCTGCGGCAGGGCCGGCGTCCCGAACACGACGTGGCTCTGCTCCAGGTCCTTCTTGCGAATCTGGATGGTCGAGGCCACGACCGGTGGCGTGTGCTCGGCGTCGGGGCCGGTATGCGGAATGTGCGCGAGCGCCTTCTCCAGCAGCGACTGCACCTGGTCGTGCTCGAGGTTACCGACGGCCACGACGACGAAGTTGCCGGCCACGTAGGTGTTCGCGAAGTATTTGGTGATGGTGTCGCGGGTCAGCGCGTTCACGCTGGCCGGCGTGCCGAGAATGGGACGGCCGAGCGGGTGGCCGCTCCAGAAGCCCTCGGCGAAGATCTCGTGGACCAGATCGTCGGGCGTATCCTCGACCATCTTGATCTCTTCGAGAATGACCTTCTTCTCTTTCTCGATGTCATCGTCGGCCATCAGCGGATTGCTGATCAGATCGGCGAGAATCTCGACCGCCAGCGGCAGGTGCTCGTCGAGGACCTTCAAGTAGTAGCCGGCGTACTCCTTGGAGGTGAAGGCGTCTATCTGGCCGCCGATCGAATCCACCTGTTGCGCGATTTCCTCGGCCGAGCGCGTCGGCGTGCCCTTGAAGAGCATGTGCTCGACGAAGTGCGCGATGCCCATGCTTTCGGTCGGCTCGTGACGCGAACCGCGCGTCAGCCAGATGCCGATGGCGACCGAGCGTACGTGCGGCATCCGCTCGGTGGCTAGACGGACACCGTTGGCAAGGACGGCGCGACGGATGTTGGGCTCGGACACGTGGGAACCTGCCGCAGACTAAGTGGTTACGGCAGAAAGAATTACTGCGCGATCATATCACTTGAGCCGCGTTGGGCGCCATTTGCACATTTCGAAACAAGGGAGATTCGAGATGTCATTCGCCACCCATACGCGCCGGAACACCAGCCTGCTTGCCGCGTCCGAGAAACGCCTGCTCATCTGGATGGCCGAGCACCTGCCGCGCTGGATCCACTCCGACCACCTGTCTGCGCTCGGGCTGGCGGCCATGGCCGGCGCCGGCCTCGCGTTCTGGCTGACCGCGTCCCATCCCGTTGCCGGTGCAGGTCTTGTGGCGCTGTGCCTCCTGCTGAACTGGTTCGGCGACAGCCTCGACGGGACCCTGGCCCGCGTCCGTAACCAGCTGCGGCCGCGCTACGGCTATTACCTCGACCACGTCATCGACCTGACCGGCACAGCCCTGGTGTTTGCCGGGCTGGCCGCCTCGGGGCACATGAGCCCGGTGGTGGCGGTCCTGGTGGTGGCGGCGTTCTTCCTGGTGTCGGCCGAATCCTACCTGGCGACCCACGCCCGCGGCATGTTCAACATGGCCTTCCTCGGCATTGGGCCAACCGAACTGAGGCTGGCGCTGGTGGCCGGCGCCTTCGCCCTGATCAGCTCGCCGGTGATCCGGCCGTTCGGCCTGGTTGAGCTCCGTTTGTTCGATCTCGGGGGTATTGTGGGAGTAGCAGGGATGGTCGTAACCTTCGTCATCACGAGCGTCAGGAACGCCCACGCCCTTTACCTGGAGGAGACCATCCGATCATGACGGGAGGGCACTGCTTGTCGGGAGGGCACTGCTTGTCGGGATTCGGGTTCCGGGCCATGGCCGTTGTGCTCATGGTCCTTGTCGCCACCTCCGCGTCGGCCGAACCGATGGAGGCTATCCTGCAAGCAAAGACCGTCGAGGGCTTCAACCGGTATGCCGCGGCGATCGAGGCGCGCATCGACAGGGAGCTGCGCGACGACTCGCCCTTCCTTGACATCGAGCGCCAGCCGGAGGCACAGCTGGCCAAGTCGATGGAACGGCTGCGCCGCGGCGAGGTGATCGTGACGCGGGCGGTTGCGCGCGACGGCGCCGCGAGCGAGATCGAAGTCGAGGGCGGCATGATCAACCACTGGCGCGGCACCGGCTTCGTGCCCAACGTGAAGCTCGACGTGCTGCTGAAGACACTGCAGGAGCCGCAGGCCGACAAGCACAAGCAGGAAGACGTGCTGTCGTCGCGCGTGGTGCAGACCGGCGAGAACTCGCAGAAGCTGTTCCTGCGCCTGCGCCGCACCAAGCTGATCACGGTGGTCTACGACACCGAGTACGACACCACCTATCGCCGCATCGCGGCCGACCGGGCACTGAGCAACAGCATCTCGACCAGGATCGTCGAGGTCGAAAACGCGGGGACGCCGCAGGAACGGGCGTTGCCGGAAGGCAACGACCACGGCTTCATGTGGCGGCTCTACTCGTACTGGCGCTACAAGCAAGTGGGCGACGGGGTCGTCGTCGAAGTGGAATCGCTGACGCTCAGCCGGAACCTGCCGTTCCTGTTCAGCCCGTTCCTCCGGCCCGTGGTCAACAGCACCGCGCGCGACTCGCTGACCCGCACGCTGACGTCCATGCGCGTGCGGTTCGCCAACTAGGGTCCGCCTTCGCCAATGGCTTCGGCGGGACACGCGCTACACTGAAGGGGTGCTGGCCGACCTCGCCGGAATGGAGCTGGGCGACCTCGAAACCTTCGTCGAGTCGCTGGGCCACAAGCGCTTTCACGCCAAGCAGATCTACCGCTGGATTTGGCGCCGCGGCGTCACCGACTTCGCGCAGATGACCGACCTCGGCCAGCAACTGCGCGCGGCCCTCGTTGAGAAGGCGACCATCTCCCTCCCCTCGATCATCAAGCGCGACGTCTCGACCGACGGCACGCAGAAGTTCGTGCTGCAACTGGCCGACGGCAAGCAGATCGAAGCGGTCTTCATTCCCGACACACCGGCCCAGACCTTTTGCGTGTCCACCCAGGTCGGCTGCGCCATGGGCTGCGCGTTCTGCCTGACCGGCAAGATGGGGCTGGTCCGCAACCTGTCGGCCGCCGAGATCACCGCCCAGGTGCGGCTGCTCGCCCGGTCGCTCGACCTGCTCGACAAGTCCTTCAACATCGTCCTCATGGGCATGGGCGAGCCGCTGCACAACTACGACGCGACGATGAAGGCGCTGCGGATGCTGAACGAGAAAGAAGGCCTGGCCCTGCACCCCAAGCGGGTGACGCTCTCGACGGTGGGCCTGGTGCCGATGATGGACAAGCTGGCCGGCGAAGACCTGATGCCGAACCTGGCCGTATCGCTGCACGCCGCCACCGAAGAGACGCGCGCGGCGATCGTGCCGTCGAACAAGAAATACTCGATGCAGGACGTGATCGACGCCTGCAAGCGGTTCCCGCTCAGCAAGCGACGCCGGATCATGTTCGAATACGTGATGCTGGCCGGCGTGAACGACTCGCCGCAGGACGCGCGCCAGCTGGTGAAGGTGCTGTCGGGCGTCAAGGCCAAGGTCAACCTGCTGCCGCTCAACGCCGCCCCAGGCATTCCGTTCGAGCGGCCGTCGGATGAGGTAATCAACGCCTTTGCCAAGATTCTCGCCGACAAGGGACTGAACGTGTCGGTGCGCAAGAGCCGCGGACGCGATATCCGAGCCGCTTGTGGCCAGCTCATTGTCGAGGGGCAATCAACCAAGAAGGTGGCGGTGATATGACGCCGGGTGTGCTTTTCCTGAGATGGCTGTGGAAAACCACACCCGGCGTCCTCGCGCTGCTCGTTGCGGCCGGTTGCGCCGGCGAGCCGCAGTCGTGGGCCGAGCTCAAGCGGCGATTGCCTGGCATGGAGTCGGAGCAGCGCGACGCGGCGATCGAGAAGTTCATCGCCGCCAGGGGCGGTACGCCGATCATCGAGAACCAGACCCGGCTGGTGTTCTTCGCCAGGGACGTCAACGGCAAGACCCCGCGCGTGGTCGGCGACTTCAACGCGTGGGCCGCTACGCCACAAGGCTACGACGCCGCCATCGGCAAGATGACCCGCGTCGACGGGACGACGTGGTCGTACCTTGAAGGCACGGCGTACACGAATGCCCGCGCCGAGTACGTCTTCTTCTTCGACGAAGAGACGGCGGCCGATCCGCTGAACCCGCGGGCGGTGCAGGCTTACGCCGGGCCGCGCTCGGAGGTTCGCATGCCGTTCTGGGTCGCCAACCCGGAAGTGGATGACGAGACGCCCGCGCCGGCCGGCGAGCTGATTGCCGACACGATCATCTCGCGCGAGCTGTTGGGTCCCAGGCGCGTGTGGTACTACCTGCCTCCTGGCTATGCGGCGAGCGACACGCTGTATCCCGTGATGTACGTCCTCGACGGCGGCAACTACGTGGAGAGGATGGACGTGCCGCGCGTGCTGGACCGGCTCATCGCGCGCAAGGCCATTCCGCCGGTGATCGCAGTGTTCTCGGAGCCAGGCGATCGGCAGGAAGAGTACACCCGTAACCCGCGGTGGCGGGCGTTCATCACCAGCGAACTCGTGCCGCAGATCGACAAACGCTTCCGCACCTTCCCGGCGCCGGACCACCGCATTGTTCTCGGCAGCTCACTTGCCGCCTACGGCGCGGTCGATCTCGCGGTCGAGTTCCCGGCTGTGTTCGGTTTGTGCGCCGCGCTTGCCCCGCCAGAGCAGGTGTCGTCGGTGATTGCCAACCAGGCGCACGCGCGGGCCGCCGCCGTATCGATCCGGTTCTTCGTGTTGGGAGGCGTCTACGACGCCATGGTCGACGGCGCCCGCCGGCTGCGGACCACGCTCGACGGCGTGAACGCGCCGGTCACCTACCTGGAAGTGTCGGAAGGGCACAACACCAACACCTTCCGCAATCACCTGGACGATGCGATCAACGCGCTGCTGCAACATCAACAGGAGCCAAGGAGATAAAGAGAAATATTCTCTTGGACTCCTGAACTCCTGTTTATGCTCTTGGGCTCGCCAGGGCCTTTTGACCGATGTCGCGGCGGAACTGCATGCCGTCGAAGTGGATCTTGCTGGCCGCTTCATAGGCGCGGGCGATGGCGATCTTGAACGAGGATCCGGTCCCGACGACCGTGAGCACGCGCCCACCGGCCGTGACCAGATCAGCGCCACGCAGTTTCACGCCGGCGTGAAACACCATCACGTCGGAACAGTCGCGCGCCACTTCGTCCAGGCCGGTGATGACGTCACCCGAGCGCACCTCGCCGGGATAGCCGTGGGCGGCAAGGACGACGCCCACCGACACGTGCCGGGAGTCGGGAGTCGGGAGTCGGGAGTCGGCCACACGACCTTCAGCGGCGGCCATCAACACAGGCGCGAGCGGCTCGGTCAGCAGCGGCAGCACGACCTGCGCCTCGGGATCGCCGAAGCGGACGTTGAACTCGATCACCTTGGGGCCGTCAGGCGTCAGCATCAACCCGCAGTAGAGAAAGCCGCGGAACGGTGTGCCTTCGGCGGCCATTCCTTCGAGGACGGGCCGGACGATCTCGCGCTCGACCTGGGCCTGCAGCGACGCAGTCATCAGCGGGCTGGGCGAGAAGGCGCCCATGCCGCCGGTATTGGGGCCTTCGTCGTGGTCGAAGATGCGCTTGTGGTCCTGCGCCGACAGCAACGACACGTAGTCCACGCCGGCGGCCACGACAAAGAACGAGACCTCGGGACCGGTGAGCAGTTCCTCCAGAACCACCCGCGCCCCGGCGTCGCCAAAGCTGCGATCGACCATGGCCGCCTGCACGGCGGCCTCGGCGGTGGCGCGGTCGGGCGCCACGACCACTCCCTTGCCGGCGGCCAGGCCGTCGGCCTTCACGACCAGTGCGTCACCAAACTCACCCGAGCGAATGGCCGCCAGCGCCTGGTCTGCCGAGGTGCACACGCGATAGTGCGCGGTGGGCACCTGGTGCCGCTGCATGAAATCCTTGGCGAACGCCTTGCTGGTCTCGAGCTGGGCGGCGGCGCGGGTCGGGCCAAAGACCAGGCGGCCTTCGGCGGCCAGTCGATCGGCCAGGCCGCGGCCCAGTGGCGCTTCGGGTCCCACCACCGTCAGGTCGATGCGTTCGCGGGCGATCAGCTGAACCACGGCATCGAGATCCAGGATGTCGAGTGGTTCAGTATTGATGGGCATGGTCCGGCTAAAGCCGGACGCCACAGACATTGCTTGGTTGCCAGGAGCGCAGAGTAAGTAGTCAACCCCGGGTTCTTGACCCAGCTTCCAGGCCAAGGCGTGCTCGCGCCCGCCGGAGCCGATAATGAGGATGCGCATTGGCGGTTTAGGGCGATTGACTTCCGGGGTGGGCTGTAGCCATCTATGTCATTGATAACACTAGATTTATCTGTGTTATCTGTGTCATCTGCGGCCCCGTCTGCGTTTGTGATAGCCTAGCATACTTGTCCCGTCGGTCGCGGACCGGCAAGGGGCCCAAATCTCGTGATGTGATGATTTGGATGAAAACTGGTCGAAAGGGGGTGACTACAGATGGCCGAAGTGAAATTGCAAGAGGGTGAGTCGATCGAAAGCGCGTTGCGACGTTTCAAGCGCAAGGTGCAGCAGGAAGACATCATCAAGGACATCAAGAAGCACTCCTTCTATTTGAAGCCGGGTGACAAGCGCCGCGCGAAGCAGGCGCTCGCCCGGAAGCGCAATCGGAAGAAGGCTCGCCGCGAGACCGAATAACGGGGCGTGGGGTCTTTAGGGGCCCCAACCCTTTTCTCGTGGTAACATTCGACACCTTTTTAGGGCGGCTAACGCCCACGATCTAAGGGTTTTACCGACGCAGAGGATCTAAGCGAATGGAAATCGTCGAACGCACTGTGAACGATGTGACCGTGCTCGACCTCAAGGGCAAGATGACCCTTGGCGAGGGCGACGAGTTGCTGAAGGACAAGATCAACAGCCTGTTGGCCGCCGGCAAGAAGAAGCTGTTGCTCAATCTCGAAGGCGTGCCGTACATCGACAGCGCGGGCCTGGGCGAAGTGGTCCGGACGTACACCACGGTCAGCCGCCAGGGCGGCAGCCTCAAGCTGCTGAACCTGACCAAGCGCATCGAAGACCTGCTGTCGATCACCAAGTTGCTGACGGTATTTGACACCTTCGATTCGGAGGCGGAAGCCGTCAAGAGCTACAAGTAAGTGGAGACGCGGTCCCCGGTCGCGAACCTGATCATTTCGCTGCGACCGGATCAATGGACCAAGAACCTGATTGTCTTTGCGGCGCTGGTTTTTGCCGTCAAATTGTTCGACCCGGCCGCCTTGGCGCTAGCTTCGGCGGCCTTTTTGATTTTTTGCGCGTTGTCCGGAAGCGTCTACCTGATCAACGACGTTTCCGATCGAGAGGCCGATCGCCTGCATCCGCTCAAGCGGCTGCGGCCCATCGCCTCGGGCGCGCTCGGCGCCGGCACCGCCCTCGGGTGGGCGATTGGGCTGAGCGTCGTCGCGTTGGCCGCGGCATACGCGCTGCGGCCGCTGTTTGCGGTAGCTGCCGCGGCGTACCTGGCGCTCTTCGCCTTGTACACGCACACGCTCAAGCATGTCGTGATCCTCGACGTGATGTCGATCGCGATTGGCTTCGTGCTGCGGGCCGTGGCGGGTGGATTGGTAATCGGAGTGCCGGTCAGCGACTGGTTGCTGGTCTGCACCATCCTGCTGGCATTGTTCCTGGGCCTGGCCAAGCGGCGGCATGAAATCACCGCGCTGGCCGATGGGGCCTCGGGACACCGGCGAATTCTGGAGGAGTACGATCCGTACTTGCTCGATCAGATGATCGCGATCGTAGCGGCGGCGACACTCGTCGTCTACATCATCTACTGCGCGAGCCCCGACACAGCCGAGCGGTTCGGCACCCACCTGCTGGTGCTGACCACGCCCTTTCCGATCTACGGCATCTTCCGGTACCTGTACCTCGTGCATCGCAAGCACGGTGGCGGCAGCCCGTCGGACTTGCTGTTGCGGGATCGCCCGCTGCTGAGCTGTGTAGCGCTGTGGGGCATCGCGGTAGTCACGATCATCTATCGGCCGTACGCGTCGTAACTGAGACGTGACGCGTTCAACAGTCGCCATTCGAAAGACCTCGCCCGCGACGGTCCTGAAGGACACGCACGCGGTCATGAACCTTGCCGGGTACCAGGACGTCATCGCCCGGGACGCCGATACCGCGCTCAAGATCAACATCTCGTGGCACTTCTTCTTCCCCGGCTGCTCGACCACGCCGTGGCAGCTCGATGGCGTGATCCGCGCCATGAAACAGGACGGTTACGACCCGGCCCTGATCCATGCCTGCCACAACCGCACCGTCGTGATCGACGCCCACCTCGGCGAGGAAGCGAACAAGCAGCTGCCGGTGGTGCAGGCGCACGGCATCCGCAACGTGCACCTCTACGAGGGCGACGAACCGTGGCTCAACGTCCGCGAGGCGGTCGGCAGCGAGCTGGCCGACAAGTTCCTCTGCCTCAAGCAGGTCTACCCCGACGGCTTCATGATCCCGAAGCGCTTCATCGGGGAGAACATCATCCACCTGCCGACGGTCAAGACCCACGTCTTCACGACCACGACCGGGGCCATGAAGAACGCCTTCGGCGGGCTGCTGAACGAGCGCCGCCACTGGACCCACCCGGTGATCCACGAGACGCTGGTCGACCTGTTGATGATCCAGAAGAAAATCCACCGCGGCGTGTTCGCGGTCATGGACGGCACCTTCGCCGGCGACGGCCCCGGGCCGCGCTGCATGGTGCCGCACGTCAAGAACGTGATGCTGGCCAGCGCCGACCAGGTCGCGATCGATGCGGTGGCCGCCAAGCTGATGGGCATGGATCCGATGTCGATCAAGTACATCCGGATGGCGCACGACCTCGGCCTCGGCTGCGGCGACCCGCGCGAGATCGAGATCGTCGGCGACGTCGAGGCGGCGAAAGAGAACTGGCAGTTCACCGGCCCGTTCAAGAAGATGACGTTCGCGTCGAAGATGCAACACCACATTTACTGGGGACCCCTGCGCAAGCCGATCGAGTGGTCGCTGAAAACGGTGCTCGCGCCGTGGGCATACATCGCGAGCGTGATCTACCACGACAGCTACTGGTACCCGGTAAACGCCGAGCGCCAGATGAAACAGGCCCTGGCGAGCCCGTGGGGACGGCTGTTCGAGAACTGGGAACAGCTGACACCCGACGCCAATGGCTATCCGCAGGTGGGCGAATCGCCCGCCGCAATCACGCGTGCCGGCATGCACGCATTCAAGCAATCAATCGGCATTCTCGGCACCTGCATCGCAGAGGCGCCCGAGTTTGCCAGCCGGAAACGCCGCCAGCAGGCGAAGTCCGAGTCCTGAGGTTCAGTCGATGAGCGAGTTCACCATTCGTTCCGAGTCGGTCGACGTCGAGCAGATCATGAAGCAGATCCGCGCCCGCATTCTCGAGAAGCGCGGCGCCGACTACACCGAAGATCAGATCCGCGAGCTGGCCAGCGTCCGGCTCGAGAAGTTCCTGGAGCCCCGCAACCTGCGCTCCGACCTGCTCGAGCAGTTCCGCAAGAGCCGGCCGGCGGTCACCACCGAGCCGCCCACGATCGAGGCGCCCTACGCCTTCGACGACCAGACGCTGTTTGCCTCGCATCGCGCGCCGCTGCGCTTCATGCGCAAGCTGCTGATGCCGATCCTGAAGCTGTTCTTCAACCCGAACGTGCTCAACCAGATCCTCCATACGCAGTCGCAGTTCAACGTCGACCTGCTGAAGCGCGAGTCGCGCCGGAAGATCGAGTTCGACCGCTCGCGCGCCGAGTGGAACGCGCTCTACTACGAGGTGCTGCACAACCTGGTGCTCGAGACCACCCGCATGGGCATCGAGGCCCAGAACCTGCGGATGCGCGTCGAATCGCTGTCGAGCCGGCTCGACTTCAGCGAGCGCCGGGTGCGGGCGCTCGAAGGCGTGGTCCAGTACCGCCCCGAGGTGATTCATGCGCCGGCGCGGCGCGAACGCGAACGCGAGGACGACGAGCCGGCCGCGACGCCGGCCCCCGCCGGGTCGTTCGAGGGCTTCGTCCCGGCCGGCAATCAACCGAACCAGGGCCAGGGGCAAGCCGCCCAGGGTGATGGCAGCCGCAAGCGCCGGCGAAGACGCCGCGGCCGGCGCGGTGGGACCGGCCTGCCGGGCTCGCCCGGAGTGGGTGGCGGTGCGGCCCTGGCCGGGCAGCCCGGAGGTCCCCAGGACGGCGAGGCCTTCGAGGCCGGCGAGTCGGATGGGCCCGACGACGGCGAAGGCTTCGACGGCGGCGACGACATGGGCGGCCCGGAGGATGTGGGCGGCGCCCAGACCTCCGCCTCCGAACAGGTTTCGGACACCCGCGGCGAGTCCGCCGCCGCTCCCCAGGACCCGGGCGAGCCGCGGCGCGACCTCCCCTCTTCCGACGATAACGGCGAGCAGTGAAGGTCGCGGTCGTCGTCCAGCGGTACGGCGCCGACATCAACGGCGGCGCCGAGCAGCATGCCCGCTATGTGGCCGAGCACCTGGGCAAGCACGTCCAGGTCGAGGTGCTCACCACGTGCGCGCATCGCGACTACATTTCCTGGAAGAACGAGCTGCCGGAAGGCAAGGAGCTCGTGAACGGGATTACCGTCCACCGCTTCCCGGTGGCGGTCGAACGCGACCCGATTGAATTCGGGAAGTGGTCGGCCACCGTATTCACCAAGCGCCATTCGCTCGGCGACGAGCTTGCGTGGCTTGACGCCGAAGGCCCGACCAGCCCGGCCCTGATCAACCACATCAAGGCGCACGAAGCCGATTACGACTTCTTCATCTTCTTCAGCTTCCGTTATCACCACTCGTTCTACGGCTGCCGCGCCGTGGCCTCGAAGGCGATCCTGGTGCCGACCGCGGAACGCGATGGCGCGCTCGGGCTCGGCATCTTCCCGCCGGTGTTCCGCGGCATCCGCGCGTTGATGTACAACTCGTTCGAGGAACGCGCGCTGATCCAGGGCGTATCCAACAACCAGTCGGTGCCGGGCGTGGTGGTCGGCGTCGGTTCCGAGATCCCCGAGCGCTCGAACGGCGGCCGCTTCCGGCAGAAGTTCGACATCCGGGATCGCTTTGCGATCTACGTCGGCCGCATCGACGAGAACAAGGGCTGCGTCGAGCTGTTCAACTTCTTCGAGCATTACAGCGCCGCGCTGGTTGACGGCATGCACCTGGTGCTGGTCGGCACACCGCACGTGCCCATTCCCACGCACCCGCGCATTCACCACCTAGGCTTCCTCGAAGATCAGGACAAGTACGACGCGATGGCCGCGGCCGAAGTGCTGATCATGCCGTCGTACCTCGAAAGCCTGTCGATGGTGGCGCTCGAGGCGTGGGCGATGGGCAAGCCCGTACTCGCCAACGCCAAGTGCGACGTGCTGCAGGGCCAGTGCCTCCGCAGCAACGCCGGGTTGTTCTACGACAACTTTCACGAATTCGCCGAGACCATGCGCGCGATCGATTCCGGGCCGAACCTGCAGCAAGCCCTCGGCCGGAACGGGCGCGCGTTCTTCGAGCGCAACTACGCCTGGCCGGTGATCGAGAAGAAGTACGTCGAGATGCTGGAGCAGTTGTCGAAAGAGACCCCGTCGCGGACGATGGAGCCGATGCCGGGTTGGTTCAGCCGCCGGCGCCGCACCTTGCCGCCCGCTGACAGCATCGTCAAGCAACTGCCGACCGGGGCCTATCGGGAAGCGAGAAGTGAGAAGTCGGAAGTGAGAAGCGGGCGAAGCGCGAGAACTGAGCGGCCCGCTGTCTCGCAATCGCCGGCGCCGAGCCGGCCGCCGCAGCCCGAGCGGCCACAGTTCCAGCCGCGTGACCCGCGCCGCGATCAGCGTCGTGATCAGCGTGGTCCACGGCCGGACGGCCGGTCAAAGCCGGACGCCAACCGCAAGCCCCTCGACGCCGCTCAGGGCAAGCCACCGGGCCCGCGCCCAGAGGGTGGGCGTCCTGAAGGTGGCAACCGCGGACGTGAGCAACGGCGCGGAGGGCGCCCGCAGCGCCGACGAAGGCCCGGCGGCGGCGGCAACGGCGGCGGTCGCGGGGCAAAGTAGTGGCGATCGCGATTCACCAGGTGCTCGCGACGCTCGGCTACGGCGACGCGATCGGCAACGAGGTGCTGGGGATTCAGCGCGTCTTGCGGGCGGCCGGGTACGAGTCGGAGATCTTTGTTCAGACCGCTGACCCGCGGCTCGAGGACCTGACGCTCGACTACCGGGACCTGGTGGATGCGAGCCACCCCGACAACATCCTGTTTCACCATTTCTCGATCGGCTCGCGGGCATCGCGCGTGGCCTATGCACTGCCCGAGCGGATGGCGCTCGTGTATCACAACATCACGCCGCCGGAATACTTCGTCGACATCCACAAGGAGCTGGTGCAGTTGTGCTTTCGCGGACGGCGCGAGCTGGCGCTCTACCGAGACCGCTGCGACCTGGCGCTGGGCGATTCGGAGTACAACCGCCAGGAGCTCGCGGACCTCGGCTTCCCGGTCACCGGGGTGCTGCCGGTCGTGCCCGGGTTCAGCCACCTGAGTGGCCCCGCTAATTACGTGCACGCCGGGCAGTTTGACGATGACTGGGTCAACGTGTTGTTCGTCGGGCGCGTGATTCCCAACAAGAAGTTCGAGGACGTCATCCGCTCGTTCCAGGCGTACAAGAAGTGGTTCAATCCGCGATCGCGCCTGCTGCTCGTGGGCGCCCAGTCGGGCTTCGAGCGTTACCTGACGCTGCTGCATCAGTTCATCGCCGACTGCGGCGTCTCGGACGTCCACTTCACCGGCCACGTGTCCAACGAGGAGCTGACGGCCTATTACGAACTGGCGGATGTCTTCCTGTGCGCCAGCGAGCACGAGGGCTTTTGCGTGCCCCTGATCGAGGCCTTCCACATGGGCGTGCCGGTGATCGCGTATGCCGCCACCGCGGTGCCGGCCACCATGGATGGGGCCGGCATCCTGTACTCGGACAAGCATCCGGTGGCGGTCGCGGCGCTCGTCAACGCGGTGGTCGAGGATCGCGCCATGCGCGAGCGCATTCTTGACGGCCAGGACGCGGCGCTCGATCGCCTCGAAGCCAGGGACTTCGACGGCACGCTGCTCGCCTTCGTGGATCAGCTGCTCGCCACGCCGCGCCGTCCCCACCCGCCGGTGGCGTTCGACTTCTGGGATCAAGTGCAGCTGGCCGAAGAGTTCGCCGAGATCAAGGCCTACCGCCCGTCGGCCTTCCTGGCGTTGCCCGCCGAACCCTCGGGAACCGGGAGTCGGGAACCGGGAACCGAGCAGCCCGCCGACTCCCGACTCCCGACTCCCGACTCCCGGCCATGATCGTGAATCAATGGGTGCCCGCCGCCCATCGGGGCGATGCGATCGGCGATTCGGCGCGCCGCGTGCGGGGACTGCTGCGCGGACTCGGCCACGAATCAGAGATCTACGCCATGACGATGGACGACGACCTGCGTGGCGATGTGCGGGACTGGACCGATCCGGCGGCCGGGTCGGGCGACCTCACGATTTTTCATTTCGCGCTCGTCTCGCCGATGACGGCGGCCTTCGCCAGGCTGCCCCGCGGACGCGTGCTGCAGTACCACAACGTGACGCCGGCGCACTTTTTCGCGGGCTACGATGCGAATATCTTCCGGCTGTGCGCGCTCAGCCGCGAGGACTTGAAGTCGCTGGTCGGCCATACCGACGTCGCGCTCGGCGACTCGGAGTACAACCGGCAGGAACTCGAGGACATGGGTTTCACCAACACCGGTGTCTTCCCCATCGCCATCGACACCGGTCGGATCACGGCGGCCCCGCGGCGCCCCGCGCTCGAGGCGGTGCTCAGGACCGACGGCTTCCTCAATTTCCTGTTCGTGGGCCGGATTGCTCCGAACAAGAGAATCGAAGACCACATCAAGCTCGCGGAGCACTACAAGCGCTACGTGGACGAGTCGTATCGCTTCATCTTCGTCGGCCGCACCGACGCCGTGCCGCGCTATTTCAACACTATTCAGGCCCTGCTGGCCCAGTACCGCATGCCGCCGGGCCGCTTCCTGTTCACCGGACCGGTGCCCGATGAAGACCTTGCCACTTACTACCGCATGGCCAGTGTCTACATCTCGCTCTCCGAGCACGAGGGGTTCTGTGTCCCCCTGCTCGAGGCCATGGCCGCCGATGTGCCCGTCCTCGCCTATTCCTCCACCGCCGTTCCCGACACGCTCGGCGGAGCCGGCGTGCAGTTTGCGCCGAAAGACCTCGAATACGCCGCCGAGCTCCTGGGGGAGCTCGCCTACAACGACACGCTCAGGGCCCAGGTGATAGCCGGACAGCGCGCCCGCCTGAATGACTTTGGCGACGCCCGGATCTGCCGCGAGCTCGAAAGGCTGACATCGTGAAGATTGCATTCATCGTTCAACGCTACGGCGCCGAGATTCTCGGCGGTTCCGAATATCACTGCCGGTTGATTGCCGAGCGGCTGGCCGCCAAGCACGAGGTCGAGGTGCTGACCACCTGTGCCCGCGACTACATCACCTGGGAGAACGAATACCCGGAGGGCACCGACCGCATTCGCGGCGTCACGGTGCGGCGGTTCAAGAACGCGAAGACCCGCGACATCAACGCCTTTAACCAGTACTCAGACTGGATCTTCCATCACCCGCACACGCGGGAAGACGAAATGTCGTGGCTCGAGCAGCAGGGCCCGTGGTGCCCGCAGCTGATTGAGTACCTGAACAAGCATCACCGGCAATACGACGCGATGATCTTCTTCACTTACCTGTATGCGCCGACGGTGCTGGGCCTGGCGGTCGATCCGGCGCGCAGCATCCTGGTGCCGACCGCGCACGACGAGCCGGCCATTCACCTTGGCATCTACCGCGAGATGTTCGCCAAGCCGTCGGCGGTCGCCTTCAATACCGAGGTCGAAAAGAACTTCCTGAAGACCACGTTCGAGTTCCGCGCGGCGGCCGAAGAGACCGTCGGCTGCGGCGTGGACCTGCTGCAGGACGGCGCCCAGGCGGACGAGCCGGAGCCGGAAGACGAGGACGAGATTCACAAGCGCCTGCCGCAGCACCTGCGGACGCGCGGTGCGCAGTTCCGCCGGCGGCACCGGCTGCAGGGCCAGTTCCTGCTCTACGGCGGCCGCATCGACGCCGGCAAGGGCTGCGAGGAACTGATCGAGTACTTCACCAGCTACAAGGAACAGGGCGGCGAAGCGGCCCTGACCCTGATGGGCGTGAAGCTGATGCAGCTGCCCGAGGTGCCGTGGGTCCGCTTTGCCGGCCTGCTCTCGGAGCGCGAGCGCCTCCAGGCCCTCGAAGCCGCCACCATCGTCGTCGTTCCCTCCCCGTTCGAGAGCCTGTCACTGCTGGCGCTCGAGGCCATGGCGGTGGGCACGCCGATCCTGTGTAACGCGCGCTCGGAAGTGCTGGTGGACCACTGCGAGAAGAGCAACGCCGGGTTGTACTACGCCAACCGGGAAGAGTTCCTGGAGTGCACCAAGCTGTTGCTGGCCGACGAGCGGATGCGCGATCGCATGGGCCGCAACGGCAAGGAGTACATCAAGCGCAACTACCGGTGGGACGTGATCCTGTCGAAGTATGACCGCCTGATCGGGTCGCTGCGCCGATGATCGCGCTGCTGCTTGCCATTGCCCTGGCCTGGCAGTTCGGCCAGCGGGCGCCGCTAACGCCGGCCGAAACCCTGCTGGCGCCGGCGATCCTGTCGGCGATCGATGAGCAGCCGCTGACGGCGGAGTCGTCTCCACAGACGACGGGAACCGACCCTGCGGCCGGCTGGATCCTGCTGACGTGCCGCGAGGACGAGTGCGCGGCGGCTTCGCGCGCCGCCCGCAAGCTGAGCGCGCTGGTCGCCAGCAAGACCATCCCGCCGCCGGCCCGATCGATTCGCGTCGCCTCGGCGATCGACAAGTCGATGATCGCCGGAGCCAAGGCGGCGATTCACGTCGCCGAGTTGGCGGATCGTCCGCTGCAGGTCGTGCGTGCGCCTTGGTCAACCGCGGCCATCGCCGACGAAGTCGTCGAGGTGCTGATCCGCCGCAACGGCTACGTGGCCGAGATGCGGCCGTTCGAGGATCTCGGGCAGTTGCGGCTCGACCCTTACGGCATTCCGACGACGACGATTGTCGTCAACGCCTGGGCCTCGCGCGATCACGTGGCGGCCACCGCCGCCGCGGCCGCCTATTTCCTGGCGACGCTGCCGAACGACGGCGCCGAAGCGCTGCTGTCGCACTTGATGATCGGCGCGCACGCACGACTTGCCGAAGATGGGCGGCGGGCGGTGGCGCAGATGGGACCCTCGCAGCGGGCCGGTGCCGATGTGCTGATCCTGATGGGCCAGGCGATCGATCGCGAGCATCGCCGCATTCGCTCGCTGGCGCGGTTCATGCCCACGCCGCTCGACGCCACGCTGGCCAGCCGCATGGCCGACATGGAGAAGGGTGTGGCGTCGGTATGGACCAGCCTCGGCATCACCAGCTCGCCGTTTGTGCCTCCGGCGGAACGCATCCGTGGCCGCGGCGGTGACGACCAGCGCGTGCCGACGCGCGTGCCCGGTGCGGCCGGCACGGCCGATTCGGCCGTGCTCAAGCTCGCCAACCACGCCGACGTCGCCTACGAGATCGTCAACTTCATCGACGGCAAGCGCACCATCAGCGACATTCGCGACGCGGTGATGGCCGAGTTCAGCCCGGTGGGCCTGCCGGCGGTCGTGCAGTATCTCGAAGCGCTCGCCAAGGCCGGCGCAATCTCGATCAAGTAACAGGAGTTCAGGAGTTCAAGAGAAACGTCTTCTCTTGCTCTGTTCGCGGTTAAGATGCGGCTGCTCGACCGGTAACGCCAGCCAAGGGGTTCGCCAATGGCACCAGCAGCAGAAGCAGTTGCAGACGCTCGGGACCTTCTTCGAGATCGCACCGTCGCCGACCGCCGCCGCACCCACCAGTTCTATCTGGGCCTCACACTGTTCCTGATCGCCACCGTCATTACCGGCTTCTGGCCAAGTTACTTCGGGGCGCTGCTGTCCGGCGGCGTCACGCGGCCGCTGGTGATGCACCTGCACGGCGCGGTCTTCACCGGCTGGATGGCCCTGCTCTTCCTGCAAGTCGGATTGGCCGCCTCTGGCAGGGTGCGGCTTCACCGCCAGGTGGGCCGGCTCGGCATTGGCTACGGCGTGCTGGTCTTCGTGATGGGTGTGATCGTCACCTTCGCCGCACCGGTCATGCACGTGCGGGCCGGTGAATGGACGGTTGACGCGGCCGCCGGATTCCTGTTGCTGCCGATCGGCGACATGATCCTGTTCGCAGGCTTCTTCGGGACGGCGATTGCCTTCCGGCACAAACCGGAGATCCACAAGCGCCTGATTATTGCCGCCACCGTGGCACTGGCGTTCGCCGCCGTGGCGCGGCTGAACCTGCCGCTGCTCCCGTTCTTCCTGCTCTGGCTGTCGCCGATGGCGATTGCGATGGGGTTCGACGTTGTGACGCGCGGGCGGGTGCATCGCGTGGATGCGATCAGCACCGCCGTGCTGGCAATTGCGTTCGTTCGCGTATTGTTCGTCGAATCGGCGGGATGGCTCGTCGTCGGCCGCGCGATGCTGCAACCGTTTCTGTAACCGGGAAGGGGCCGGGGAGGTCACCCCCCGGCCCGCCCTGTTACTGCCGCGAGGTCGTGGTCGTGGCGGCCTCGCCAGCCGGGCCATTCAACAGCGCGTTGAACACCAGCTTGAACGTGCCGTGCGTCTGGTCACGATGCTGGGGACGGAATCCGAACAGCACGACCTTGCCTTCGCCAAGCTTCACCGACACGGCCGCCGCCTTCTTCGCAATGACCTGTTCGCCCAGCAGCCAGCCGCTTTGCAGGATGTCGCGGTCGAGGTAGGTCGAGAGGATCTCGACGTTGTGGCTGCGGTCGGTGGACGTCACTTCGTAGACCTGGCCGCCGGCCATGAACATCACCAGGCCGTCCGCCGGCATTCCGTAGACCAGCGGATTGGTGTTGGCGAAGTGCACCTTCAGCGTGGACCCCGGCGACCAGAACTGCTTCGAGGGCAGCCCGGCCACGACGTTGCGGAGCGGCAGGCTGAAGCGCTGGATCGGGAGGTCGCCGGCGTTCGCGAAGGTGAGCAACGTGCCGCCCTTTTCGACGAACGCCTGGAGGGCCTTGACGCCCTCGGCGCCGAATCCGCTCCGGAACTCGGCCGGCGTGTTGTCGGGACCACCACCGAATCCGCCGCCACCCCCTGGACTGCCCGCGCCGGCGGGAGGCTGCTCGCCGGTCATGGCGGCGATGGAGTCAGCCGGAAGGATGATGGTGTCGTATTTCGCCTCGAGGCCGCCGGCCTTGAGTTCGGTGTCCATGATCGACTTGAACGGCACGTTGAACTGCTCGAGCATCAGGCGCGTCCAACCCTCGTCCATGTTGCCGCCGCCGTAGCGCTGATACATGGCGACCCGGGGCTTGCGCAGCGCGTACGCGCCGGTGGTCACGGCCGACTTCAGCGCGACGAAGTCCACCCCCGTTTGTTGCGCGACAGCCGCAACATCACCGGACGCGACCAGGAAGTCGCCGGCCTTGACGCTGCCATCAGCCGAGGGCTGGCTGGCCCGGCGCACGGCCATGCCCTTGTCGAGCAGCAGGAACGCCGCGCGGAAGCTGTCGTTCAACCGGCCGTCGAGCACGTAGCCATTCGCAGCCGCGGTGGCCGCGGTGCCGGTCATCGGCACCGGCGCCGTCAGCTTGACCAGATCGGCGGTGATCTTCTCGCCGATTGGATCGCTGCGCACACCCATGAACTCGCCGAACGTGTCGGTTGACATGTCGTAGGGTCGAATCGGGTTGCCCTCGAGATCGCGCGTGTAGGTGTTGTCGGGATAGAAGGTGCGGCCCAGCATCCAGCGGACGAGGCCCTGCTTTGGCTGCGCCGTCGTGACGACGAACGACCCGGGCCCGTAAACACGGCCATCGGCGATGAACTGCGCCTTGGCCTGGTGCACTTCGACGCCCGAGGCCATCAGCATGTTGGCCAGCTTCTTCACCGTCTGGCGATCGTGCTGGTCCGCGGCAATCGCGTAGGCCTTCACCGGCGCCGCGGCACCGCGCTCGGTCTGCCGCGTCCCCTTGAGATACATGTTCCACAGCACCGTCTCGCGGTTGCGGGCCGCGAGGTCAACCGTCGCCCACGCCGCGATCTTCTGCTGTTCGACGATGTCGCGGACGCGCCACCAGCCGCCATTCCAGAGGCTGGGCATGGTCGTCTGCACCTCGTAGGCGGGCAGGCCGCGGGGACCGCCACGCAGCTGATCGGGGTGCATGAACATGGGTGTCGCCAGCCGCGCGCTCGCCGACTCGGTCAGCATGCCCGCGATGTTGTGAAACGGCGTGATCCAGTGGAAGCCCATGTGGCCCCAGCCGGAGTAGATGGCCGAACCGATCACGCCGGTCTTGCCGGCCGCCTCGAGCTGGTTGCCCATGTGAGCGCCCCACAGCGTCATCTCGCGCCACACCAGCGGGTCGCCGCCAGGACGAATCGGTTCCGCATAGGGCGGAATGTAGAGGCGGGCATTGCCGCTGCCCATCTGGTGATGGTCGACATAGGCCTGCGGCAGCCAATCCCGGTACATCAACTTGCCCAGGTGCTGCGACTCGGGCAGGTTCAGGGCAAAGCCGTCGCGGTTGTTGTCGTGGCCCGAATACTTCTGGTACAGCCACGGCAGGTTCGCCGCCTCGTGCTCGGTGCCGACGTACTTCATGTACCAGTCGGCGATCATCTGCGTGCCGTCCGGGTTGATCGACGGCATCACGATGCTGATCACGTTGTCCAGCATGCGCGTGGCTTCCTCGTCGGTCCGCGTGATGCTGTCAAACACGAACTCCGCCGCCGTCTGCGACGCGGCCACCTCGTTCGAGTGCAGCGCGAACGACTGAATCACCACCGCCTTGGCGCCGGTGACGAGCTTGCGGGCCTCACCCTCCGACAGGCCGCGCGGGTCGGCCAGGCGCGCGTTCGCCGCGCGCAACTGCTCGAGGCGGGCCAGGTTGGCGGGCGACGAGATGAAGATCGCCAGATAGGGCCGGCCTTCGCTGCTCTTGCCGAGCTCGACGACCTTCAGCTTGTTCGAGGTCTTCGCCAGCAACTGGTAGTACTCATGCAGCTGGTCCCAGTTGGCGAGCTTGCGATCGGCACCCATCTGGAAGCCGAAGAACTTCTCGGGCGAGGTGACGGCCGCAGGCGCAGCCGATTGCGCCTGGATTGTCGGTGTTTGTATTGAGGCGCCCGCGGCAAGCAGCGCGAGTAGAACGAGGGTGGTGCGAATGCTGGCTTTCATAGCGAGCATTCTCGGACAGGAGCTCATGAGATCAGAAGAAGAATCTTCTTCTGACCTCCTGGTCTCCTGTGAATGGCTCGCTAGTCGGGTTCGCCGACGACCTCGAGTTCGTCGCCGTTTTCTGCAGGTCCCGGCTCGGGCTCGGCGCCGGCGGCCGACGCCTTCTTCCGCCTGGGGCGGATGTCGTACCGCTTGATCATCTCGTTCAGCGTCGTCGGCTTGATGCGCAGCAACTCGGCCGCGCGCTTCTGCACGCCGCCGGCGGCCTCGAGCGCCGATTCGATCCACTGGCGCTCGTAGGCAACCGTCACTTCCTTCAACGAGACGCCTTCGACCGGCATCACCACGTGCGGGATCTGGAACGACGGGCTCTTGCGCACCTGGTCGGGGATGAGTTCGGTGCCGATGCGCTGCCCGGTCGCCAGCACCACCGCGCGTTCGATCACGTTCTCCAGCTCGCGGACGTTGCCCGGCCAGTCGTACTCCATCAACAGGTCGAGCGCTTCCGGCGCCACCTCGATGTTCTTGCGGCCGTTCTCTTCGCCGTACTTGTCGAGGAAGTGCTGGACCAGCAGCGGAATGTCGTCGCGGCGCTCGCGCAGCGCCGGCAGGTGAATGCTGATCACGTGCAGGCGATAGTAGAGGTCCTCGCGGAAGCGGCCCTCTTCCATCTCGTGCTTCAGGTCGACGTTGGTTGCGGCGACGATGCGGACGTCGACCTTGATGGTTTCCATGCCGCCCAGGCGCATGAACTCGCGTTCCTGCATCACGCGCAGCAGCTTCGCCTGCGTCTCGATCGGCACGTTGCCGATCTCATCGAAGAAGATCGTGCCCTTGTCGGCCAGGTCGAACATGCCCTTCTTGGGATACACCGCGCCGGTAAACGCGCCCTTGACGTGGCCGAAGAGGGTCGACTCGAGCAGGTCGGGCGGCAGGTTGCCCGAGTTGACCGCGACGAACGAGCGGTCGCTGCGCGCCGAATTCTGGTGAATGGCGCGGGCGACCAGTTCCTTACCGGTGCCGCTTTCGCCGGTAATCAGGATGGTCGAGCGGCTCGGCGCCGCCTGGATGATCAGGTCGAACACCTGCTTCATCCGGCTGCTCTTGCCGATGATGCCCGAGAACTTGTGGTAGCGCGCCTGCAGGTTCTGCTTGAGCGCCACGTTCTCGGCCACCAGCTGGCGGCGCTCGACGGCGTTGCGCAACACCACCAGCACTTCGTCGTTCTTGAACGGCTTGGTGATGTAGTCGAACGCGCCCTTCTTCATGGCCGCGATCGCGCTTTCCATCGAGGCGTAGGCGGTCACCATCAGCACCGGCAGGTCATCGTCGTGCTTCTTGATCTCGTCCAGCACCTGCATGCCGTCGAGGCCGGGCATCATCACGTCGACGATCACCGCGTCGAACGGCAGCGACTTGGCCAGCTCGAGCCCTTCCTGCCCGCCCGACGCCAGTCGCACGCTGTAGCCCTCGCGCTCGAGGAGCGTCCCCAGGATGTCGCGCATCACCTCTTCGTCGTCGATGACCAGTACTGACGCATTCCGTCGCATGGTTAGTGTCCCCTTCGACTCGCACGAGCGGATGGATCATCCGCTCGTGCTTGCTCAGGGCAAGCTGCGAATCGGATCTCGAATCGGGTGCCGGTGCCGGGCGTGCTGTCACACTGGATGGTGGCCTCGTGCTCGCGCACGATGCCGTAGGTAATCGACAACCCGAGCCCGGTGCCCTGGCCAATGGGCTTGGTCGTGAAGAACGGGTCGTAAATGCGGGCCAGGTGCTCTGCGGCAATGCCACTGCCGGTGTCGGCCACCTCGGCCACCACCTCCCGGCCGTCGGTGCGGGTCGAAATGGTCAGCCAGCCGCCGCTGTTCATGGCGTCGCGGGCGTTGAGGAAGAGGTTGAGGAACACCTGCTGCAGCTTGAACTCGAAGCCGATCACGCGGACCGGCTCGGCATGAAGCTCGCGGCGCACCTTGATGCTGCCCTTCTCGAACTGGTGCTCGAGCAGCGACAGCACGTCGGCAATGACCACATTGAGATCGACGACAGTGCGCTCGGATTGTTCCGCGGCGCTCGGCCGCGACAGGTTGAGCAGGCCGTTCACGATGCGGGCGGCGCGGAAGGTCTGCTTTTCGATCTTCTCCAGCACAGGCGTGCGCGGATCCGCCGGGTCGGCACCCTCGAGCAGCATCTGGGTGTAGCTGGAAATGCCGGTCAGCGGCGTGTTGACCTCATGGGCCACACCGGCCGCCAGCAGGCCGAGCGACGCCATCTTCTCCGAGATGCGCAGCTGCTCCTCCATCTGCGAACGCTCGGTGATGTCCTCGAAGATCACGATGGTGCCGGCCTGCGAGCCGCCGGCCAGGGCCTGCAGCGGCACCGTGGTCACGTTGACCAGCAGGCGGGCGCCGTCGACGCCGTTACGGGCCAGCAGCGGGACGCGGAAAATAGTGGTGCCGTCGGGCTGGTCGCGACGCGCCGCGTTGAGCAATTCGATGACATGCGCGTCGAACAGGCGGTCGAGATGCTGGCCGAGCACGGCCGCGCGCCGCGGACCATACAGGCGCTCGAGCGCCGCGTTCCAGCGCACCACGTGGTCGCCCGGCCCCATCACCAACAGGCCATCGTCGAGCGACTCGAGGATGTTCTCGTTGAAGGCGTGGAGCCGGTCGAGTTCCGACGCCTTGAGGTGCAACTGCCGATAGAGACGGCCGTTCTCGATGGCGGTCGCGGCCTGCGCGGCGACGGCAGTCACGAGCGCCGTGTCTTCGCTGCTGAGCGGCTCGCCGCTGGCGCGGCGGCCGAGCGCGAGCACGGCAATCGCGGTGTCCTTGGTGATGCAGGGGACGAAGTAGAAGATGCCGGCATCGCGCCAGAACTCCACCTCTTCGGCGGTGAATCGGGTTGCCGCCAGCGGGTCGTCCAGGCGCACAGTGTGCGAGCTGTTCAAGCGCGTGCCGACCCCGGACGCGCCCGACAACCGCGGCGGCGCCGATTCGAAGCCGGCGTGGCTGATCACGTCGAAATCGCCGGCGTCGTTGGCCAGCAGGAACGCCATGCGATCCAGCTCGATGGTCTCGCGCACGCGCGTGACGAGGCGATCGGCCAGGCGGTTGAGATCGAGGTCGCTGTTCAACTCGCCGGCGAAGCTCACCAGCGCGCGGCGGTAGTCGTAGCGGTCGCGGTAGAAGGCGCGATCAATCGCCCGCTGCAACCCCTCCTTTACCGGCTTGGCCAGCAGGATCACGACCACGGTGGCCAGGAAGGCGATCACCCAGCGGTGCTGCGACTCGCCGTCGAGCATCTCGTTGCCAGACGCGCGCAGGATCAGCACGTAGATCGCAACGATGGCGGCCACCGCGGAAATGTAGACCAGCAGGCGCTTGAGGATGATCTCCACGTCCATCAGGCGATAGCGGATGATGGCCGAGGCAAACGCCAGCGGAATGAGGCCCAGCGGCACCGCCGACAGCTCCATCGGAATGGAGGGATCGGCACCAAGGGCAAACGGCACGGCGTAGCCAAGCGCAAACGGCACGGCGCCAAGGGCAGTGCCCCACACGATCCAGCGCAGCTGGCGCTTCACCGTGACCGAGCGCGCGCGCGACAGCGCGCGCAGCAGCACCGCGAGGCCCGCGGCGCCAAACCCGGCGAGGTAGACGTACTCGAGCCGATCGAGCAGCGTGACGACCCTGATGAAGTACTCGGGATCGACACTTGACCGCAGCACCGCCAGCGTGCGCGTGGCGCCCAGCACCGCACCCGGCAGGTAAATGGCCGGCAGCCAGCGCGCCAGCGTGGCCGAGTAACCAGGCATGTGCGGGCGCTCGGGGAACACCAGCGTGAAATGCAGGAACAGCGCCGGCAGCACGCTGAGCGCGATCACATCGCCCCAGTAGAAGACCCAGTCAACGCGATCGAGCCGGCCGCTGAACGAGAACGTGAACACGCCGAAGAACGCCACCGACAGCCAGAAGAAGTGCAGCGTGGCCTGGTCGGTCGGCCGGCGCGCGCGGACCGCCGCACCCACCAGCAAGGTGAAGATGCCGACTGCGGCCAGCACGTAGTAGAACAAGCCGGTGCCGCTCGGCATGGGCGCCAGCGAGACGGTCGCAATCTGATGGGAGCCCAGCCTGAGCAACGTGTACAAATGCCGCTCGCCCGCGTTGGCGCCGTGCTGCAACGCCAGCACGTCCTGGCGGCCGTCCACCGGCTGGTTGTTAATCGCGAGCAGGATGTCGCCGGGGCGAACCCCGGCGCGGCTGGCCGCGGACGGCGACGCCACTTCGGCGGCGACCACGCCGACCGCGCGCTCGACCCACAGCACGCCGTCTTCAACTTCGGTCGAGGTCGCGCGCGAGACGACGTTGGCCAACCCCAGCACCAACAGGCCGAGCGTCACCGCAATCGGCAACGCGGTTTGCCGCCACTCACGCCACCAGGATTCCGGGTCGGAAACGGGCATGGCCGTCGTTGGTTCAGTGTTACCTAACAAGACAGGGCTATCCGGCGAATTTACAGCAAACCCCATACCACGAGCTCGGCCGCGAACAGGCGGCTAAACAGTTGATAAATAAGCCTTTTCCAGCCCAGGCGCGAACCAGGTGGTCTAACTATCCAACCATGTGGTGGTTCGATCCAAAACTTAGTATGCGCCGAATATGGGCGAAAATCCTGACCTCATGTTCAGCGAGCCTCGCTGATAGGATTCGCCCATGTTCCTCCTCTACGGCGCCACCGGGTTCGTCGGGGAGGCAATCGCCCGCCTCGCCGCCGACACCGGCCTGCGGCCCGTCCTCGCCGGCCGTAACCCCGGACAACTCGCCGCGCTGGCCACCGAACTCGGTCTCGAACACCGCGTGTTCGACCTCGGCCCGAACATCGATCGGTTTCTCGACGATGTGAAGGTGGTGCTGCACTGCGCCGGACCGTACATCCACACCTTCAAGCCGATGGTCGAAGCGTGCCTCCGCACACGCACGCACTATCTCGACCTCACCGGCGAGATCCCCGTGTACGAAGGCATCGCCGCCCTCGATGGCGACGCATTGAGGCAGGGCGTCATGCTGCTGCCAGGCGTCGGCTTCGACGTGGTGCCCACCGATTGCCTGGCGCTCCACCTGAAGCAGCGCCTGCCTTCGGCCACGCGCTTGACGCTGGCCTTCCGCACGCAGGGGCCCGGCGGGCTCCCACCGGGAACACAGCGCACCATGATCGAGCTGCTTCCGTACGGCAACCGCGTGCGGCGCAACGGACGGCTCGAGGTCCCCGAACGCGGCGTGAAGACCCGCATGATCGACTTTGGCGACGGCCCTGTCGAGGCGACGCGGCTGACATGGGGCGATGTCTTCATGGCGTACCACAGCACCGGCATTCCCGACATCGAGGACTACGCCTTGCTGCCTGAGTCGGCGCGGCGGCAGATGGCGAAGCTGGACTACCTGCGGCCGCTCTTCAGGATCCCGATGCTGCGCGCGCTGTTGAAGCGCGGCGTGCGACCGGGGCCAGGCGCCGAGCAGCGCGCGCGCACCATCACTCACGTCTGGGGTGAAGTGGAAGACGATCGCGGCTCGCGCGCCACCGCGCGCCTTCACGGTCCCGAAGCCGGCGTCGTCTGGACCGGGCGCGCCGCGTTGGCCGCGGTGCGGAAGGTCTTGAGCGGCAATGCGCCGGCTGGTTTTCAAACACCGGCCAAGGCCTACGGCGCGGATTTCGTGTTGGAGTGCGAGGGGGTGACCCGCGAGGATGTCGCATAGGGCTCGCCAGGAGGCGCGCAGCGCCGAGCCCTATCGAGGGCCGAAGGCCCGAGGCCTTCTTCAGAATCTGACGGTGAGGCCGCCGACGACGCGCTTGGGCGGACGCACGACGAGGATCTCGTCGTAGACCGAGGCGCCGGCGAGCGATTCGTGGAACAGGTTGCGTACGCCGAACAGCATCTCCCACTCTGACGCGCGGAAGTTCATGAAGGGCAGCGCCTGGTTGACCTGCAGGTCGAAGCGTGCGTCGAAGCCTGGACCGTCGGTCAGCGAACCCGACACGAACGCCGTGTTCAGCTTGTAGAGCACGACCACCCGCGTGGCGGTCATCGGAATCTCGGTTTGCAGCGATGTGGTCACGTCGTGAATCCGTTCGGCGCTGCGCACGGCCGACGGCACCCAGCGCGTGAGCACGGCGTACTCGACCGGCGTCGACGGCGACTGCCAGGTGGCGTTGGCCAGCGAGTAATCGATCGAACCACGGAAGTTTTCGAACAGCGCGTGCGTCAAGGTCACGCCGACCCCGCGGACGGTGGCATTGCCGGCGGCGCCGACGTAGTAATGGCCCAGCGAGGCGTCGGTGCTCTGGTCGTGGCGCAAGCCGAACAGGGTGACGGTCTGGTCGCTGATACGCTGCTCGAACGCGCGCACGCCGAACGTGGCGCCGTTGAAGACGCGCTCGACGCCGACCTCGTAGTTCTGCAGCTCCTGCGGGCGCATGGCCGCGGACGAGAAGGTCGAGAACGTGCGCTGGGGCGGCAGGTAGGCGGCGCTCGTCGGCGGGAGGAATTCTTCCGCGCCCGGGGCGCTCAACTCGCGCGCCGCGGAGAAGCGCACGCGCACGTTGCGGGTGGGCGACAGCGTCGCCGCCAAACGCGGGCTGAACAGCGACGGCGCGTCGCCCAGGTAATCGTAGTTGGCGTAGGTGGCGCCATAGCTCAGCGAGAGATAGCGCGACACTTCCCACTCGTCGTAGGCGAACACCGAGCCGACGTTGCGCGCCGTGTCGTTCACGGCCAGCAGCGCGGCGGTGTTGCCGCCTTCGTAGCGCTGCAGGCTGTAGGACATCCCCACCTGGTAGCGGTGAGCAACCGGGGCGGTGACCACGTAGCTGCCGGCGAGCATCCAGGAACTCAGGTCGTTCTGGTTCATGGCCGCGCGCACCGTCCAGTCGCCGTGCGTGCCCACCGGCGCGCCGACCGAGAAGAAGGCGACGCTGCTCGTGCGGTCGAGTTGCAGCAACTGCAGCGGATTGTCGAAGGCCCCCGTCGTCAACAGGTTGACCTGGCCGCCGAGCGACAGGTCCGAGAACATTGCCGTAGCGGCCTTCGCCGACGAGCCGACCGCGCGGCCGATGAACTGGAACGAGTCGGTGATGAACCAGTCGTCATCGTGCGGATTGTCTTGTGGGATACCGGCCATGGCCTGGCCGTCGCGCAACACGCCGCGCTTCAGGTGGCGCAACCGCCAGGCGAAGTCGCCTTCGTTGCGGTCGTCCTTTCCGGAGGCGCCGACCGGAGCGCCGATCGCGGTGGTGCCGATGCCGGCGCTGACGATGCTGGGGGCGCTGGCAGTGCCTTCGCGCCGCAGGGTGAAGGACGAGGGGCTGCTCGCGGCGGGCCGCACGTTGACCATGGTGCTGCGCGGCGCGTGAAAGCCTTGCAGGTGCGCGCGAAGCAGGTAGGCTCCGGGGGGCAGCTGGCGCAGCGTGAACTGGCCGGCCTTATCGGACACCGCAAACGCGGTGGTGTTGCCGAGGGCGGAAATCACCACGCCATCGAGTGGCTGGCCGGCTTCGTCCATCACCGAGCCGTCGATGTGGCCTGTGCTGGCGGCGGCGAGGTTAGTGATGCGTTCGATCTGGGGTTGTGCCGAGGCAAGGGTCGAGTGCAATGCCAACAGGCATAGCATCGAAACCGGGGCGAGCAGGCGACGGGGGGTGCCCATCTGTGACGTTGCTGCCCGCCCCGTTTGAGGGGGCGGGCAGTCTACCTAGTCTACGCCTTTCGTCCGCCGTCGCCAAGGCTACGGCGGACAAAGCGGTGCGGTTCGTCCCTACCCTTTGATAGTGAACTTGACGTCGCGAGTAATCGTCTTATTGGCCGCTTTATCCGTGATCTTGATGGCCAGTCGGTATTCGCCCTCGCCGAAAGACCCCAGCGGGACGGTAATGCCGCCGGGGACCGGGAACTTGGCCGGGTCGAACTGCGGAGGCAGCATCGAGGCGTTGACCACCTGCGGGTTGGTCTTGTTGAAGAACTTCTCGGCGCCAGCCTCGGTCTTGTGGAATTCGTACTCGAGGGTCAGGTCGGGCTTACCGCCCGCGTCGAGGCCTGAGTTGTAGACCTGGAAGAAGACCGACAGCTCGTCGGCTTTCTTGAACTCCATGTCGGGCGCCGGGATCAGTTCCTGCGCGCCGAACACGAACGGACGCTCGCGCGCCTCCTCCGGGCCGATCGCCGCCGTCAGCATGTTGACCGTATCGGCAACCAGGACGGTGCTGGTGTTCAGTTCGGCGTTGTAGAAGTCGGGCACCGTGATCTGGGTCTTGAGGACGCCGATCTTGGCGACGGTGTTCTTCGGGGCCTTGTCGGCCAGGCGCTCCTTGAAGGCGATGTACACGTCGTAGGTGCCGGCGACGGCCATGAACACGCGGTGCAGCTTGGGCGCATCACCGGCGATCTGCGCGGCGGGCACGAAGTGAATGTCGTCCCACGGGTACTCGACCTTCTTGGCCTTCGGGTCGGGCACGGCCGCCGGGTTGACCACGCGGATGTAGAGCGCGGAGTCCGTCTTGGGCGCGTTGTTGATGCTCAGCACGAAGGGCACGAACGTGCGCGCCTCCTGCGACTTCATGAAGAAGGGCTGGACCGACATCGTGATGTCGGCGGGCGCAGGCTGGCCGGCCATGATACCGTCCACGGTCTTCACGAGCAGCTCGATCTCTGCCTGTTCCTGCTTGCTGCGCTTCTTCTCGTCCTTCTTCGGAGCCTGCTGAGCAGCTACTCCTGATGCGGCAAAGGTTGCCGACACCACCAGCGCGACTGCCACGGCCATTGCACGCCGAAATACCATCATCAGTTCCCCCTCAAAGAGGGCGCGCTACGGCACGCCCCTACGCTTCCGATCACCCGATCATAGGGGGCCACCGCGATCAAGTCAACAAACGCTAAATCGTTATTACAGTAGAGGTTTGGCGTGAAAACGGGAGACATCCGGTGATATGGTGCTGAGGAGCTGCCACCCATGCTGCA
The DNA here is from genome assembly GCA_030697165.1 of Acidobacteriota bacterium. NCBI lineage: Bacteria > Pseudomonadati > Acidobacteriota > Acidobacteriota bacterium. The sequence goes on from JAUYQQ010000008.1 coordinate 48,653, forward strand.
AAACGACGTCCTCGTAATTGTGCTGGCGGGCGGAGCCGGCGAACGCCTCGCCCCGCTGACGAGAGATCGGGCGAAGCCAGCCGTGTACTTCGGCGGGCCATACCGAATCATCGACTTCGTCCTCAGCAACTGCATCAACTCGGGGCTGCGGCACGTCTTCATTGCCACCCAGTACAAGTCGCTCTCGCTCAACCGCCACATCCGCCAGGGCTGGACCGTCGTCTCGGAAGAGCTGGGCGAGTTCATCGAGATCCTGCCGCCGCAAAAACGGGTCGGCGAGCACTGGTACCAGGGCACCGCCGACGCCGTCTACCAGAACCTCTACTCCATCATTCGCGAAGCGCCGAAGTACGTCGTGGTACTCGGCGGCGATCACGTCTACAAGATGGATTACCAGAAGATGCTGCGGTTCCACATTGAGACGGCCGCCGAGGTCACGCTGGCGGCGATCGAGGTGCCAATCGAGGACGGCCCGCGCTTCGGCATCGTCGCCGTGGACGAGCATGCCCGGGTCACCGGGTTCCTGGAGAAGCCGCAGCACCCGCCGTCGATGCCAGGCGATCCGGGGATGGCGCTCGCCTCGATGGGCATTTACGTGTTCACCAGCGACGTGCTGATTCGCGCCCTCGAAGAGGATGCCGCCAAGCCGCATAGTCACCATGATTTCGGCAAGGACATCATCCCGGCGCTGATCGGCGAGGGCAAGACGTTTGCCTACGAGTTCTACGACGAGAACAAGAAGGCCGCCAAGTATTGGCGTGATGTCGGGACGATTGACGCGTACTACGAGGCGCAGATGGACCTGTGCCACGTCAACCCCGAGTTCAACATGTACGACCCCGAGTGGCCGCTACGCACCTACATGCCGCAGGCGCCGCCGGCCAAGTTCGTGTTTGCCGAAGACTGGCGGCGCGGCGAGGCGCAAGACTCCCTGATCTCGCAGGGCTGCATCGTCTCCGGCAGCCGCATTCACGGCAGCATCCTGTGCCCGAACGTCCGCGTGCACAGTTTCTGCAGCATCGAGCAGGCGATCCTGATGCCCGGCGTGCGGGTGGGACGGCACGCGCGGGTCCGCCGGGCGATCATCGACCGCGACGTCGACATCCCGCGCGGCGCGATGATCGGGTTCAACGCCGAGGAGGACCGCCGTCGCCACACGGTGTCGGAGGCCGGCGTGGTGGTGGTGGCGACCGGCGAAGAGCCGTTTGTGGCGCCGATCTCGGAAGAAGCGCTCAGGCTGGAAGCAGAAGCCGACCGTCGCGGATAGAATCTGAGGTCATGAGAATCGCCGAGGTTCGTGGCCGCGAGATCCTTGACTCCCGTGGCAATCCGACCGTTGAAGTGGATGTCACGCTTGACGGCGGCGCGCGCGGGCGTGCCGGGGTGCCGTCGGGCGCATCGACCGGCGAGCGCGAGGCGCTCGAGTTGCGCGACGGCGACAAGACGCGCTATCTCGGCAAGGGCGTGCGCAACGCCGTGGGCCACATCAACTCAGCGATTGGCCCGGCCGTCAGCGGCAAAGACTTCACCCAGCGCTCGCTGGATGAGGCGATGAACGCGCTCGACGGCACCGCGACCAAGAGCCGGCTCGGAGCCAACGCGCTGCTCGGCGTGTCAATGGCCGCCCTCAAGGCTGAAGCCGCGCAGCAGGGCAAGCCACTTTACGCGCACATTGCTGACCTCGCCGGCACCCCTTCGACAGGCTCAGGGCAAGCACCCCGCTACACCTTGCCGGTGCCGATGATGAACATCCTGAACGGCGGCGCGCACGCCGATTCGAACGTGGACTTCCAGGAGTTCATGGTCATGCCGCTCGGGTTTACGTCGTTCAGCGAGGGTCTGCGCGCTGGGGTGGAAATCTTCCACGCGCTGCGGTCAATCCTGAAGGGTCGTGGCTTGTCCACGGGCGTCGGCGACGAGGGTGGCTTCGCGCCCAACCTCAAGTCAAACCGCGACGCACTCGACGTGGTCATGGAGGCAATTGGCAAGGCCGGCTATCAGGCCGGCGAGAACGTATTCATCGCCCTCGACCCGGCCGCCAGCGAGTTCTACGCAGGCGACGGGCGATATGAGCTCAAGCGGTCAGGTGAGGGAACTTTCGACTCGGCCGCCATGGTCGCGATGTGGGCCGACTGGGCGCGGCAGTATCCCATCATCTCAATCGAAGATGGCCTCGCGGAATCGGATTGGGCCGGCTGGCGGTTGCTGACCCAACAACTGGGCGACACGGTGCAACTCGTCGGTGACGACATCTTCGTCACTAATCCGGCGATTCTGAAGAAAGGTATCGCCGAGGGGGTGGGGAATTCCCTCTTGGTGAAGCTGAACCAGATCGGCACCGTCACCGAAACGCTCGACGCCATGGCCGTTGCGGGGGCCGCCGGGTACCGCTGCGTCGTCTCCCACCGCTCGGGCGAGACCGAGGACTCGACGATTGCCGACCTCGCGGTCGGCACCGCCGCGGGCCAGATCAAGACCGGTTCCGCGTCGCGCAGCGACCGCGTCGCCAAGTACAACCAGCTGCTCCGGATCGAAGAGGAGCTCGGCAGCGCAGCCAAATACGCCGGTCGAGCGGCCATCAAGCAACTGGCATAACGCCTCGCACTGAACCACTGAAGCACCGAAACACAGCCTTGGCCAAACCGCGCTTCCGTGTTTTGGTGTTTCCGTGAGAAGCATTCCCATATGTTCAAACTCGTTCTCATCCGTCACGGCGAGTCGACCTGGAACAAGGAAGGCCGCTTCACCGGCTGGACCGACGTTGACCTGAGCGACAAGGGCCGCGAGGAAGCGCGTGCGGCCGGACAATTGCTGAAGCACGAGGGCTACGGCTTTGACCTGGTGTTCACCTCGCTGCTGAAGCGCGCCATTCGCACCAGCAACATCGTGCTCGACGAGCTCGATCAGCTGTGGCTTCCCGTGCAGCGCAGCTGGCGGCTGAACGAGCGGCATTACGGCGCGCTGCAGGGCTTGAACAAGGCGGAGACCGCGGCCAAGCACGGCGACGCCCAGGTCAAGATCTGGCGCCGGGCCTACGACATCCCGCCGCCGCCGCTGACCGCCGACGACCCGCGGCACCCGTCGCGCGATCCGCGCTACAAGAACCTGGCGGCGTCAGACCTGCCGCTCGCCGAATCGCTGAAGGACACGGTCGCGCGCTTCCTGCCCTATTGGAACGAGGCGATTGCGCCCGCGGTGCGGGCCGGCCAGAAGGTCATTGTCGTCGCCCACGGCAACTCGCTGCGCGCGCTCGTGAAGTATCTGGACGATGTCTCCGACAGCGACATCGTCGAACTGAACATCCCGACCGGGATCCCGCTGGTTTATGAATTGGATGCGGCCCTGAAGCCGATCAGGAACTACTACCTGGGAGATGCGGAAGCCGCGAAGAAGGCGGCTACCGCGGTCGCCCAGCAGGCGTCGCGGCAGCCGTAACCCATTCGACTCGCGTGGCTCGCTCAGGGCGAGCCGCTAGTTCGTTTCTTCGACCTTGACCTCTTCCGCAGCGATCCGCAGGGACCGGAGGAAGCGGCGGTCGTTCACGGTCATGTCGAACGGCTTGCGCGGCACGAGCGCCTTCGAGGTCGCCACCTTGGCCTGGACCGCGGCGCCCACGTCCTGCGGCTGGCCACGATTCACGAACCCCACGACCGCCTCGAGATTGACCTTCATCTCGTATCCAGCCGCGCGCGCCCGCTCGCGGCACGCTTCAACCTGGGCACTTTCGGAAACAGCAGCGGCGATGGAGTCGGCCAGCTCTCGCGCGAACCGGTTTACCACGTCATCCATAGGACGGCTCCCTCCCGTAGGGCAAACCTCCAGGTTCACCCGCATTTCGCCAATCGGCTGGGACCGTCGGCATGTGCCGATGCGTGACCCACCGGGCGGCGGGCGGACATCGGCGAAAAGTCGTCATCAGGTGGGACGATGCAGCAGGGAAATTCCCGGCCATTCTATGAAGGGGTTGGGGTCGTGTCAAGGGAAGAACGCTATAAGTTGTGTTTTTGCTGTGACTTGGGCGGATGCCAGAGAGGGGTCGGCGGCTTTGACGCCTCCTGGGGCTCGGGCGCTCCGCGCCCTGGTGGGGCTCGCGCCTTCGGCGCTCGTCGGGGAGCCCCTTCCCATCGACCCCACGATGGGGCGAAGCCCCGAGGCCGACGAAGGCGCGAAAGCGCCGCGCCCACTACAATCCAGTGATGCGCAATTACGCGGCCCCAGAGGACCTGGCCGCCTTCGACCCCGACACCGAACTCGCCTACCCCGGCGAGTTTCCGTTCACGCGCGGCATCCAGCCGACCATGTACCGCGGACGGCTGTGGACCATGCGGCAGTACGCGGGGTTTGGGACGGCGGCGGAGTCGAACCAGCGCTATCGCTACCTGCTGTCGCAGGGCGTCAGCGGCCTGAGCGTGGCCTTCGACTTGCCCACCCAGATTGGCTACGACTCCGATCATCCGCTGGCCGCCGGCGAGGTCGGCCGCGTCGGCGTCGCGATCGACTCGATCGAAGACATGGCCACGCTGTTCGACGGCATCCCGCTCGACAAGGTGTCGACGTCCATGACCATCAACGCGACGTCGATCATCCTGCTGGCGCTCTACATCGCGGTCGGCAAGCGCCAGGGCGTGGCGCCGAAACAGCTGTCGGGCACCATCCAGAACGACATCCTCAAGGAATACATCGCGCGCGGCACCTACATCTACCCGCCCCACCAATCCCTGCGCATCGTGACCGACATCTTCGCGTTCTGCGAACACGAGGTGCCGCAGTGGAACACCATCTCGATCAGCGGGTATCACATCCGCGAGGCCGGCTCGACCGCGGTGCAGGAGGTGGCGTTCACGTTTGCCAACGCCATTGCCTACGTGCAGGCGGCCATTGATGCCGGTCTCGACGTGAATTCGTTCGGCCAGCGGCTGTCGTTCTTCTTCAACGCGCACAACGACTTTCTCGAGGAGGTCGCGAAGTTCCGGGCGGCTCGCCGGCTGTGGGCGCGGATCATGAAGGATCGCTTCGGCGCCACCAACCCGCGGGCCCAGCAACTGCGCTTTCACACGCAAACGGCGGGCAGCACGCTGACGGCGCAACAGCCCGACAACAACATCGTGCGCGTGGCCGTGCAGGCCTTGTCGGCGGTGCTCGGTGGCACCCAGTCGCTGCACACCAATGGCCGCGACGAGGCGCTGGCGCTGCCCACCGAGAATGCCGCGCGCATCGCCCTGCGCACGCAGCAGATCATCGGCTTCGAATCGGGCGTGGCCAATACCGTGGACCCATTCGCCGGTTCGTACCACATCGAGAGGCTGACCAACGACATCGAGAGCGGCGCGCGCGAGCTGATCGCGCGCATCGAAGGCGTGGGCGGCACGCTCGCCGCCATCGAGGCCGGCTACATCCAGCGCCAGGTCCAGGAATCGGCCTACAAGGCACAGCTGGCCATCGACGCGGGCGAAGCCGTGGTCGTCGGCGTCAATCGTTTCCAGACCGAAGACAAGTCCACCATCGAAGTATTCCAGGTGGATCCCGAGCTCGAGGCGCAGCAGGTGCAGCGGACCCGCCACGTGCGCCAGACGCGCGACCAGGGACGCTGGCAGGCGGCCCTTGACGAGATCGCCCGCGCCGCCGGGACGTCCGACAACCTGGTGCCGCCAATTGTCGCCGCCGTGGAGTCGCATGCCACCGTGGGGGAGATTGCCGATACACTGCGTGGCGTGTTTGGCGAGTACCGCGAAGTGAGCCTTGACTAAGGCAGGTCGGCCAGGTGAGGCCGGTTGGGCGGGTGGGGACCGGAGTGAACCCCTGCTCAAGGTTGACAACCTCACGACCGTGTTCGACGTCACGCCGCGGCCGGTCGTGGCCGTGAACGACGTGTCGTTCGAGATCCGCAAGGGCGAAACGCTTGGGCTGGTGGGCGAATCGGGCAGCGGCAAGTCGGTCACCGCCTTCTCGATCATCGGATTGCTGCAGCCGCCCGGCCGTGTCGCCGGCGGCCGCGTCCTGTTCCAGGGCCGCGACCTGGCGACCTTGCCGGAGCCGGAGATGCGGCAGGTGCGCGGCGCCGGCATCGGCTTCGTATTCCAGGAACCCATGGCGGCACTGAACCCCGTGATGCGCGTTGGCGCGCACATCGCCGAGGCCCTGATCGTCCACGGGCTGGCTTCGCGGACCGAAGCCCGTGACCGCGCGATCGAGTTGCTGCGCGCGGTGAAGATCACCGACCCCGAAAAGCGCGTCGATGACTACCCGCACCAACTATCCGGCGGCATGCGCCAGCGCGTGATGATGGCAGTTGCCCTCGCCTGCAAACCGCCGCTGCTGATTGCCGACGAGCCGACGACGGCGCTGGACGTCACCGTGCAGGCGCAGGTGCTCGACCTGCTGCGCGACATGAAGCAGCAGTTCGACCTGTCGCTGCTGCTCATCACCCACGACCTCGGCGTGATTGCCGAGACCGCGGATCGGGTCGCCGTGATGTACGCCGGCCGCATTGTCGAGCAGGGCACCGTGCGCGAGATCTTCCATCAGCCCAAGCACCCGTACACGCGCGGGCTGCTCGCCTCCATTCCGGGCGGCCTCGCTGGCTCGCGGCTGCAGGCCATTGACGGCACCGTCCCCAACCTGGGGTCGTTGCCACCGGGCTGCTCGTTTGCCCCGCGCTGCGGCGCTCGCATGGACGTATGCGCAACAGCGTTCCCTCCCCGCGTGGGCGCGGAGCATTCCGTGCGCTGCTATCTCCACGGAGGCCACCCGTGACGCCCCTGGTCGAGGTCAAGAACCTCGTCAAGCACTTCGGACGCGGCGGCGGCCTCTTCCGCGCCAAGACCATCGTCAAGGCGGTGGACGATGTGAGCTTCGTGGTGAACGAAGGCGAGACGTTCGCGCTGGTGGGCGAATCAGGAAGCGGCAAGAGCACGACCGGCCGGTGCATGCTGCGACTGATCGAGCCGACGTCGGGCGAGGTGTTGTTCCGCGGCAAGAATGTGCTGGGCTATTCCGGCGCCGAGATGCGCGCGGCCCGGCGCGACATGCAGATGGTCTTCCAGGATCCCTACTCGTCGCTCAACCCCCGCATGCGTGCCTTCACCATCGTTGAAGAGCCGCTGGTGATTCATTCGATTGGCTCAAAGGCGGAGCGGCGAGCGCGCGTCGCGGACCTGTTCAAGCTGGTCGGCCTCGATCCGGCGCACCTCGATCGCTACCCCCACGAGTTCAGCGGCGGCCAGCGGCAGCGCCTCGGCCTGGCGCGGGCACTGGCGCTGAACCCGTCGTTCATCATCGCGGACGAACCGGTCTCGGCGCTCGATGTGTCGATTCAGGCGCAGGTGATCAACCTCCTGATGGACCTGCAGGACCAGCTGAAGCTGACGTACTTGTTCATTGCGCACGATCTTCGATTGGTCCGTCACATCTCGACCCGGGTAGCCGTAATGTACCTGGGACGAATCGTGGAGATGGGTAACACACCAGAGATCTTTACCAACGCGCAGCACCCCTACACCAAGGCCCTGCTGTCGGCCGTGCCGGCGACGGATCCCGACGCGCCGCGCGCCCGCATCGAACTGGATCCGGCCCTGGTCTCACACGACGCGCCGCTCCGGCAGGTTGCCGAAGGACATTTCGCCGCGGTGTAGTCATGCCCCGATCTGCCGGTGCCCTGCTCGCGGCCCTCGTCCTCGGTACATTGGTGGCCGCGCAGGCACCCGACGCGGTTACCCTTCGCGATCAGCTCGACGCATACCTGCTCGCGTACGAACCGAAGCTGAGCACGCTCCTGGCCGACGAGGAGATGACGCAGCGGATGCAGGAGGGTTATGGGGGACGGCGGGTCACGCACCGCCGCATCCGTTCCGAAGTCGCGTTCATCGCGCTGCCCGGCGACGCCGGGTGGCTGGGCTTTCGGCGGGTGGTCAAGGTCAACGACAAGGCGATCAAGGATCACGGCGTGCCGTTGGGCCAGTTGATGGCCGAGGGCGCGAGCGACGACTACGACCAGGCCCGGCTGCTGCTGGCCGATAGCGCCGCCCACAACCTGGGCGCGCCGCGCACCATCAACCTGCCCAACCTGCCGCTGGAACTGCTGCATCCGCGCAACCGGCATCGCTTTGCCCAGGAGCTGGCGGGCCGGGAGAAGATCCGTGGCGTCCAGACGGTGGTGTTGCGCCTCGACGAGTTTGCGACACCGACCGTCATCCAGCAGGCGAACGGCGGGGACATGAAGACGGTGGTCTGGGCGTGGGTCGAACCTGAGTCAGGAAGGTTGCTGCGCGCCAACGTCAACGCCCGCGATGCGCGGTTTGGCCTCCGGCAATTCAGCGCGGTGATCCGGGTGGACTTCAAGGAGGTCCCGGCCCTCGACCTGCTGGTGCCATCCGAGATGAAAGAGACCTTCTTCGTCGAGCGGAACAGCCAGGGCACCGGCACCGCGAAATACACCAACTACCGGCGCTTCCAGACCGCGGCGCGGATTCTGCCGCAGTAGGCGCTGCTAGGTGTGGGCGGCGTGAACTTCACCGCCGTGAGGTGTCTGCCGAACGTCCCTCGCCACCTCACCATCACGAATCGCAATCACCCGATGCGCGTAAGCCGCGATGTCGGGTTCGTGCGTCACGACGATGATCGTGTTGCCGGCTTCGTGCAGGCGCGCGAACAGCGCCATGATTTCCACGCCGGTCTTCGAGTCGAGGTTGCCCGTCGGTTCGTCAGCCAGCAGGATCGACGGGTTGTTGACGAGGGCGCGGGCAATGGCCACGCGCTGGCGCTGGCCGCCAGACAACTCGTTCGGCTTGTGGCTCATGCGGTGCGTCAACTCGACCTTCTCGATCGCCGCCTTCGCCTGCTCGAGCCTGGCCGTCTTCGACATGCCGGCGTAGACCAGCGGCAACTCCACGTTGTGAAGGGCCGAGGCGCGCGGCAACAGGTTGAAGGTCTGGAACACGAACCCGATTTCCTCGTTGCGGATGCGGGCCAGCTCGTTGTCGTTCATCTCGCTGACCAGCTTGCCGTTCAGCAGGTAGGTGCCCTTGCTGGGCGTGTCGAGGCAACCGATCAGGTTCATCAGCGTCGACTTGCCGGAGCCCGACGGCCCCATGATGGCTACGTACTCACCGCGTTCGATGGAAATCGACACCCCGCGCAGGGCATGAATTTCCTCGTCGCCCATCACGTAGGTCTTCCAGAGGTCCCGGGTTTCAATCATCGGCATATGAGAAGTCTACCAACCTAGACGTCAGAACAGGCTCCCGGGTTTCCGGAACGGCGGTTTCACTCGCAGATCCGGTCGATGAGCTTGCGGACCGTCGCCGGCAGGTCGTCCTGGGTATGGCAAGACCAGTCGCCGATCTTGACGATCACGATGACCATCTCGTGGGGGCCGCCTGGTGCCTGGCGCTGGCGCGCCGTGCCGTCCAATGCCCGGCGCAGCGCCCCCGGCGGCGGCAATTGCCGGCCGCACAGCAGCACCACCACCGGCGACTTGCCGGCGTGCACCCGCGACCGCGAGGCCGCGTTCCACGCCTCGGCGATGGCGGTGGCATCGGCGAGGTCGCAGACCTTCAGGAGCACGCGCGGCGGGTGACTGCCCAGGAAGCGCGGCTTGGCCACGGGCACGAGCGCGGTGTCGAACCCGCGGACATCGGGCGTCTCGACTGGGCCGAACAGGGACTCGACGATGCCGCGAACGCGGGCGGTGATGGCGCGGCGCACAATCACATCGCGGCCGGCGCGCTCGGTCTCGAAGAGCCGCTTGCCCGGAGGCGGCGGCTCGGCGGAATCCGATTCCACCGGCGGCGGGTCGTGCGCCTCGGCTGTGGGGGGCGGTGGCGTCGGCGGCGCGGACTCGGCCCCGGCACCGGGCGGCGGCGCGACCCCAGCGGCACCCGCGTCGTACTGCGCGCGGAGCACCGGGTCGCTCAGCGTCTTGTACGCCACCGTGAGCTCGGCCGCGCGAGTGGCCGCCATTTCCTGAAACTCGGGTCCCAGGTGGACGACTTTGTCAGGGTGGTAGCGGGCAATTTCCCGGCGAAACGCCTTCTTGATGGTGTCGGCGTCGGCAGTGGGCTCAACGCTCAACAGGTCGTAGTGGGTCTTCAGGGCATGCCCTTCTTGAACTCAGTGACGTTGGTCATGCCCGCCGCCGGCAGTTCGCGCGCGACCTTGCGTTCGCGCAGGCGGCGCTCGCTGCGTCCCTCGGTGCCGCGGGCGCAGTAGGGACAGAAGGTCCAGCCCGGTTGCAGGCTGCGGGAACACCCCGGGCAGGCGCCGCTCAGCCGCCGGCCGCAGTTCGGACACGCCACGAAGTCGAGCGCCACCGGCCCGCTACAGCCCGGACAGATGCTGCGCATCTCGCGCACCTCGGTGACCACGCGCAGCAGCTCTTCGGCGGTGGTGACGCCGGCCTTGACCTTGGCCAGCGCATCGTCACCAAGGGCGAGCATGCCGGTGGACTGCGCCACTTCGCGGACCGCGTCTTCCGACGCCCGTTGCGCAATCATGCGGCGGATGCGGTCGGTGATCTTCATCACCTCGTAGATGCCGATGCGGCCCTTGTAGCCGGTGTGGTGACAGGCGTCGCAACCGACCGGGCGATAGAACGGGATGTTGGCGGCCTCGGCTTCGGTGATGTTGAGCGCGCGCAGCGTGTCGGGCGGCGGCGTGTACTGGCGCCGGCACGCGGCGCACAGGCGCCGGACCAGCCGCTGGGCGACCACGCCGATCGTCGCCGAGGCGATCACGTACGGCTCGACGCCGATGTCGGTGAGGCGGGTCACCGCCGACGGCGCGTCATCGGTATGCAGCGTGGTCAGCACGAGGTGGCCGGTCTGCGCGGCCTGCATGGCAATGCGAGCCGTTTCGTTGTCGCGAATCTCGCCGACCAGGATCACGTCAGGGTCCTGGCGCAGGATCGAGCGCAGGGCGCTGGCGAAGGTGAGCTTGATCTTCTCGTTGACCTGCGTCTGGTTGATGCCCGGGAGCTGGTACTCGATCGGGTCCTCGATGGTGATGACGTTGGTCCGCTCCGATTGCACCGCCATCAGCGCCGAGCACAGCGTGGTGGTCTTGCCGCTGCCGGTGGGGCCGACCACCAGGATCATCCCGTGCTGGAACTTGAGGAAGCCGCGCAGATCGTTCAGCGCCGGGGCCGAGAAGCCCAGCTCTTCGAGCGGCGGCACGCCGCGGTTCTGGTCGAGCACGCGCAGCACCATCTTCTCGCCGTGCAGCGTGCGCAGGGTCGAGGCGCGGAAGTCGACGTCCCGGCCTTCTTCGGTGGCGACGCGGACGCGGCCGTCCTGCGGCAGCCGCTTCTCGGCGATGTCCATGCCCGCCATGATCTTGAGGCGGGCGATCAGGCCTTCGTGGACCCACTTGGGCAGGTCCATCACTTCCTTCAGCAGGCCGTCGAGACGGTGGCGGATGAGGACGCCTTTCTCCATGGGCTCGACGTGCACGTCGCTGGCCCCCGCCTTGATCGCGCTCTTCACGACCAGGTCAACCAGGTCGATGATCGGCGCCGCCTCGCTGCGCTCCTTCAGCCCGGCAATCGGCTCGAGGCCATCATCATCGGGCCGCCGGATCAGCGCCGACTCGCCGCTGGCCTTCGGGTCGCGCGCGGCGCGCGATGCCAGGACGCCGGCCTGGGAGCTGCCGGTGCGCATCAGGGCCTTGTCGGGATAGCCGGCGGCAATCGCCTCCAGGATGTCGGCGCGGGTCGCCACCACCTGCTTGATGCGATAGCCGGTCTGAAACTCGAGGTCCTGTACGAGGCTGAACAGCAGCGGGTCCGCCATCGCGACGGTGAGCAGGTTCTTGTCGAGGCGCACGGCCACGCACGACCGCTTGAGCGCGACCTCTTTCGCAATCAGCGTTACCGTGACGGTGTCGGGCGGGTTCTCAGCGAGGTTGAGATACGGGAAGCCGAGTTGGTACGCCAGGGCCTTGGCAATCTGGCGCTCGCTGGCGAGGTTCAAGCGCACGAGGACCGCGCCGAGGCGTTCGCCCGTGCGCTTGTGCTCCGCCAGAGCGGCTTGCAGGTCCTCTTCGGTGATGAGGCCCGCCTGAATCAGGCACTCACCGAGCTTCTTGCGCATCGTTCCCTTCTGGTCTGGCGGATACAAATCCGTCAGTGCAAATCATCATAGAAAGGGCGTATGACCGACGCAACCTCGTCCGCCAGGCCATTTCAGGCCGGACCGTGCAATTCCGCGCACACCGATGGTTCCGAAGGAGCATCCCCTAACTCTTTCGGCCAAGCGGGGTTGCCGCCATAGGGCCTACAGGGATTACGCTGTGCTGTAGATAAATGTGGATATGAACCGCGAAGAGGCCGGCGTCGACCAGGGCATCGATGTCGACCTGCGCCGTCACGTTGCCCAACTCCTGGCCGATCGGCGCGACGTCATCGTGGCCGACACGGTGGCCACCTTTCCGCTGACCAGCGGGTCGCGGCGCCTCGATGCCGACTATTGCATCCGCCTCGGCAACCTGGTCACGCGGCTGCTCGGCGATGCCATTCTCGACAGCCGGCTCGACTCGCGGGGCCCCGGCATCAGCGAACTGGCCGCGGTTGTCGCTGAACGCGAGGTGTCACCGGAACAGCTGTTCACGTTCGTGCACATCGCGATGGGCACCGGCATCGACGAGCTGTCGCTCGACCCGCGCGTCGGCGCCAACACCGAGCCCTGGCCGCAAACCGCGCAGATCGTTCGGCGCGCCGCCTTCGATCTGCTCGCGGCGTGGACGACCCGCTCGGTACACATGCCGTTGCGTTCGTCGATCGAGGATTCGCTGACGACCCTGCATACGCGCCCGGTGCTCGATGCCGTGCTCCCGAAGGAGTGCTGCCGCGCCGAGCGCTTCGAGCACTGGCTGTCGATGATGCTGATCGACGTCGACGACCTGTCGGGGCTCAACAGCCGGCATGGCTACGGCGTCGGCGACCGCATCCTCGAGCGGATGGGCATCCTGCTGCGTGCCTACTTCCGGCAGCACGACTGGGTCGTGCGCTATGCCGAGGACACCATCGCGGTATTGCTGCCGGAGACGACGCCGGCCGATGCCCTCACCCTGGCGGATCGCACGCGGGTCATGGTCGAGGACCGACTCACGTTTCGCGATTACCGGACCGATCAGCGGGCGGCGGTGACGGTGTCCGTGGCCGTGACGAGCGCGCGGGCGCTCGAAGGCGAGCCGATCGACCACGTGCGGTTCGTGTCCGAAGCCGAAGCGGCACTGGTGCGTGCAAAGGGCGGCGGCCGTAATCGCGTCGAGCACGTGGAACTGCTGCCGCGGCTGATCTCGATTGAGGAAGCGACCGAACGCCTTGGCACTACGCTCGACGGCATCGAGACACTGGTGGCCGAAGGCAAGCTCGAGCCGGTCAAGGCCGGCCGACACGTCCGGCTCGAACGGGCAGCGGTTGAACTGATGGCGCGCGCGTCCGGGTCCGATCGCGCCCGCTAGCGCCACCAGCGGCGGTACGCGCGATACTCTGCTCCGCGCCGTTCGGCCAGCAGCCGGTCCTGCCGGCGCGCCGCGATCACGTGCAGCACGATCATGATGAGCGCGGTCACGCCAAGTGTCGGGCTGTGCGTCGCGATCGGCGCTGCCGCCCAGGCCAGGGAGTACGCCAGGTAGACCGGGTGACGAAACAGCCGGTAGACGCCGTTCGTGAGCAGCGGCGTGGCCGCCTCGCTGGCTGCGAAGGCACGGGGCAGCATGACGTCGCCGGTGGCTTCCACGGCCGCCAGAAACAGGGCCACCGCGAGCACGTACAACGCAATGCCGGTCACGGTCCAGGAATCGCCGGGGCTGTCGCGGGTGATGATGCCGACGCAGTGAAGCACCGCGACCGCAATGGCTGATTCCTGGAACAGAATCGCCTGCCGTTCAGCGGGCGTGGGCGTGATAAAGAACTTCTGCAGGCCGATTCCCATGACGACGAAGGCCGCCAGGCCCGAGGCGAGCAGCACCCATTCCAGGAGGTTGGCCGGACCCTCGAACCCCACGGCGGGATTATAGGGCAGCGACGTTGCCTTCGGCCTTCCACCCCCGGTCTTGGTTGCTAGCGCTCCCCGGGTGGCCGGCGATCGAGCGGCTTCATTTCGACCGTGAAGCTGAAGGGTACCCGCGCGGGGTTGTAGCACAACTTGTCGTCACACGCCTGGTAGTCGAGCGCACCCGTGATGGTCACCGATGGCATGGCGGCCAGTTGCTTTTGGGCGGCCGGCGTCGCCAGCAGCGTCAGGTCGCGGCGCAGGCGGAACGGCTTCATGAAGACTTCAACCCGCTCGTCGAGCGGCTTGAAGTGATAGATCTCGGACGCCGGATAGACCGTGTCGTGGGTTCGCAACCACGGTTGGGGATCGATCGTGACCTGCACCACGCGGTAGGTGTGTTTCCCTGGCGCGTACAAATGCATGCCAGGCTTTGGCGAGGCGTCCACCACGAGCGACAGGCGCTCGCCCGGCGCCGCGGTGGTGTCACTGATGGTCGCCGTCAGCGTGAGGTGCGCGGTGTCGGCGGTCACCGTGCCGCCGCCGATCCCAGCCCCGAGCGACGACAGGATGGTCGCTGTCGTGTACCGCTCCTGGTAGGCGTCCTCGAAGAACCGCGACACGACCACGCCCTTGCGATCGACGATGAACGTGCCCGGGTGCGGAATGCCAAAAGTCGTCGACTTCGGATCGACGCCCTGATTGAGCAGGCCGTACTGCTTGATGATGGCCGAGCCCGGGTCGGCGATGATCGGAAACGTGATGCTGCGCGACGCCGAGAAGCGCCGGTGGGTTTCGGCGCTGTCGTAGCTGATCGCAATGAGGCCCAGCCCCTGCCGGGTGATGTCAGCGTGGCGGCTTTGCAGCTCCACGAGCTGCGTCTTGCAGTACGGTCACCAGTCGGCGGAGCGGAAGAACACCAGCATGGCGCCCTTCGGCCCCATGACCGACGCGAGGGTGTGGGGTTTGCCGAACTGGTCGGTGCCCGAGAAAGCCGGGACGACGGCGCCGATCTGGGGACCGACCTTGGAAGTATCGACTGCCGGCGGCGCCTGGCCGGCCAGGCCCGCAACCGCCACCACGGCGGTCAACACGGTGAGCGCGAATCGGGGTTTCATCATCGGTAAGACGCCTCGGGCAGCCTGAAGATACATGAAGTGTTTAGCGACCAAGCAACCAAGTTTCCGGGTACTGCGCGTACCAGCCGAACCAGAACGCGCGCTGGGCGACGAAACGCGGCAACGCGATCGACCCATCCGTCAGCGTGAGCGCGTCTTCGCCCTGCCGCCAGGTTCGGCCGGCGGTGTCGACGAGGTCGCCGGTAACGGGTCGCGACTGGAACACCACGTCGTGGCCGCCCACGGCATAGACCCGGTTGGCGCCCTTCGGCGTGGTCACCACCAGCAACCGGCGGCCAGCCACTTCGAAGGGAAACACCGGGGTGCGCTTGAGGAAGTCGGCCACGATCGCCACCGGCTGCGCCTCGCCGCCAGCCGCCGGCCTGACCTGCATCACCAGCACTTCGTCCTTATTCTTCAGGCGGCGGTCCTTGTTCGAGACCTCGAAATACAGCCGGTCATTCGAAAAGTAGTCGCGGTAGGCCGCGCCCTCGCCGTAGTCCCGCTTGTGACCGGTGTCGAGCGACAGCACGGTCGTCTTCGGATGCGTCTCGCGCCACTCGCCCCAGGTCGTGGTCACCGCGGCGTGCGAGGTCATCTGTAGCCCGCTGTCGACCAGCGAACCGACGACCGGCTTGCCCTCGAGGGTGGACCACAGGCTCATGGACTCCTCGTCGAACATCAGCTTGTTCGATCGATAGAGCAGGCCACTCGTACCAAAACCGCGGCGTTTGCCGCCGACCACGCTGTCGTACGGAATCACGGTACCGCACAAGGTGCAGTAGACGATGGTGATCTCGGCGCCGCCGAGCTTGTCGACGGCCATCTCGTGCCAGGCCAGGATGCGCTTCGGGTAGGCGCGGGCCTCGCCGTTCACGACCACCCCAAACACGATATTGCCGTCGCGCAGGTAGCGTGCCTCCTCGCCTGACATGACCTTGGGGTAATAGAGCGGGGGAATGCCGTTGACGGTCACCCCGCCCCAATCGATCTCGTCGAGCCGAATCAAACTCTTCGCACCGGGCGGAAAGAATCGCTGCATGCGCGGGTCAACGCCGCCGCCGTAGACCATGCCCTTGAACTGCGCGTACTCGGGATGCGGCTCGTACGGCAGGCTCCACATCCACGCCCGCCAGCCGTTCAGGGACAAGTCGAATCGCTTTCGGGTTTGCTTCTCGAGAAACGAGATCAATCGCGAGCGGATCATCGACTCACGCGTCACGCCAGTTCCGCCCGCCGCCGCCAGTTCCGCACCGAGCAAACGCGAGCCGGGATCGTCGCCGTCGTCAGGACCATCAGTGGGCTGCGCGCCGATGTCGGCGCCACCGGATGGCGCGGTGGGACGGGGCGCCGGCCGCAGCAGCCGGGCCATGTCAATGATCATCGGGGTGTACGAGTCGCGCCACTGCTTGGACAGCGCGTCGAGGGCCGCGCGTGCGACGCGATCGTCCGGTGAGGTCGCGGCAAAGAACAGTTCGAGCGGCGGCGGGCCCGGCACCTGGGCCCGCATGTTGCCCTGGCTGAACAGGAGCAGTGTCGCGGTGATCACCAGGCTCGCGCGCATCATCGCCGGACCTCGGTTCGCCCGGCGAACGCCGTGAACATGGCCCGACCAAACACGGCCGCCGACAGGACTACGGCCATCACCGGGCCTGCGTGCCAGAGCAGGAGATGCATGGGGCCGTCCAGGGGACAGGTAAGTTCAACGCCGAGCGCGCCGACGGCGGCCGCCGCCAACGCCGCGAACGTGACCGTGGCGCGCACGTCGCCAGGCGCGCTCCGTCCCACCATGATCGCCAGCAGCAGGCCCGGCGTGGCACCGATCGCGAACGCCTTCGCGACGCAGCCCCAGCCGGCCTCTGGCCAGGCGGCGCCGCCGGCCGCCGCCAACGGCATCAGCTCTCCGGCGAGCCAGGCCAGCCATGCGCCCAGGGCGATCGCGGGCGCGGCGCGGCGCCACCTGTCAACGGGTTCGCCTGGAATCGCCAACGCCAACGCCGCGGCGGCCGAGCTGACGGCCGCGAGTACCAGCAACGCCACGTGGGCCTGAAAGGGTTGCGCAAACACGCTCGTGGCCAGGTCGCCGCGGCGTCCGAGGACCGCGACGGAGGCGGCACCCACCGCCACCGAGGCCATCAGCCACCGCCGTAGCCGGACGGAGGGCAGCGGGAGCGGTGACACCGGCTCGAGATCCCGAACCAGGGCGTCGATCACGTCGTTAGTTGCCATAGCCGATTCCCGCCAGAAACTTTCTCAGCGCCGCGTAGCCGCGGTGGGCAATCACTTTGATGTTGGCTTCACTCATCCCGGTCTCCCGCGCGACATCGCTCACGGACATCTCCATCAACTTCAGGCGTTCGATCACCACGCGTTGGGCCGGCGACAACTGTCGCATCGCTTGCGCCAGGTCGACTCGAGCAATGGTTTCACCCTCTGGCGTGTGTGACCACACCACCGGCGGCACCGCGTCCATGGGTTCCTCCCACGCGGCCGTACGCTTGTGCCGGCGAATCGCGTCGATCATGCGACTCTGCAGCACCGCGTAGAACCAGGGCGCGAAGGGCCGCTCGGGGTTCCAGGTCTGCCGCGCCCGGTGCAACGACACCAGCACATCCTGGACGACATCGTCGACCCACGGCGTTTGCCCGACCCGACGGCACACGTAGAGCCTGACGACGTGACCGAGCCCCCGTAACAGGGCGTCGTACGCCGATCGGTCGCCGCGCTGGCTCGCCGTCATGAGCAACGTCAGCTCATGTTCCTGCTCTGGGGTCATCCCCTTATTGGACTTCTACGAAGCACTCCGCGATTCGGTTACAGATGCCGGCGGTCTCAGGGGCGGGGCCGAGCGAGGTCGACTCGACGGGGGTCAGGCGGGGTTTCGGCTTCGAGAGTGGCGCGGTAGCGCGCCCGTGCGTCCTGCTCCAAGGACACTGGATCCATCCCTCAACAGGCGGTTGGCTTCTGCATGTAGCCTTCCCAGAACTGGGCCACGCCTGTAACAAACTGGGACAGCGCCGTCTTGAGGGTTCGAGTGGTCGACATAGCTTCGATGGTAGTCGCTTTAAGGCTCCTGCGACTCATATTGCTCCTTGAGCTTGGCCACGACGGATGGGTCGGCCAGCGTCGTGGTGTCGCCCAACGCCTTGCCTTCGGCGATGTCGCGCAGCAGGCGCCGCATGATCTTGCCGGACCGCGTCTTGGGCAAGTCCGCCGAGAAGATGATGTCGTCGGGCCGCGCGATGGCGCCAATCTTGTGGGCCACGTGGCGCTTGAGATCGTCGGCCAGCGACTCGGAGTGGTGAACGCCCTCCTTGACCGTGACAAAGGCCGCAATCGCATGGCCCTTGATCTCGTGCGTGCGACCCACCACCGCGGCCTCGGCCACCTTGGGATGATCGACCAGCGCGCTTTCGACCTCCATCGTGCCAATGCGATGTCCCGCCACGTTCAGCACATCGTCCACGCGGCCAAGCAGCCAGTGGTAGCCCTCGTCGTCTTTCTTCGCGCCGTCACCAGTGAAGTAGATGTCCTTGCCCCAGCGGCTCCAGTACTGCGTCTGGTAGCGATCGTGATCGCCGTAGATGGTTCGCAGCATCGACGGCCACGGCTTCGTGATGGCAAGCAGCCCGCCGCCCACCGGCACGTGGTCGCCCTTGTCGGTCAGGATCTCGGCGCTGATGCCGGGGAACGAGTGCGTCGCTGAGCCGGGCTTGGTCCTGGTAATGCCCGGCAGCGGCGTGATCATGATCGCGCCGGTCTCGGTCTGCCACCAGGTATCGACAATGGGACAACGGCTGCCGCCGATGTGCAGGTGATACCAGATCCACGCTTCGGGATTAATCGGTTCGCCGACCGATCCCAGCAGGCGCAGCGACGACAGGTCGTGCCGTGCCGGCCAGTCGGTACCCCACTTCATGAACGCGCGAATGGCCGTGGGCGCCGTGTAGAACACCGACACGCCGTAGCGCGCGACGATCTCCCACAGGCGATCTTTCTTCGGCCAGTCGGGCGCGCCTTCGTACATCACGACGGTCGCCCCGTTGGCGAGCGGTCCGTAGACCACGTAGCTGTGACCGGTGACCCAGCCAATATCGGCCGTGCACCAATACACATCGTCTTCCTTCAGGTCGAACACCCACTTGGTGGTGGCATAGGCGCCGA
Organism: Acidobacteriota bacterium; assembly: GCA_030697165.1. Classification (NCBI taxonomy): domain Bacteria; kingdom Pseudomonadati; phylum Acidobacteriota; species Acidobacteriota bacterium. Next base: position 67,923 of record JAUYQQ010000008.1, read on the forward strand.
CCAGGTATCCGCCGGTGGTGTGAACAATGCCCTTGGGCTTCCCGGTCGTGCCTGACGTGTAGAGGATGTAGAGCATGTCCTCGGCATCCATCGGCTCGGCCGGGCAGTCGTACGAGGCATCCTGCATCAGCCGGTGATACCAGTGGTCGCGGCCTTCCTTCACGTGGATCGGCAGCGGCGATCCCTGCAGGCGCTGCACAATCACGACGTGCTCGATCGACGGCGTGCCCTCGAGCGCTTCGTCGGCCATCTGCTTGAGCGGCACCACCTGCCCGCGGCGCCAGCCGCCGTCGGCGGTGACCAGCACCTTGCAGGACGAATCGTTGATGCGATCGCGAAGCGACTCGGCGCTGAAGCCGCCGAAGACGACGGAGTGTACCGCGCCAATGCGCGCGCACGACAGCATGGCGATGGCCAGCTCGGGAACGAGCGGCATGTAGAGCGCCACGCGATCGCCCTTCTGCACGCCCAGCTTCTTCAACACGTTGGCGAACTGGCAGACCTGGCGGTAGAGGTCGAAATAGGTCAGGGTGCGGCGGTCGCCCGGCTCCCCCTCCCAGATGAACGCGGCCTTGTTGCGGCGCCAGGACCTGGCGTGACGATCCAGGCAATTGGCGGCGACGTTGATCTTGCCGTCCACGAACCACTTGGCATCGGGCGGGTTCCAGTCGAGCACCTTCGACCAGGGCTGGATCCAGTCGAGCTCCTTCGCAAACCCGGCCCAGAACGCCTCGGGATCTTTCGCAGCCCGCGCGTAGATTCCGGGATCGTTCATCACCGCGTCGGCGGCAAAGGCCTGCGGCGGTGGGAAGCTGCGATGTTCGTTGAGGAGTGCTTCGATCTCTGGGGAAACCGGGTCGGACATGACGGCAGTATATTCCTGGTTCAATCACGGTGGTTCAACCACGAAGGTTCAACCACGGAGGTTCAACCACGGAGGTTCTTAGAACCATCGTGATTGAACCCAGTGGTAGAACCCTCGTGGTTGAACCCTGTGATTGAACTATCGGGTTTGTGTCCCGAACCAGCGGAAGCGTTTCGGTCGCAGGCTCAGCAGTTGCAGCGCCGAGGCCGCCGACTCAATCATCGTCGGCTCAATGCGGCGGGCGTTCTGGGTGGCGCCTTCCTGCAAGGCGCGTTCGGCCAGCAGGTTCACCAGCCGGGGCACCCCGCCCGACAGGCCGTAGATGACGTCGATCGCGGGCGGGCTGAAGGTGACGCCGGCGCCGCCGGCAATGGTGAGACGGTGGCTCACGTAGCGTTCGCACTCGTCGCGCTCGAGCGGCAACAGCTTCGCGCGGGTCGACAGCCGTTCATCGAGCGCGCGCGGCAGCGTCGGGCCGCCGGTGACCGAGGGCTGGCCCGCCAGCAGGATCTGCAGCACCTTCTCGCGGTTCGACTCGAGCGCCGCCAGTTGCACGATCTGCTCGACCGTGGCCGACGGCAGGCTGTGGGCCTCGTCGATGATCAGCACCGCGGCGTCCTTGGTCGAGCGCAGCCGAGCCAGGAACTCGTCGAGCATCTGCCGCAGTTCCGGACAGGTGGCGCCGACCAGCCGCCCGTGCAGGACCTCGTCTTTCGCAATCACCCCCAGGTCCTGCAACAGCAGGCGCAGCAGGTCTTCGGGCGACAACAGCGAGTTGCCGACCAGGGCCGCGCGGGTCTTGCGCTCGAGCAACGCCATCACCGTCCGGCAGAGCGTGGTCTTGCCCACCCCGAGGTCGCCGGTCACGAGCAGCAGGCTTTCGCGCCTGGCAATGCCCGCCGACAACGCGTCGAAGGCGCGGCCGTGCGACCGGCTCCTGAAGTAGTACTTCGGGTCGGGCGTCAGGCTGAACGGCCGCTCGACAAAGCCATAAAAGGCTTCATAGGGCAGCTTCGAGGAGTCCACAAATCCGGTTATCGGCCCGGCGCCGGCAAACCTTACTCAGTCGGCAGGCCAGGGGGCGTCCTCGCCGTAGCTCCCTCTAGAAGGTAGAGGGAGGAACTGGGGGAGGCAGCGCAGGCGGGGCCTTGCGGAACATCAGCGCGCCAAACAGGCCGCCGACCATGCCGAAGAGGCTGCTGAGGCACAGCATCACGAAGAACGAAAAGATCAGGCCCACGCCGATGGCGGGCGCCGCCGACATGCTCTCGAGAAAGGCCCGCGCTTCGGGCGCCATGTCGGGCGCGTTCTGCAGCGCCCGCTGCATCATCTGGCTCTGGAACGGCGCCAGCGCCGAACTGATCGGGATGGTGAGCACGAGCCACACAAACGCGCCGACGACCCCGGCCAGCGCGCCGACCACCGCGCCGTCGCCGGCCCGAATCGGCTCAGGGTCGTTCTGCTGGTGCAGGTAAGACGCCAGCGCCCCGCCAAACAGAATCCAGGCACAGCAGCAGTTGGCGACGTTGATGACCGGCAGTGCCGACAGCACGCCGATCGCCACGCCGCCTAACAGCGCCGGCTGGGTTTTTGACGGGGAAACTACCAACTATCAACCTTCAACTTTCAACTTTCTAGTCGTAGTCCTCGACCAGGTGCGTGACCATCTCTTCGCCCATGATGTAGCGAAGCGTGTTCTTCAGCTTCATCAACTGGATGAACAGGTCGTGCTCGGGATAGAGGTCCTTCGCGTGCATCGGCGCCTTGTAGTAGAACGACAGCCACTCCTGGATGCCGCCGCGGCCGGCGCGCTTCGCCAGGTCGAGGAACAACGCCGAGTCGAGCACGATCGGCGCCGCCAGGATCGAATCACGGCACAGGAAGTTGATCTTCAGCTGCATCGGGTAGCCGAGCCAGCCGACGATGTCGATGTTGTCCCAGCCCTCTTTGTTGTCGCCGCGCGGCGGGTAGTAGTTGATGCGGACGACGTGCGAGATGTCCTTGTAGAGATCGGGATACAGGTGCGGCTGGAAGATGTAGTCGAGCGCCGACTTCTTGCTTTCTTCCTTGGTCTTGAACGATTCCGGATCGTCCAGCACCTCGCCATCGCGGTTGCCGAGAATGTTGGTCGAGTACCAACCCTTGACCCCGATCAGGCGCGCCTTCAGGCCCGGGGCGATGATCGTCTTGATCAGCGTCTGGCCGGTCTTCATGTCGTTGCCGCAAATCGGCGCCTTGGTCTGCGCCGCCAGTTCCAGCATGGCGGGAATGTCGGCGGTCAGGTTCGGCGCGGCGTTGGCGAACGGAATGCCTTCCTTGAGCGCCGCGTAGGCATAGACCATGCTCGACGGAATCGAGTCGTCGCCGAGCTCGAGCCCCTTTTCGAACGAGGCCAGCGACTGGTGCACCGGGCCTTCCTTCATGAACACTTCGGTGCTGCCCGCCCACACCATGACCAGGCGTTCGCACTTGTTCGTGGCCTTGAAGGCGCGAATGTCGGCGATCAGCTGATCAGCGAGGTCCTTCTTGTTCTTGCCCTTCTTGACGTTGGGGCCCGACAGCCGCTTCACGTAGCGCTGGTCGAACACCGCCGACATCGGCTTGATGGCCTCGAGCTCGGGACGAATCGAATCGAGCAGCTGCCGATCGAGCACGCCGGCCGTGCAGGCGGCGGCGTAGCAGTCTTCTTCGAAGATGTCCCAGCCGCCAAAGACGATGTCATCAAGGCTGGCCAGCGGCACGAATTCGTTGATCTTGGGGGAGCGGCCATCGGTGCGCTTGCCGAGGCGGATGGTGCCCATCTGCGTGAGCGATCCGATCGGCTTCGCGAGGCCCTTGCGAATGGCGATGACACCGGCAATGGTGGTGGTGCTGACCGCGCCAAGGCCGACGAGCAGGATGCCCAGTTTGCCTTGGGCAGGGGCGATTTCTAGGGGAAGTTTCACCTTGGAAATATATCATGCGCCCTCGCTGACGCCCGCTCGGGCCGACACCTCGAACAGGAGATCAGGAGTCCATGAGCGCCTTTTTCCTGAAGATCTGGTCTCTTGAGCTCTTGACCTCCTGTTACTCTGGAGCCCATGATCGGCATCTTTCTCCGGCTGCTCAAGTCCAGCCAAGCCCGCGCGATGGACCCGCTCCAGGTGTCGATGACCGGCGTCCGCATGGGCGAGCGGTTCCTGCTGGTGGGCTGCCACGATCGCGCGTTGCTGTCAGGCCTGGCCGCCAAGGCGGGCTTGAGCGGCACGGCCGCGGTCGCGACCCTGGATGCGGCCTCGGCGAGACGCGCCGCCGCGGTCGGCGCCAAGGTCGGCGCCCTGATCGACGTGCGGCCGATCGACGACCGCCGCCTGCCCTTCGACGGCGACCAGTTCGACATGGTCGTCATCGACGACACCGACGGCAGCTTCGCCGCGATCGCGGCGGCCGCGCGCCTCGACTACCTGCGCGACGCGCTGCGCGTGGTGCGCGCGGGTGGGCGGGTTGAAGTGGTGGAAGGTCTCGGCGGTGGCGGGCTGTTCCGCGGCGCGGTTTCGCGCCCGCCGGGCTACGACATGCTGCGCGACCTCGCGGCCACCGGCTTCAAGCCGTCGCGGCTGCTCGCCGAGAAAGACGGTTTCCGCTTTCTCGAAGGCCTGCGCCCCAACTCATAAATGCGTCGTGGTTGGCGGGTCGTCGGCCGCCTCGACGATGAACCAGCCTTTGACGTTGCCGAACTCGATCTCGTCGCCATCGGCGAGCACGCGCCGGCCGGCGAGCGGTTCGTTCTGCACCGCGGTGCCGTTCTTGCTCTCGAGGTCTTCGACGTGCGCCTCGCCGTCTTTGATGGTGATGCGCGCGTGGGCGCGCGAAACGCTGGAGTCGTTGAGGCACACCGTGGACTTCGGATCGCGGCCAATCGTGTTGTTGCCGTAGGCCAGCACATACCGTCGATGGCCGATGCGCAGGCTCATCACCATTCCCGGATGGTAGCTCAGGACGAACGGCAGGTGACACCGTCCCCAAAGCACCACAAAAGACCGGGGACCAGATTGGAAAGATTCCACGAAAACAGGCCGAAAAGGCTGATCATGGAGCCTGAGTCCCCGGCGGCCACAACGGCAAGGCTTTTGCCTTTACACGAACCGTAGCCATGCTTGGAAACCTCCCTCCGGACGTCTATACGGCCCGCGACATCGCGGAGGCGGGCGGGGTGTCTGAGGCCCGGGTGCTGGACCTGCTGGCCCGCGGCGAGATCCGGTCGGTGTCGGCTCAATCGCCCATCGGCGGGCAGTCCGGGCTGGACGGCTTCGTCGCGCAGGCCGAGGCGGTTCGCGCGGTGCGGGCGCTGCGGGCCGGAAGCCCGGTCGGCATCGCCGGCGAACTCGGCCTGGGCCGTGAGCTCTTCGCACAAGGTTTTCGCCCGAAGCATTCAACCACCGTGCCCCTGGTCGTATCGACGAGCCTGCACGGTGCCGCCATCGCCTCCATCCTGTTCATTGCCAGCCTCGGGCTGGCGGTCGCCGACGAGCGAACCGAACCGATCAAGGACGAACCCATCCGCATGGTGTTCCTGGTCTCACCGGGACCTGGTGGTGGCGGCGGAGGTGGCGGGTTGATGCAGAAAGCGCCGCCGCCGAAGGCCGCGCGCAAGGGCGTGGAGAAAATCAGCAGCCCGCTGCCGGCGCGCAAGCTGCCGCCGCCCATGCGCCCCACTCCGAGGCCGCCCGAGCCGCCGCCGCCGCCCCTCGAGGCGAAGATGTTGCCGCCGGTGATGGCGCCCATCGCCAGCAAGCCCGCGGAAGCCGAGAACCGCGAAGGCGTCCTCGCGAAAGCACCAGCGACGCCGCCCAGCCAGGGTCCAGGCATCGGCGGTGGCGCGGGCACCGGACGCGGCACCGGCCTTGGCGAAGGTGACGGTAGCGGCGTTGGCGATGGATCCGGTGGCGGCACCGGCGGCGGACCGTTCCGTCCCGGCAGCGGCGTGGAACCGCCGCGCCTGCTGCGCGAGGTGAAGGCCGACTACACGGACGAGGCTCGGCGCGCGAACATCGAAGGCGAAGTGGAACTGGAGATCGTGGTGCGGCGCGACGGCACCGTCGGCGACGTGAAGGTGCTGCGCGGGCTGCGCGGCGGGTTGAGTGACCGCGCGATCCAGGCGGTGCGCCAGTGGCGCTTCTCGCCGGGCCGCATGAAGGGCACGCCGGTCGATGTCGTCGTGCAGGTCGGCGTCGAGTTCAGGCTTCGTTAGGGCGGGTCGGACAGGTCGGGCGGGTAAGGTTGTGGGGACGGAGAACATGGAAACAGCGCTGCTCGGCATAACGGTGATCTCGCTGGTGGTCGCGCTCGTGATGAGCGTGACGGCGTGGCGTCTGGCGCGCGACGAGAAGCGGCGGTCGGCGGCCCGCGTCGCCGCGCTGTCGATCGCCGCCGCCGCTCCCGGTGATGCGTCGAACTCCGGCGGCCAGGGCCTGGCGCCGGATGCCATCGGTTTTCAGGCGCACCCTGTGATTGTTGAAAAACCGCGCCCGCGCGCGCCGTGGGCGCCGGCGCCGGTCGCGGCCGAGGCCATGCGGCGGTCGGCCTTCGTGGCGCCTCCGCCGGTGCCCGAACTGCCGCTGCACACCACTCCGTCGCGCAACCTTTCGCACGCATCGGGCTTCCTGGGCGCCCAAAGCGAACCGGCGTTGCAGGCCAGTGGCGGGCAACGGTCGCTCGCGGTGGCTGCGGCCGTGCTGTTGGTCGTCCTGGCTGGCTCGCTGGCGTGGACGATGTCGGCGCCGCGCGGCACGAGCGCGGCCGCCGTGGGCCCCAACAGCCCGCTCGAACTGGTGTCGCTGCGCCACGATCGGAAGAACGAGAAGATCGCCGTCTCGGGCCTGGTTCGCAATCCGGCCGCCGGCAAGCCGGTGGAACGCCTGGCGGCGGTGGTGTTCCTGTTCGATCGCCAGGGCACCTTCGTGACCAGCGCCAAGGCCGACGTCGACTTCCTCAAGCTGGGCAGCGGCGACGAGTCGCCGTTCGTGGTGTCGCTCGACGCACCGGCGACCGTGGCGCGCTATCGCGTAAGCTTCCGGACAGATGAGGGCGTGGTGCCGCACATCGATCGCCGTGGCGCCACCCCGATTGCGACCGAGGGCGAACAGCCCGTCAGCGTGACGTTGAAGTGAGAGGGATTATGAAAGGCCCACGTCGGGAGTCGGGAGTCGGGAGTCGGGCTTGTCCGCCGAAGCCTTGGCGGAGGTGGAAGTCGCAGAGCGCGCGCGGTCCCCGCGCCCTGGCAATCGCGGCGGTCCTGCTCGCCCTCGCGAGCGTGAGTCCACTCGCGCAGGAACAGGACGGCTTCCGGTTCAGGAGCGGCGTCGAGCTGATCAACGTGACGGCCACCGTCACCGACCGGTCGGGGCGCTTTGCCGGCCGGCTGACCAAAGACGACTTCATCGTCTACGAAGACAACCAGCCGGTCGAGGTCACGCACTTCAATGCCGACCGCACGCCGGTGAGCCTGGGCATTGTCGTGGACACCAGCGGCAGCATGGTCGGCGAGAAGTGGTCGGCGGCGGTCAGTTCGATCGATCGCTTCTTCCGCATGATGAACGACGAGCTGGACGAGTTCTTCCTCTACCGCTTCAGCGCCAACGCCGACCTCGTGCTCGACTGGACCAACGATCGCGACCGATTGGCCGACCGGGTCCGGCGCATCCATCCCAACGGTGGCACCGCGATGTACGACGGGGTTGCCGAAGCGGTGCCAATGGCCCAGAGCGGCCAGAACCGCAAGAAGGCGGTGGTGATCATCTCCGACGGCAACGACACCAGCAGCCGCACCGACATCGCCGATGTCCGCCGCATCATCCGCGAAACCGAGGTGCTGGTCTACGCGGTGGGCATCGACGGCCAGGGTCAGGCCACGTTCCAGCGCCCGGCGCCGCCCATTCAGCAACCGCAACCGCGCCTGCCCATTCCGTTCCCGTTTCCCGGCGGTCGCGGCACCGGCGGACGGCCGATGCCGTCACCGCCGCCCATTGGCGGCGGCGGCGGACGCGGCGGCACCTACTCGATCGGTGGCGCCGACGATCGCCTGAACGTGCTCGCGTTGCGCGAGATGACCGACGACAGCGGCGGCCGCACCGAGATCGTGCGCGATGCGCGCGACCTGGATCCGGCCGTGGCGAGCATCGCCGACGAACTGAGCCAGCAGTACTACCTGGGTTACCCGAGCCCCGGGCTCAAGGACGGCCGGTGGCACACCATCCGGGTCGAAGTGCGCGACCCGTCGCTCCGAGTGCGCGCGCGCAAAGGCTACGTGGCGACTCCGTAATAGATCACGAGATCACCAGACCGCGAGATCACCAAATCCGCTGTAGTGGACATATCCGGGTGGCATGTTCTTCGCAGTAGTGATGGCCATGTGGGGAGGTCCACTATGAAGTCAGTTCTCGCATCAGCACTCGTCGCCCTGTTCGTTGTTACCACGCCCGCCTGGGCACAAGAGCGCCAAGACCTGCAGGTGTTCAACGACATCGCCGGCCAGGTCAATCGCTACACGCAGCTCACGATCTTCGACAGCATCTCGGCCGAAGTGATCGACGGCAAAGTGCGGCTCACCGGCTGGGTGACCATGCCGTACAAGCGCGACGACCTCGAGAGGCGCGTCCGCAAGGTCGAAGGAGTGGCGTCACTCGACAACCAGATCGGCGTGCTGCCAGTCTCGCAGTTTGACGATGACCTGCGGTTCAGGATCGCTCGCGCCATCTACGGCCACTCGTCGTTCTGGAACTACGCGATGATGGCCAACCCCCCAATTCGCGTCGTCGTCAACCGCGGGCGCGTGACGCTCGAGGGCGTCGTCAACAGCAACGTCGAACGAATGCTGGCACGCTCGCTGGCATCGGGGTTCGGGGCGCTTGAAGTGACGAACGCCCTGAAGACCGACGCCGAGGTCCGGGCGTCGATGGAGCCGCGTAGAACGAATTAACAGGAGTTCAGGAGATCAAGAATTAACTCTTTAACTCCTGATCTCCTGTTTTCCTCGTTTTCACGAACCAGATGGCCGCCGCGAACGTGAGTGCCGCGGCGACCATCATCAGGCCGAAGAGGGCCAGCGTGCGGAACAGGATCGACTCGGTTTCCATCCGCACGGTGAGCTCGAGCGGCGTGCCCTTCAGGCGCTCGACCAGCGGTTGTTCCCACACGATGATGTTGCCGCGCTCGATCGTGCGCGAGGGTGAGTTGTGGAACTCCACCTTGCTGGGCAGGTGCACGCGGATGGCGACCAACTCGTCGCCCTCCCAGCCGACGTTGCCGACGTCCTGGCCGGCCGCGGCCTGGACGGTCTGGCTGAACTCGAACAGCCCGTCCGTATCCTGAAAGCGGTACTGCGACCACGCAAACGGTGCGGCGTCGCTCAGCTTGCGGATGTCGGCGACGTCGATCCGCACGTGCACGTAGCGGCGGCCGTCGCGTCGCGAGGTGGTGACGTTGGCGACGTCGGTCACCGGCGAGCGGTAGATCTCGCGGACGACCTGCCGGTCCAGCCTGGCCGACGGATCCACTGGCAGGGCGGCGCCGCGCAGCGCCACCAGCGCCGGCACCGACGCGTTCACGTAGACACTGGCCGATCCATCCAGGGCGAGAAAGACTTCTTCTTCGTACTCGTACTTGCGCGAAATCACGTTGCCGCACGCGGTCGAAAGCAGCACGGAAGCAAGCACAAGACCAAAAGCAAGGCGCACTAAGGAATAATATACGGACGGTGCCTCAACCCACGCTGTTCTTGATCGATGGCAGCAACCAGATGTATCGCGCCTACCACGCGATTCGCGGGTTGACCGGGCCCGACGGCAAGTCGACCAACGCGGTGTATGGCTTCATCACCATGCTCCGCAAGCTCATTACCGACCACCACCCCGACTACATCGCGGCGTCGTTCGACGTGCGCGGCCAGACGTTTCGCTCGAAGATGTCGGCCGACTACAAGGCCAACCGCGCCGCCATGCCGGGCGACCTGGTCGAACAGGTACCATGGGTGTTCGAGGCGTGCGAGGCGCTGGGCGTGCCGATCTTCACCTCCGAGGGCTTCGAGGCCGACGATGTGATTGGGACGCTGGCGAGCAAGGCGGCAGGACACGGGTTTCAGGCGGCGATCGTCACCGGCGACAAGGACTTCTTCCAGCTGGTGAACGACGGCGTCAAGGTCTACAACCCCAAGGACGAAGGCGCCTGGTTCGACGCCGCGGGCGTGGCGCTGAAGTTCGGCGTGCCGCCGTCGCAGGTGGTGGACGTGCTGGCGCTGATGGGCGACTCCAGCGACAACGTGAAGGGGGTGCCCGGCATTGGCGACAAGGGCGCGCGCGAGCTGATCGGCCAGTACGGAACGCTCGACGCGTTGTTGGAGCACGCCGGCGAGATCAAGCAGAAGAAGTATCGCGACGGCCTGCTGGCGCACGCAGACGAGGCGCGCCAGAGCCGGGAACTGGTGACCATTCGCACCGACGTGGACGTGCCGTTCGACGCCGAGACGTTCCGCTACCGCGGCCCCTCGCGTGAACGCTGCTACGAGCTGTTCTCGCGCCTTGGCTTCCGCACCCTTGTTCCCGAGTTCGCGCCCACCGCTTCATCGGTCGTCAAAGACTACGCGCTGGTCGGCTCGAGCGACGAGCTGACGGCGCTCGTCGGGCAGCTTCGCGCGGCGAAGCGCTTCAGCCTGAAGGTGATCACCGACGGCACCGCGCCCGTGCGCGCCACGCTGGTGGGGATTGCGGTGTCAACGGGCCCGGCCATGGCCCGCTACATCCCGCTCGGTCACGAAGGCTTCGGCGGCGGCTTCTCGCTGGCCAAGTCCGAGGCCCTGGCGCTGCTGGCACCGCTGCTCACGGATCCGGAGGTCGAAAAGATCGGCCACGACATCAAGGCCGACCTGATCGTGCTCGGCCGGCACGGCGTGGACCTCAAGAACCCCAGGGCGTTCGACACCATGCTGGCCGCCTACCTGCTGGACGCGAACCGCTCGAGCCAGGCGCTGGAACCGATCGCGCTCGAGCAGCTGGGCTACAAGGCGCTGACCGAGGACGAAGTGCTCGGCAAGGGCGCCAAGGCCATTCCGTTTTCGCAGGTGCCAGTAGACAGCGTGCTCGACTACGCCGGCGAACGGGCCGACCTGGCGTGGCAGCTGGCGGAGCATTTCCGGCCGTTGCTCGAACGCGATGGCCTGATGCCGGTGTACCTCGAACTCGAGTTGCCGCTGGTGCCGATCCTGGCGGACATCGAACGCACCGGCGTTCGCGTTGATGTGCGCTCGCTGGCCGCACAGTCGACGCTGCTCGAGCGCGAGATGAGCGACTTGAGCCGGCAGATCTTTGCGCTGGCCGGAGGTGAGTTCAACATCAACTCGCCGAAGCAGCTGGCCGAGATCCTGTTCGAGAAGCTGCAGCTGCCGGTGTTGAAGCGAACGGGCGCGACCCGCACCGCCTCCACGGCGGTCGACGTGCTGGAAGAACTGGCCGCGCAGCATGACATCTGCCGCTTGATTCTCGACTGGCGCGGCCTGGCCAAGCTGAAGGGCACCTACCTCGACGCGCTGCCGACGCTGGTGAATCCCGAGAGCGGCCGCGTCCATACGCAGATTAGCCAGGCGGTCGCGGCTACGGGCCGCTTGAGCAGCAGCGATCCCAACCTGCAGAACATCCCGATTCGCACCGAGATCGGCCGGCAGATTCGCGGCGCCTTCATCGCCGAACCGGGTCACGTGCTGATCTCCGCTGACTACTCACAGATCGAGCTGCGGGTGCTGGCACACCTGTCGGGCGACGAGACGCTGATGGCCGCGTTCGAACGCGGCGACGACATTCACGATCAGACCGCCGCCAAGGTGTTCGGCGCCGACAGCACGCTTGATCCACACGAGCTGCGCCGCCGCGCCAAGATCGTCAACTACGCCCTGCTCTACGGCAAGACCGCGTTCACGCTGGCCAAGGACATCGGCGTGACCCAGCAGGCCGCACAGACCTTTATCGACGCCTACTTTGCCGGCTTCCCGCGCGTGCGCGCGTTCATCGACAAGACGCTCGAGGACGCGCGCGTCAGCGGCTTCGTGCAGACCATCTTCGGCCGCCGCCGGCCGGTGCCCGAGCTGACGAGCCGCAACGGCATGATCCGCGCTGCATCCGAGCGTGCCGCCGTGAACATGCCGATCCAGGGCACCGCCGCCGACATCCTGAAGAAGGCAATGATCGACGTCCACGCGGCGCTGGCCCAGAGCCACCCGCGCGCGAAGATGATCCTTACCGTGCACGACGAGTTGTTGTTTGAAGCGCCTAAGGACGAGGCCGACGCCGTCGCGGCGATCGTGAAGGAGAAGATGGCCAACGCGGTGCCGCTGCGCGTGCCGCTTGATGTCGATGTCGGGATCGGGGAGAACTGGAAACTCGCGAAATCTTGAGATCGACCAAGTTGCGTCTCAAATCACGAAGTCACCAACTCACCAGATCACCAAATCCTATTTCCATCGCTCTTTGACGACCGACCAGTCCGCTTTCAGGTCCGACTCCGCCTGGCCTCGTTGGTCGGCGGCGAGCAGGCGCACGCGATCGGGAATGATCCCTTCCAGCATCAGCTTGTCGAGGTCGGCGCGCAGCCGCGCCGATTGGCTGCCGGCCAGCCTGGCCCTAACCCAGCCGGCAATCGCCGCGTCCCAGGCACCAGCCGGGTCGCCGGCGCCGCGCGTGGCGACCGCCACCCAGTAGCCGGCGGCCGCGGAACCGGGATTCCTCGACAGCTCGCGGGACATGCGATCACGCATCCGGCTGAACGCCGCGGTGCGCTCCTCGCGCGCCAGCCCGTCGGCATGGCGCTCCATGGCGCTGCCCCACCAATCGAGCATCGCCTCGGCCGTGATCGGGCCCTCGGCAATGGCGCTATCGATGCCGCTTTCAAACATCAACGCCGCTGCACCGTAGTCGTCCTCGAAGAACAGCGCGCCGCCGAGGGCCATCAAGAAGTCGATGTGGTCGCGGGGGTCAAGACTGCTGACGCGGACCGTGCCGAGCGCCGTGCGTGCCGCCGACAGGTCCGCCGGGTTGGCCGATTCGCGGTAGCGCTCCAGGTGCGCGCGGGCCAGGACCACGGTGGCCGCGTCGAGGGTGGCCGGGGATTTCTGGGCCACGAGAGCCGCCGAGATCGCGGCATCGAACTGCCGCTGATTGTAGAGGGAGCGGGCCCGGGCCAAATCCGCGCGAGTGGCCGACGCCGGCGTTGCCGCCAGCAGAACCAGTAGCGCCACAGACACCGATCTCACAAGGGCCACAGATGACACAGATAACACAGATCTAAACACAGCCACAGATTAGACGCAGATTTGCACAGATTACGGGGTATCGATCGGTTTAGACCACCCCTCCGGACTTGTTATGCTGGGCCAACGATCGCACCCCTGACACATGACGACACCAGAGATCTCCGCGATTGCGCCGTTGTTCATCGTGAAGGATGTCCCAGCCGCCCTGGCGTTCTATCGGGACCGTCTCGGGTTCGAGATCACGTTCCAGGGACCCGAACCTGGCGACATTTTCTTTGGCATCGTCCAGCGCGGCGGCGCGATGATCATGGTCAAGGACGTCGGCGTCGAACCGGTGCCGAACTACACGCGCGACGTCAAGAAAGGCAACGCCCGCTGGGACGCCTACGTCAATGCCCCCGATCCGGACGCGTTGGCGGCGGAGTTCGCGTCGCGCAACGTCGAGTTTTCAGAACCGCTGAAAGACACAGACGACGGCCTGCGAGGATTCGAGCTCAAGGACGCGGACGGCTACGTCTTGTTCTTCGGTCGCCCTCGTTCATAGACTGGGCCTAGACTGTGAACGGAGGTGCCATCGTGAGTTCAGAGTTAATCGCCGTCTCGACATTCCGGTCCGAGGTGGATGCGCAGGTGGCCAAAGGCATCCTGGACGAGACCGGGATCGAGTCCATGATTCGCGCTGACAATGCGGGCGGCATGTACCCGGCCCTCGGTGCCATCGAGCTGCTGGTCAGGGTGGACGACCTCGTGAGGGCCCAGGCCGCGCTTGATCGGCGGCATCCCGGGCGCTCGCGTTGAGCGGCGTCGACGGCTACATCGCGAAGCAGCCAATCGAGGTGCAGCCCATCTTGCACCGGTGTCGTAGAATTCTGTGTCTAATCTGTGTTCAATCTGTGGCTGTCGAATCTGGCTGTCTAATCTGTGGCAAAGCTGATCTTCTTCTGCGGCAAGATGGCCTCTGGCAAGACCACGCTCGCCAGGCAACTGGCGGCTCGTGAGCGCGCCGTGGTCCTGAATCAGGACCAGTTGCTTGAACAGCTCTTCCCCGGCGAGATCGTCGACGTCGCCAGCTACGTCAAGCACTCCTCGCGGCTGAACAGCGCGATCGGTCCCCTCGTGTGCGCGTTGCTGACCATGGGCACCGCGGTAGTGCTCGACTTTCCAGGTAACACGAAGCAGCAGCGGGCGTGGTTCCGTGAACTGTTCGAGCAGGCCGGCGTCGCGCACGAACTGCATTTCATCGACGCCCCCGATGCCCTGTGCAAGCGCCAGCTTCAAGAGCGCAGCAAGCATCTGCCGCCCGGCACGCCGTGGACGTCGGAAGCGGAGTTCGACTTGATCATGGCCCACTTCCTGCCGCCATCAGAAGACGAGGGCTTCAACGTCATCCGTCACCACCATGGCGATTCTCGTGAAGGATCGTAGGCACCAGAACCCTTCTGATTGACAGGACCCCATGCACTTGATCGTAGGAGCTTCCGGTACTGTTGGAACCCGCATCGCCCGTCGTCTCCTGGCTCGTGGGGATGTCGTTCGGGCGGTCTCGCGTGACGTCAGCAAGCTCGAGCCACTTCGCCGGTTGGGCGCCATTCCCATTCCCGGAGATCTCAAATCTGTGGATTGGATGCCGGACGCGCTGGCAGGTGTGCGCTCGCTGATCCTCACATCGCACGGATTAGTGCCGCCGACGCGCAACAATCATCCTGGCCTGATCGACGACGTCGGCAATCGGCAGATGATCGACGTGGCACAGCAGGCCGGAGTTCAGCACGTGGTCTTCATTTCGGCGGCGCCGGTTGCTGGAAAATCGACGCTGTTCACGGCCGCGAAATACCGGGTCGAAGAGCACTTGAAAAGAAGCGGCGTTGGATACACAGCGATCCGACCCACGGTGTTCATCGAAACGCACGCCGTGCTTCTGCTCGCGGAGCCACTACGGGCCAAAGGCTCGGCACTGTTCTTCGGGCCCGGAACGGCGTCGCTGAACTGGATCTCGGCCGACGATGTGGCCGATTACGTGGTTCGCACGTTGGATGCGCCACCGCGCAACCGCATTGACGTGATCGGCGGGCCCGACAACCTGTCCCGGCGGGAAGTGCTCGCGATGATCGAGCAGCTGATTGGACGAAGAGCTCAACTCCGACAGGTACCGGTGAGCGTGATGCGTGTCATGAGCGCGGTGGCCGGGCCCTTCCATCCGGGCATGAAGTACCTGCTCGATATGGCGCTGGCTGAAGCCACGACCAGCGGCGGAGCGCCCGCTCCGCCGCTCGACTGGACGGGGCCGACCCCAGTGGCGGACGTGATTCAGCGCTGGGCGCAGACCCAATGACATCGGGCGGCCGCGCCGAGCACCTGAGATCTGTGCGAACCCATGCGTGAAACCGACCTCTACGAGCCCATCAAGCGATTCCTCGAGCAGCAGGGTTACGAGGTCAAGGCCGAGATCGGCGCTGCCGATGTCGTGGGCGTCCGTGGCAGCGAGCCGCCGCTCGTGGTCGAGACCAAGACCGCGTTCTCGCTCTCGCTGTTTCACCAGGGGACCGAGCGCCAGGCGATCACCGACGTGGTCTACCTCGCCGTCCCGCTCGGCCGCGGAGTGGCGTTCAGGAAAGCCCTGCGAAGAAACCTGAAGCTATGCCGGCTTCTTGGACTCGGCCTGATCACGGTGGGCTCGCGCGAACCGCGGGTGCAGGTGCATGCCGATCCCGGCCCCTACCGGCCGCGCCAATCCAAAGGGAAGAAAGTCCGGCTGCTCGGGGAGTTCGCGCGTCGGGTTGGCGATCCGAATGTGGGCGGCGCCACGCGCAAGGGCCTCGTCACCGCCTATCGGCAAGAGGCCACGCGGTGCGCCCGGTTCCTGTCGGAGCACGGTGCGACCAAGGCCGCGCTCGTTGCGAAAGGCAGCGGCGTGGCTCACGCCCGGCGAATCATGGCCGACAACCACTACGGCTGGTTTCAGCGCGTCGGGACCGGTATTTACGACCTCACTCCGGAATACAATCTAAGGCTGGATGACAGAGCCGGTAATTGTCCCGCGGGCTGAGCACCCGATCTCGCGGCGGGACATCGATGCAGATGCCCTTAAAGTGTTGTACCGATTGAACGAAGGGGGCTACACGGCCTACCTGGTCGGCGGCAGCGTCCGCGACCTCCTGCTCAGCCGCCGGCCCAAAGACTTCGACATTGGCACCTCGGCCCATCCCTACCAGGTCAAGAAGCTTTTCCGGAACTGTTGGATCATCGGCCGCCGCTTTCGCCTGGCCCACGTCCGGTTCGGCCTGAAGGCCATCGAAGTCGCCACCTTCCGCAAGATTATTCCTGCCGGCTCCGAAGGCGAACCGGCCGAGGTGCCGTCGCCACATGCGACCGACGCGGCCGACCTCCTGATCAAGCACGACAACACCTTCGGCACGCCGGAGGAGGATGCCTTCCGCCGCGACTTCACCATCAATGCGCTCTTCTACGACATCGCCAACTTCTCGATCATCGACTACGTCGGTGGCCTGCAGGACCTGAAAGACGGACTGATCCGCTGCATCGGCGATCCCAACGAGCGCTTCCAGGAAGATCCCGTCCGCATGCTCCGCGCCATCGTCATGGCGTCGCGCCTGGGCTTCCGGATCGACGAGCCGGTGGTCGAGGCCATTGCCACCCATCGCAAGCTGATGGCGACGGCCTCGCCGGCACGCCTGATCGAGGAGTACTACAAGATCCTGCGTTCGGGCGCCGCCGAAGTGACCTTCCGCGCCCTGGCCGAACATCGCCTGCTCGAGCCGGTGACGCCCGAAATCCAGCGCGGCGCGAAGAACGTGGCGCTGTGGGAAAGCCTGGCGGCGCTCGACGCCTACCGCCGCAAGTTCGAGGCGGCGCCGGCGACCATGCGCAACTCGATCCTGCTGGGAGCGCTGCTGCTGCCGCTGGGATTGATGCCCAAGAAGTCGCACAGCAAGTTTGATGGGGACGACGAAGACGGCGAAACCGACGGCAATCGTGAGCCAGCCGCGGAAGACCCGCCTCTACGACTCGCTGAGGCCGTCAAGTCCCACAAGTCGCGCTTCACGCGGCCACCGAAGGAACCCATCCTGAAGATCGGATCGCTGCCAATCGCGCGCGGTGACACCGAGCGGCTGCGCCAGATCCTGTCGTTGCAAAGCCGTATTGCCGACCTCGAGACGTCGCCGAAGGCCAAGCGCGCGCTGATGCACCGCGGGCCGTTCGAGGATGCGCTGACGTGGTTCGAGATCCACGGCAACGCACCCGCCGTGCTGGAACACTGGAAGGGATTCATCGAGGCGCTGGGGCCCGACGCGCTGCGCCCGCCGCCGCACGAGCCGGGCGCGCCAGCCACGGAAGGCCGCGCCCCGGGCACGAACCGGCGGCGCCGGGGACGGCGCCGGGGACGGCGGAGTTTCAACAACAAACCACCCGAATCGTAGGAACGGCGGCACTAAAGTGCCGCCCTCCTGGCATTACCCGTTCTTCTTTTCGAACTCCTGCATGAACGCGACGAGGGCGTCGATGCCGGCTTCCGGGAACGCGTTATAGATCGACGCGCGCATGCCGCCGACCGAGCGGTGGCCCTTCAGGCCGTCCAGCCCTGCCGCCGTTGATTCCTTCACGAAGGTCTTCTCGAGGTCTTCGCTCGGCAGCCGGAACGTGATGTTCATGCGTGAGCGGCTGGCCTTGTCGGCGGTGCCGCGATAGAAGCCGCTTCGGTCGATCTCCGCATACAGCTTGGCGGCCTTGCGCGTGTTGACGGCGTTGATGGCGTCGAGCCCGCCCTGCGCCAGGCCCCACTTCATCACCAGGCCCATCAGATAAATGCCAAAACACGGCGGGGTGTTGTACATCGAGCCATTCTCGGCATGCACAGCGTAATTGAGCATGGTGTGCAGCGACTTCTGCGACCGCGCCAGCAGGTCTTCGCGGATGATCACCAACGTGACGCCCGAGGGGCCGAGGTTCTTCTGCGCGCCCGCGTAGATCAGGCCGTACTTCGACACGTCGATCGGCCGGCTGAACATGTCCGATGAGGTGTCCGCGACGAGCGGCGCATCCGCCACGGCCGGCTCGGCCGGCCATTCGGTGCCGAACAGCGTGTTGTTGGTGGTCATGTGGACGTACGCGGCACCCGGCGTCAGCTTGATCTCGGCCGGGCTCGGGAGGCGCGAGAAATTATCGCTCTCGGTCGTGGCCGCAATGTTCACGGTGCCCACGCGCTGCGCTTCTTTCACGGCCTTCTGCGACCACGCGCCGGTGACGATGTAGTCGGCGGTGGCGCCGGCGGTCAGCAGGTTGAGCGGCACCATCGAGAACTGCATGGAAGCGCCGCCCTGCAGGAACAGCACCTTGTAATTCGCCGGCACCTTGCCGAGCGCGCGGACATCGGCTTCGGTCTTGGCCAGGATGTCCTCGAACGTTTTTGAACGGTGGCTGATCTCGAGCACCGACATGCCGACGCCCGGCAGTTCGATCAGGTTGCGCTGGGCTTCTTCGAGAACCGGAACCGGCAACACGGCCGGTCCTGCGGAAAAGTTATAGATGCGGTTGGTAGACATGGTTTGAGGGCCCGAAATGCATGACACGGAAACACGAAATCACGGAAACGGCCAAGTCTAGATTCTATCTGGTCGGCGCTTCGGTGTTTCGGTGTTTCTGGGGGAGTATTTACGCAAGTTTCACCAGTTGCAGATCAAGAATATCGGCATTGCCCGACTGCATGGCATCCATCGCCCTCGGTGAGGGCGCGCCATCGAGGTTGATGCGAGCCACGGCCGCGTGCGCGCCGTCGAAAATGATGTTCTCGGTTTCCTGCACGTTGATGCGGGCGACCCGCAGGTACTCGAAGACGTGCGCGAGCACGCCGGGCTTGTCGCGGTGGCGCACCACTAGCATGTGGGTGGCCGGCGTCAACTTGGCGAGGTTCACCACGTTGGGCACCTTGCCGGTGTCCTTGTAGGTGGTGATGATGCGGACGGTCTCCGCGGCGATCGCCTCCTGCGCCTGATCGGTGGAAGCGCCGATGTGGTGGGTGCCATACACGCCGGGCTGCGACACCAGTGGGTCGGCAAACGCGGCGGTCGCCTCGGCCGGCTCGTTGGCAAACACGTCGAGGCCCACGCGCAGGCCGTTCTCCTTCACCGCCGCCTCGAGGGCCGCGTAGTCGACCACTTCGCCACGGGCGGTGTTGATGAAGGTGGCGCCCTGCTTCGCGTGCGCCAGCAGTTCGGCGTTCACGAAGTTGCGGGTGTCTTTCGTCAGCGCGAGGTGGACGCTCAGGATGTCGGACTTGGCCACCAATTCCTCGGCCGTGACCACGACCTTGACGCCGAAGGCCTGCTCGGCGTGTGCCCGCGCCGCGGCATCCTCGGTGAACCGGCGGCTCCACACCAGCACCGGCATGCCGAACGCGCGCGCCCGCGCCGCCACTTCCTGCCCGATGTGGCCGAAACCGATCAGCCCCAGCGTCTGGCCCAACAGGCCGCGCGCTTTCGAGAACTCCTTCTTATTCCACGTCCCCGCCCGCAGCTCGGCGACGTTGTCGGGAATGCGGCGATCCACCGACAGGATCAGGCCCATGGCGAGCTCGGCGACGGCCACCGAGTTCTTGCCCGGGCAGTTCGAGACGTAGATGCCCCGTTTCGACGCACCGGCCACATCAATGGTGTTCACGCCCGCGCCCGCCCGGACGATCAGCGACAGCCCGCCCGCGTCCAGCATCGGTTCGGTCACCTTGGTCGAGCGCACCACCAGCACCGGCGCGCCGCTCTGCTTGATGGCCGCGATCAGGCTGTCGCCACTTGCGTCGGGCTGGAAGATCACGTCGCAACCGGCGGCCGTCAGGCCGTCAAGGCCGGACTTCTCGAACTTGTCAGCGATCAGAACCTTCACGGGAATACCTACAGGAGATGCGACAAGAGACCGTCGCGCAGCTTGGGTTCGAACCAGGTGGACTTGGGTGGCATGATCTCGCCCGCGTCCGAGACGCGCATCAGATCTTCGACCGACACCGGGAACATCGAAAACGCCACCGCGAACGCCTTGCTGTCAACCAGTTGCTCGAGCGCCGAGGTGCCGCGAATGCCGCCGACGAAGTCGATCCGCTTGTCGGTGCGCACGTCGTGGATGCCCAACACCGGCTCGAGAATCGTCGACTCCAGGATGTCGACGTCGAGCGCGGCGACGCCGGCCGGCAGCGTAAGGGTGTGCCAGGCGCCGGCCAGGTACATCGCGACCTGGCCCTTGCGAGCCGGCGTGGCCGGACCGCCGTCAGTCACGGTCAGCCGCCGCTTGAGCGACGCCAGGAACTCGCCGGCGGTCAGGCCGTACAGGTCGCGCACCACGCGGTTGTATGGCAGCACCTGCATCTGGTTGTCGGGGAACGCCACAGCGAGAACGCGGTCTCGTTCACCGGCACCCTTGCCGGCGAGCGAACGGCGGGTGCGGGCGGCGCTGGCCGCGCGGTGGTGACCATCGGCGATATACAGGCTGTCGAGCGCCGCGAACGCCTCCACGATCTGCGCATTCACGACGGCCGGCACGCGCCACACCTGGTGGCGGACGCCGTCCGGCGCGACGATGTCGTACAGCGGGTCGTCCAGGACCGCCCGCGACACCGCCTCGTCCACGGCGGGCGACGACCGGTGCGTCAGGAACACCGGGCCCGTCTGCGCGCCAATCGCCAGCATGTGCCGCGTGCGATCGTCTTCCTTGTCGGGCCGGGTCTTCTCGTGTTTCTTGATCAGGCCGCGATCGTATTCGTCGATCGAAAAACACGCCGCCACACCGGACTGGACATGGCTGCCCATGTGGAGGCGGTACACGTAGAAGCTGGCCGCCTCTTCCTCGACCAGGGGCGCCTGCTCTTTCAGCCGCGCGAAGTTCTTCGCCGCAAGGTCGTAAACCGCATCAGCGTGCGCGTCGGCGCCGGCGGGCAAATCGATCTCGGGCCGCGACACCCGCAGGAAGCTCAGCGGGTTGCCCTCGGCCAACGCCCGGGCCTCTTCGGTACTCACCACGTCGTACGGCACCGACGCAACGGCGGCGGCCGCCTTGGGCGCCGGCCGCAGCGCCCGGAAGGGGTAGATGGCTGACATGCTTCTGAATTATCGAACAGGAGGGGAGGAGATCAGGAGTTGTTTTTCTCCTAAGCTCCTGGTCTCTTGTGAAACTTAGTTGTTGGCGGCGCGGGCGGCCGGCGAGCTGAACAGCAGCGACATGTAACGGTCGCGCTCGGACGAGAACACGTTCTGCAGTCCGGCCGGAACGGGATCGCCGGGCGGCATGTTGCGGTGCTCGAGAACCGGGTTCACGTACCGCCCGCCCTTCTTCAAGCCGTAGTGCAGGTGAGGCCCGGTTGCGAGGCCGGTCATGCCGACCAGGCCGACCAGCTGGCCCTGGCTGATTCGCGCGCCCTGGCGAACCGCAATCGACGACAGGTGCAAATACTCCGTCTCGTACCCGTTCGGGTGCCGCACCTTCACCGTTCGCCCGCCGCCGTTGGTCCAGCCGGCCAGCGTGACGACGCCGGGGGCGACCGAAACCACCGGGGCACCGGTGTTGGCACTGTAGTCCACGCCGTTGTGGGCGCGCGCGTAGCCGAGCACGGGATGCTTGCGCGAAGTCGAGAATCGCGAGGTCACGCGCGGTTCGAACTTGAGCGGCGACTTCAGGAAGAAGCGCTTCAGCGAGCGACCCTGATCGTCGTAGTACGCCGCCGCGCCGCCCTCGGGCGTGAAGCGGATGGCGCGCAGCTGGCGGCCGACGTTCACGAACTCCGCGGCCAGGATGGGGCCATAGCCCGCCAGCTTGCCTTCGCGGGTCTGGCGCTCGACCAGCAGTCGGAAACTGTCGCCGGGCTGCAGGCCGGAGTTGAAGTCAATCTCGCCCGAGAACACATCGGCCAGTCCGAGCGCCAGGTCAATGCGTTCGCCTGCCTTGTCGAGCGCGGCCGACAGCGAGTTGGTGTCGCGATCGATCGCGCCTTCCACCATCACCACGGCCGTTTCCTTGGGGATGGGTTCGATCGCAGTGTGGAACCGCGGTGTGCCGTCGAGGGATCCGCGCGTCGCGGTCAGCCGCCGGTCGCCGTCAATTTCGTACTCGAAGCGGCGGACGCGGCCATCGAGCAGGCGATCGATCAGGTAGGCCTGGCCGGCGCGGATGCGCCGCAGGTCGAACGCGCCGCCGATCGACGCCACCAGCACGGCCTTCTCGGGCCCTTCGATCAGGTGGCGATCGAGCACCGCTGCAATGGTGGTACGCATGGGCACGAGCCCGGTCAGGTAGTCGGCATCACGCGCGAGCGCGATGTCGGTGCCGAGGCGTGCGATCGAGACCGGATTGGCCGCCGACAGCCACATGGGCAGTGACGCGGCGGCGACAAGCAGGACGACAGCCGGGACCAGGAACCGTTTGCGCATTTTGGAAAGGACGGCCGATCCTAACAGAAAGCACCGTGCAAATGCATGCAAAAACACGGGTTAGCGCCGAGGTAAGGGGACGACCAGCTGCGCAGTAATGCCCGCGTCGATACGGACAGACTGGGTAACTTTGCGGCCACCAGATGCCTCGAGCACCACCTGGTGGTCGCCCGGGGCCAGGTCGCGAACCGTCACCGGCGTCGTCCCCCGGTTTTGGCCATCGATGGTCACCCGCGCGCCGGGCGGGTCGCTGCGCACGTCCAGGCCGCCCGTCTGGGCCACGTTCTGCAACTCGATGTACTGCGCGGTTTGCACACCGGCCTGGATGGTCAGCGGAATGACGCGCGGTTCGGACTTGCCGCTCTGGACCTCGAGCACATACGCGCCCGACGGCAGCGAGAGGGTGAGCGGAGTCACGCCGCGTTCCTCTCCATCGATCGAGACGCGGGCCGCCACCGGCCGCGACTGCACGACCAGTTCGCCTTCGCCGGCGCGGGGCCCGCCGGAATCGCGGGTCCAGAGCCACAGGACCACGCCCGATAGCGCGATCACGAAGAGCATCAGCGCGAGCACCAACGGGTTTCGTGCCAGAGGTGCCAGAGGTGCCAGAGGTGCCAGGGGTGCCAGGGGTGCCTCGGGGGCGCTGGTGCCGAGTGCCGGTGCTACTGGGGTCGAGGCCGTGGGCGACTGCTCGAGCAGTGCGCCGACCTTGGCGACCCACTCGTCGAGGGCCGGGGACGAAGTCACGTAGGCACGATCGCTCGCCAGCACCGACTCGAACGCCACCTGGGCCTCGTGCGGCGACTGGAACGAGTTGCTGATGTCGAACTGCAGGGCGCGCGTCAGCCAGCTCGACAGTGCTTTTGAAAGCGGTGCCTTCGACAACGGTGCCGTCTCGCCGGCGCGGTGCTCGACGGCCGAGTCGACGAGCGCGGACAGCTGGTTCGGGTATTCGTCCTCGGCCAGCGAACGGCCGAGCAGCAGCGACAGCGCGACCACGCCAATGGCATGGGCGTCGGCGCGCGGGTTGGCGCGCGGCAGGCCCGCCGATGGCGCCATGGTCACGCGGAAGTCGCGCCACAGCCGCTCGCGCCCGAAGTTCAACTTCTCGAGCGCCGGCCCAAACGCATGCTCCGCGATCACGAGCCGGCCCTGCGGCGTCACGATCAGCCGGTCGGGCGCCAGCGCACCAATGGCGGTCTCACGATTGTGGCGGCCAAACAGCGCGACCGCCGGCAGCAGCTGCCGCAGCAGGCCAATCACGACGGTGATATCGAGCGGCAGCCCGGTTGACGAAGCGACGGCCAGCATCTGCGAGAGGCGCCACCCGCCGGTGTCGTCGGAGACGAGCGTCAGCCGATCGGCTGACGGCCGATCGAGACGCCGCAGGTGCACGTAGGAGGCATGGCGGACGGCGGCAAACCGCGCCACGCGGTCGGCGAGCGCCGACACGAACCCGGCATGTTCGACGAGTGCCGGCGCCAGCTCGAGAATCTCGACTTCGTCGCCGCTATCTGGATCGAGCCCGCGCACACGACGGCCAAAGCCATCGACGGCGCCGAGAGTGGGTTCGCTGACAGCTGGGAGCACTCGGATCATGGTGCAACGGCCCTTCCAGACTCGGTGGGATGGGCGTGGCTATGCTAACCCGAAGCAGGCCAGCCAGTTACCGGAAAAGCCGAGCGAACTTGGCCACAACCCGGCCGACGAATTTCTCCGGCCGGCGACAGTAGGGTAATCACAGGAGTTCAGGAGACCATGAGCTAACCAGGTCAAACCGGTGAACTCCTTAACTCCTGAACTCTTGTTACTTCCCGGGTTACGATCCGATCGAATTGGAATCAGCCCTCCCGATTGTGCTCGCCCTGGTGTTCGGCTTTACCGCCGGGTGGCTGCTGGCGTCTCGTTCCCGCGTTTCCCAGGACACCCATCTGCGCGAGTCGTTCGCGTCGCTCGCGGCCGCCACGCTCAAGTCGAGCACCGACGAGTTCATCAAGCTGGCCGACCAGAAGATCGGCAACGTCCACAAGGAAGCGACCATCGACCTGACGCGCCGCCAGCAGGAACTGGGCTCGCTGGTGGCGCCGATCAAGGACACGCTGATCCAGGTCGACGCCAAGCTGAAGGAGGTCGAGAAGAGCCGCGTCGACGACAGCGCCAGCATGCGGACCATGCTGAGCCTGGTCGGCCAGACGCAGCAGCAACTGCAACAGGAGACCCAGAACCTGGTGCGCGCGCTGCGCTCACCCGGCGTGCGCGGCCGCTGGGGCGAGGTGCAGTTGCGCAAGGTCGTCGAGCTCGCGGGCATGATGTCGCACTGCGACTTCGACGAGCAGCCAACCATCTTCACCGAATCGGGCCGGCTGCGGCCCGACATGATCATCAACCTGCCCGGCGGCCGCTCGATCGTCGTCGACGCCAAGGCGCCGCTCGAGGCGTTTCTCGACGCCCAGAGCGCGACCGACGATGGCGTGCGCAGCGGCAAGCTGGCCGACCACGTGCGCCAGGTGAAAGACCACGTCACGAAGCTCGGCGCCAAGACCTACTGGGACCAGTTTCCGGCATCGCCCGAGATGGTGGTGCTGTTCCTGCCGGCCGAGGCTATTTACATGGCCGCGCTCGAGCAGGACGCGCTGCTGATCGACTACGGCGTGACGCGAAACGTGATCATCGCCAGCCCCCTGACCCTGATTGCGCTGCTAAGGGCCGCGGCCTTCGGTTGGAAGCAGGAGCGGCTGACCCTTAACGCCGAAGAGATCAGCCGGCTTGGAAAGCACCTGCACGATAGTGTAGCGACCATGGCGGAGCATCTTGAAGACCTGCGCAAGCGGATGGACGGCACGTTCGCGACCTTCAACAAGGTGGTTGGCTCGTTCGAGAGCAATGTTCTTGTGAAGGCCCGCCGGTTCCGCGAGCTCGGGGCGGGCAGCGCCAAGGAGATTCCGTTAATCGATCCGCTCGAGACGGTGGCGCGCAAACTCGACGCGCCGACACAACAGGGCCTACTGGACCACGAAGCAACCGAAACTACCACAGGAGAGCGTTCATGAAGCGACTTGCGTTTGCCCTCGCCGCGATTGTTGCGGCCTCTGCGATCACCCTGCCCGCCCAGGGCGGCAAGCCCGAAGCCACGTCGCTGGCCGGCCAGCCGCTGATGGTGCCGGCCACGATTCCGAACCAGCAGAAGCTCGACGCCGACCTGGCGCAGGCCGAAAAGACGCTGGCGGCCAATCCCAAGGATGCCGAGGCCATCATCTGGGTCGGGCGCCGGCTGGGCTACCTCTGGCGATACAACGAGGCGATCGCCATGTTCACCAAGGGCATCGAGCTGCACCCGAACAATCCCAAGATGTACCGGCATCGGGGTCACCGGTACATCACGGTTCGCCAATTTGCCAAGGCGCAAGCCGACTTCGAGAAGGCGGCGCAGTTGTTCAAGGGTCAGCCCGACGAGATCGAGCCCGATGGCGCTCCTAACCCCGCCGGCCAGCCGCGCAGCACGCTGCAGTTCAACACCTGGTATCACCTCGCGCTCGCGCGCTATTTGCAGGGCGACAATGCCGGGGCGCACGACGCCTGGGTCGAGTGCATGAAGGTGTCGAACAATGACGACTCGATCGTGGCCACCAGCGACTGGATGTGGATGACGCTGATGCGCCTGAACCGCAAGGCCGAGGCGGCCAAGGTGCTGGACCGCATCACGCCGAAGATGGACATCCTCGAGAACGCGGCTTATCACCGGCGGCTCCTGATGTACAAGGGCCTCGAGAAGCCGGAGGCGCTGCTGAACACGGACACGCCGGAACCGTTGCAGATTGCCACGCAGGGCTATGGCGTCGCGAACTACTACTTGGTGACGGGTGATGCCACGCGCGCGCGGCAGGTCCTCACCACCATCGTCTCTGGCACCGCCTGGAACGCCTTCGGCTACATTGCGGCCGAGGCGGACCTGCACCGCATGAAGTAGCGCCAGAAGGCCGGGACTTCAGTCCCGGCCTTCACCAAAATGGTCGGCCGCTGACATTTTTGTACGCGCCGGGCAACCCGTGGCGCCCGTATCTGCCTGACAACGAAGCACATGTGGGCGAGGAACGCGGCTTGCAATCCTTCCCCACATGGCATTGCTGGAGCGTATTGGCGTCGCCTGCCCGATTCTTGGCGAACGCGCCGCCTTCCTGGATTGGCTGAGCGCTGCCGGCTACGAACCCGTACCGATGCTCGACCTCGACGTGCTGGCGCGCGACCTGTCCACCCGCCCGGTCGAGGCACTCATTGCCGATGTCGCGCTCGTGCCGGTGGTCGACCTGCCGCGGCTCATTCGCATCCTGGGCGCCAACCGGCCACTGCTCGTCGTCGGCGAGCCCGCCAAGTCCCTTGAGGCCGTGCCGCGCGATGTCACGTGGATCGATCGGCCGATCAGCCGCGACAACTTTCTGCTGTCGGTCGCCCTCGCGCTGGCTGAGGGCCGGCCGGCGCGCCGGTCGCCGCGCAAGCGGGTGCCGCGGCTGATGTCGCAAATCGACGGCGTGTCCTCGAAGGTGATGGATGTCAGCAGCGAGGGCGTGCGCCTGGAAGTGACCGGCGCCGCGCCCTCGGTGTTGCCGCCCTACTTCACGCTCAAGGTGAATGCCTTCGGCATTGCCACCCGCGTGAAGCGCGTGTGGGTGGCCTCGCCGGCACAGGGCTCGCTGTGGTGCGGCGGCATCATCGAGCGCGGCCAGCCGGCCAAGACCGAGGCATCCTGGCTGCGCTTCATCGACACGGCGCCGACGACCGGCGACATCACCATGCGGCAGTCGTAGGCCGCGGCCCTCGACCGTCGCGGTTACTTCGGCACCTTGTCCTTCGACTTCTCGTCCCACTCGATCGAACCCTTGCCTGACGGCTCGAGTTCCATAAGGGCGTTCGACACGCGATCGGTCCGCAGCGCGCGGGGCGCGGTCGCCAGGTACGACACTTCATCCTCGGCCGAGGTGCGCAGCTCGTACTTCACCTTGTAGCGGCGCAGCACTTCCTCGATCTTCGGCCGCAGGCTCTGGGTCTTGTCGCCAAACTTGATCTGCAGCTCGAAGATGCGGGTCTGCGGCTCGAAGCCCTCGA
The DNA here is from genome assembly GCA_030697165.1 of Acidobacteriota bacterium. NCBI lineage: Bacteria > Pseudomonadati > Acidobacteriota > Acidobacteriota bacterium. Next base: position 95,587 of record JAUYQQ010000008.1, read on the forward strand.
TCACCCACAGGCAGGCGGTGATGAACACCGTGCCGATGGCCGCCAGCCCATACAGGCCGACCCCCGAGGCCAGGCCCACCGACAGCGCACACAGCATGACCACCGCGTCCTTGGGATCGTCGATTCTGGAACGGTAGCGAATCAGGTTAGCCGCGCCGACGATGCCGAACGCGCGCGCGAGACTGGCGCCCACCACCAGCATGATCAGGGCGCCGACGACGGCGAGGATGATCTGGGTTTGCACCACGGCCGGCTGGCGTTCGGGAGTGCCGGCGCGCTTTGGGCGCAACGCCAGGATGGTGCCGAGCAATGCTGCCAGCGGGAGTCGGACGACCGAGGCCTGGAGTTCCTCCTGGAGGTTGTCCATGACTCCCGGCAGGTCGACAGCCTGCTGGGCCGGTGGCGCGGTTGGCAACTGCTCCTGGGCGAGCACGCCGACCGGCAACACGAGCAAGTAGACGATTACGAGGACGATTCTGGTCATGATTGATTCACCGTGTCCGCTTGCAAGGCAAGCCCCTCCTGGATTTTCGATTTGATCTTGCGGATATACCGCGCGCTGACGTCGTCAGGCATGGCTGCCGCCGCGAAGACGTCGGACCACTGCCTGTCGGTGATGCGAGAGAGCAACTGCGTGATCCACACCACATCGGCCGGCGTGAGGTCTTCGAGCAGGTGCCGGCGCCGGGCGTGGTAGTCGAGCTGGACCCGGCCGTCCTGCACGCCGACAATGAAGTCCTGGCTCTCGTAGCCGTCGACCCGATTGCGGTTGCCCAGCGGCCACGCGGTCTTGCCGAACGACGCCCCAAGGTCCTGGACGACGAACCAGCGCTCGCTGCCGGTGGCGGAGGTCAGCGCGTAGATCTTGTTGTTGCTGGTCTTCAGGTCCCAGTTGTTAATCAGCAGGTTGGCGAGAAGCAGGCCCTTCAACTCGCGCGTCCCCTTGAACGGGTTGTCGGTCCATGACCACTCGCCGACGGTGACGTGATCCGAGTCGAGGCGAAAACGGCCGGGCAGGGGCGTGTCCTCTGGACCGTTCGTGAGCCGCCACCCGGAAACGAAGTAGACGATCGGCTGTTGAAAACCAATCGCCCACAGCACCCGGCTGGCGATCAGTTCGGGCTGGGCTTCTTCACCGGTCTTCACGTCCCACCGGCGCCCTTCGGGATCGACGACATCGTAACCGCCGCTGTACCCAACGTCGTCAATGGCCTGGAACTGGTAGTCCACGTCAGGCGAGGGCAGCAAGTCCTGGCCGCCGCGCCCCCAACGCAGGTCGCGAGCGGCTACGTCGCCGGGGTCCTGCCAGAGTTCGCGGATCCCGGCCGTCGCCGGCTCGAGCGGGGCGGGGCCCGGTCCAGTGAGGACAACGGCCACGACGGCGCCCGCGATCATGGCGACGGCCAGCCGCACGGATGAGGGCGGCACCGTCATGAGCTGCCAGCGGGTTTGGCCTGGCGGGTGATCTCGCCCGAGTCGACCACCTTGCCGCGTCGCGAAATGGCCTGGAACCGCATGACCTCGCCGTCGATCTCGACCACCATGTAGCTCTGCTCGGAGTCAAAGCCCTTGGCCGTGAGCGGGCCGATGCGAATGTCGCCGCTACGCAGCTTGGCGGAGCCCCCGGCGGTGAAGTAGTGAATGCCCTTCTGCGGCTTCAAGCGCTCATAGAAATGCTCGTGGCCCGCAAAGACCACATTCACGCCGTACTTGATGAACAGGGGCTCGATGATCTCGCGCAAGTCAACCTCGGAGCCGTGACGGCCGCCCGACGAGTAGAGGGGATGGTGGAAGTAGGCAATCTTCCACTTCTCGTTCGACTCGCGCAGCGCGCGCTCGAGCCACGCCTGTTGGTCGCGGTCCATGTAGTTGCTGTCGAGCGCGAAGAACCGGACGTCCTTCTTCTGGTAGGTGTAGTAGCGCTGGCCGCCCATGCCGAACGGCTTGTAGTAGCGCTGGTTCGGATCGTCGTGGTTGCCGAGCGACGCGTGGAACTGGACGTTTGCCTCGAGCAGCGGCTGGTAGGGCCGTTCGAACTTGTTAGCGTAGTCTTGCGGCCGCTCTGACCCGTAGAGGTTGTCGCCGAGCATGATGGCGAACTCGTACGGGAACACCTGGCGCGACTTCCAGGCCTGCGCCGCCACCTCGAACTGCGCCCGGTCGCCGGTGCCGGTGTCGCCGAGCACGAGAAACTTCACCGAATCCGTGCCGCCGGGCGGCCGGGTTTCGGTCACCGCCGACATCTGGGGGGTCGGCCGCTGGGGTGGCTCGGCCATCGTGGCCGCGACCGCCGTGGCCACGACCAGCAGCACCAACGCCGGTGCAAATCTGCTCACACGGTCGTTGTTCATCGCGCGTTCCACATCAGCTGGGTATCGTCGGCACGACATCGCGCAGGATATCGACGATCAGGTTGGCTTTGACGTCCCTGAGAATCAGGCTGCGGCCGACGAGACGGTACTCGAGTTCGGGCGGCAGGTTGGGCAGCTTGCGGAGCAGGCCCGCCGGAAAGGTGGCAAGCGCGATCGTCGTCGGATAGACGGTGTTGACGTCCACCTTCATGTGCTTCGGCAACTCGTTGATGATGGCCTTGCGGTCGACGGCCGGGCGCCTCGCGAAGTCGTCCTGAACGATCTTGATGAAGTACGGCTGGTACTCCGGCGCGAACACCTCGCCGATCGTGGCGCCAGCGCGAAGCGTCTGGATGGCCTTGGCCAGCAACGCCTCGCGGTCCGAGATTTCTTGCGGATCGTCGGTGCGCTTCAGGTTCGGCACCTTGCCCTCGGCCTGGTGGTGGATCTCCAGGTACGCCTTGATCCGCTCCTGGAACTGCAGCGTCGCGGCGCCCTGCGCGTTGACGGCGGGCTGGCCGTCGGTTGCGTCGGCCACGGCCGAGCCCGCGTGTTCCTCGCGCTCGCAGCCGACGACAAGAACGGCACACGACAGGACCAACGCCGCGCTCCTCAGAATTCTCATGGCAGCCACCTTGACTACAAGGGCTATGCCAGCCGTCCGGCTACCATTACGGGTGCTGTAACCCCAGCCGCACCGCAGGGCGCCGGGGCCGCGACCGGCCCCCTGCATCAGGATAGGCGACCCGCTGCCTAATCTGGCGCGCTCGCTACCCAGTCGGCACGGCCTGCTCGGCACCCCTCAGCGCTTCTTGCTCGGCTTCAAGTACGGCTTCAGCACGGCATCGAAGTCGGCGCGCATCCTCTGGGCGGCGGTGCCTTCCACGTGGTACGCCCACGACATCATCGACCCGGCCAGAATGGCCTCGACGGTCCTCGCCAGCCGGGTCGGGCTGGTGCCGCGCACCAGCTCGCCGGCCGCGACCGCGTCCCTGATCAGTGCCTGTAATTCCAGGCGCGAGGCCCGCGCCTGCGACACGAGGTGCTGGCGCAGATCCGGATCGGTGAGGTCGATCTGCAACTACGACAGGTTGCGCGCCAGGGCCTGCGGAGAGGTGGCAAGGCCGGACAGGCAGCGGCCGTAGGCCCGCAGGGCGGCCAGCGGCGACGGATGGGCCTTGCGGATTTGTCGCCGGCCCGGACGGGCCCTCGACTGGCAGCACTTCAGCGAGAACGTGCAGCAGGTGATGGCGAAGTCGTGGGCCTCAACCGACACCATCCTGATGGGCCGCAAGACCTGGGAGTGACGGAATGCCGCCAGCTCGAGGGTGGTTGCGTGCTGGTCACTTACACGGTGCAGCACTAGGTCGCCAGGCGCACCTGGGCGACCGGCGCGGGACCCACACTCATGCGGTAGCCCATCCACGTGAGCAACAGCCCGGCGAGTTCGGTGACATACAGCACCTCGACGTGTCCCATGCGGGTGGCCGTGCCGCCGATGCCGGGCAGGATCGCGCCGGTCGCGATCAGCACGTTGGCGTAGACACGATGCCGGGTCGCCGGATCGGCGCTGTAACGGAGGGCCGAGAGAATGGCGCCGCCGATCAGGAACACTACCGCGTAGAGGTTGACGACGGGGCTGAAGCCACGGACCCACTGCCACTCGAACACCCGCCCGGTGAGCCGGTGCCCCTCGACCTGCGCGTAGTCGATCGGCGACAGCAGGACGAACACCGACGCCACGATCACGTAGGTAATCAGCAGCGCGGTCAGCAGGTGCGCGGTTCGACGGCCGAGCAGCAGGTAGACGGTGCCCTGGGCGAGGGGGGCGCCGCCAAGCAGCGCCCCCGAGATGTACCACGCCCGAAAGGTCGGTTCGTTCCAGCCCACCAGCGTGGTGGCCGCTTCGGTGAAGGTCCCGATGCCGTAGGTCGCGATTCCGAGCGCCCACCACAGCAGGTGCAAACGTTCGGGGTGCTCGCGATAGCGCCGGAAGATCTCGAGCGCGAACGGCACGGCCAGGATGGTCGTGACGATCGGCACGTAGTGAACGAGCGAGGCCGAGGCGTTCATTAGAACGCCCCCACGTTGAGCCCGATCGTGAAGCTGCGGCCGCGCGCCGGCGCGAACTGGAACTGCTCGCGGTAGAACGTGTCGGTCAGGTTCTCGACCGCAAACACCAGGCTCACGCGGTCGCGACCGCGCGCCAGGTTGACGCCGAATGCGGCGCGCTGGATGGCAAAGCCGTCAAGCGACAGCAGGTCCTGCGCAATCAGGAACGGCGAATCGAGCAGGGTCTCGGCCACCCGCGTCACTTCGGCCTGGCTGCGCAGGCCGTACTCCGCCCACCAGAGCCCGCTCGCCCTGGTGAAACGCGCGTTCAGGATCAGCTTGGCCGGCGTGATGTTGTCGAACGGCGTGCCGTCGAGCGAGCTGTTGTCGAGCGGGTTGACGCCGTCGGTGATCGTCCCCCGGGTCAAGGCCGCCGCGCCGGTCAGCGTCAACACGCCGGGCCGGAGCACCAGCGGGGCCGCCGCGGACAGTTCGACGCCGGTCACGCGCACGTCGCCGTAGTTGGTGGCCTGCGCCAGCGCGCCGGAGGAGTTGGTCGCCACGACCAGGTCCTGGGCGATGAAGTTCTGGTACTGGTTCAGGAAGTAGTAGGCGCCGCCCGACACGCTGCCGGCGCGGAACTTCACGCCGACATCGAAGTTGTTGCCGGTCTCGGGTTTGACCAGCACGTTCGGCACAATGCTGCCGGTCGTCGCCGGACCTGCAAACAACATCTCTTCGAGATTGGGGTGGCGATAGCTGCGGCCGAGGCGAACGAACGGGTTGAGGGCGCCGTCGGGATTCGAGACGATGCCGATGTCGCCGGTCAGGGCCTTGCGCGAGTAGGTGGTGCCGGCCGGGTCGGGCAGCGTCGCCGGATCAATCGACGGCGTCGCGTTGCCGATGACGCTGACGACGCTGTAGCCGGGCGTCGCCTCGGTGACCACGGTGTAGAAGTCACCGCGCAGGCCGGCGACGACCGACAGCGACGGCGTCACCCGCCACTCATCCTGCGCGAAGATGGCGATGTCGCGCAGGCTCGCGTCAGGCACGCGCACGGGGTGCGCGATCGAGGCGGGGCCGAGCGCCACCGGCGACAGTAGCGGCAGCGCGGCCGGGCCCCTCGCCCCCATGACCACCTGGCCAACCAGCGAGGTGGTGGTCTCGGTCGTGCGCTGGTCGCTGCTGCGGTCCCGGTAGAACGTGGCGCCGGCCGTCAGCAGGTGGTTGGTGGCCGGCACGAACACGGCGTGCAGATCGACGCCAGGGGTCCAGACGCGCTGCTCGGTGTCCGACTTGATGTCGAGGCGCATCACGTTGATCGGGAAGAACCGCACCGCCGTCGGCGCCGGGAACTGCACCGGCAGCGTCGTCCGCAGCAGACGCTCGGTGCGCTGGTAATACGCGGTCAGTGACAGGTTGGCGAGCCACGGCGTCAGCGCCTGGGCTTCGTAGCGGGCCGAGAAGCGATCCAGGTTGCTGTGCGCCAGCGACGTGTCGTTGAAGAAGTACGGCTGCTCGAAGTCGGGGTAGCCGATGTCGGCCATCCGGCGGCTCTGGTAGCGAACGCGCAGCGCGCGACGGTCACCGAGCTTGACGAGCGACGACGCGTTGATGAATTTGCCGTCGGCCTGCGAGTTCAGGATCTCGTTGTCGGTCCTCACGTACGGCGCGTTGAACGGGTCGGGAAACGCGTTGAAGTTGAAGCCGAAGTTGTCGTCGATGGTGTCGGCCCGGTTCAGTGTGCCGTCGGCGAAGAACGGCCGCGTGTCTTCGACGTCGAACCGGCCCGCCTGGTAGTTGTCGTACTGCTCGGCGCCGGCCTGCACGCGGAAGGTGAAGCGCGGGGTCGTGCCGCCGAGCGTCATGGTCCCGCGCATGCCGTTTTCATTCGAGCTGTAGAAGCCGTTGAACCCGTAGATCAGCTGCCTGGTCGGCGTGAACACCGGCTCGTTGGTGATGATGTTGATCGTGCCGGCCAGCGCGTCGGAGCCATACATCAGCGTGCCGGCGCCGTTGACGATCTCCATCCGGGAGATCGAGTCGGGCGACACCAGGCCGACTTCGGCGCCCGTGCGATCGGTCGCCTGGCGGGCGGTGTTCAGGCGTTCGCCGTCCACCAGCACCAGCAGGCGCGTCGAGTCGAGGCCGCGCAGCCGCGGGCGGACCCCAAACGGGCCGCTGCCGACCGGCGTGATGTTGACGGCGGTCGTCAGCGCGTCGCCCGTCGACAGGGTGTTCGCCTGTTCGATGGCCGCCGCCGAAATGGTCTCGACGTGCAGGGGAATCTGACGCACTTCCCGCTCCGACAGGCTGGCCGTCACGCTGACCTCGGCGCTCAGCACGCCCACCTCGAGCGTCATCGGCACCTCGACGTCGGCCTCGAGCGTCCCGACCATCACAGTGCGCGCGATCTCCGAAAAGCCGCTCCGTGTCACGACCAGCAAATAGGTACCAGGAGCCGGCGCATCGAACCGATACCGCCCTTCCCCGTCGGTCTCGGCGATGGTCTCCTGTCCGGTGGAGACGAGGCGCAGGACGACCCGCGCGTCCGGCACGGCGGCGCCGGTGGAGTCGGAAACAGTGCCGCGAATGGTGGCGGCAAGAGCCGGGGACGCGGCCAACAGCGCCGCTAACAGCATGAACAGACGAATCGTACGCATGGCAAAGCTCCGCGAACTCGATCACGAGTTCAGAGACAACGAACTACGGGTTAAGCAGGAACCGGCTTAACGCAGTCGCGGAGGGGGGCGAGAGGAGTACTGCGGAGAGAAGGCCGCACCGAAGATGCCGGCGAGCGACGCCGCGGCAACGGGCCCGGAATAGAGACGGACGTGACGATCGCGCCGGGCCAGCAGGCCGGCGAGCATCCACAGGGTGATGGCGAGGGCCGACACCGAAAGCAACTGCTGCAACACCGACGTCGCGGCCGTCTCGGGCAGCGCCATCGGGTTGACCGCACCCAGGTCGGCGGCAACCGCGGGACCGTGCAGCAGGGCAGCCAACACCCACACCGCGATGCCGGGCCGGCTCCAGGTCGATCGGCCGCCGCGGCGAATGGCCACGAGCGCCGCGACCAGGCCGGCCGCCACCATCCAGCGGAAGACCAGCCACGGGTCCACCAGCGCACCGGTCACCACCTGCGAGGCAAACAGCCAGCCATGGAACGCGACCAGCACGGCGCCGGCCAGCACGGTCGTCGTCCGCGTCACCGAGCGGAATCGCTCGAGACGCGGCGGCGACGTGAAGGCGCGGGCAAGCATCACTGCATTGTACTTGAGAGCCTGGACCCGGCAATCGGCCACGCCCGGCAGACAGCAAGAACTCGGCCATTCGTCCTGCCCCTGTCAGCGGGCCAGACCGTGGAATATCCCGCAGCGAATCGGCCTGGAAAACCGGATAATTCCGCACCCGGCCCCGGCCCGGCGGCCGTCCGGCGCATCGTCACGTCCGCTCCTGCAACACGTGGCCGCCGTAGCGATCGACCCACCAGCTGCCGACAAGCGCGAGCGCGGCGGCAAACATCATCAGGAACGCCGGCGACGCCATCCGATCTGTATCGCGAATCAGCGTGGTCGCCACAAGTGGCGCGGTGCCGCTGAAGATGGTGAAGCTGATGTTGAAGACCAGCGCCACGCCGGTAAACCGGATGCGCGTGGGGAACAGGTCGGTCAGCAGCACCGCGAACGAGCCGTTGGTGAAGCCGGCGGCCAGCCCGGCGAGCACGAGGAGCAGCGTGAGGTTCACCGACCGCGACTCGAGCGCGAGGTAGAACGGATACGAGAACACCAGCAGCAACGTCACGCCGGTGCGCAGCAGGTAGCGCGGCGGGATGCGATCGCCGATCCAGCCGACCAGCAGAATGCCGGCCGCTGACGCGATCACGCCCACGGTTTGCGAGAAAACCGCCTGGCGCGGATCGTACTGCAGGACGCCCGAGAGGTACGCCGGCAGGTGCGAGAAGAACAGGCCGTTGAAGCACGCCGTGCCTGCCAGCAGCGCGCACCCCACCAGGACCTGCGTCTTGTGGGTGCGCAGCAGGTCGCCAAACGGCTGGCGCGACGCCAGGCTGCGCATGCGTTCGAACTCCGGCGATTCTTCGAGTGAACGCCGCAGCACGTAGGTGAGGACACCGCCGAGACCGCCAATCACGAAGGCGATGCGCCAGCCGTAGACAGGCACGAGCTCGGCGGGGAGCCACGTCCGCACCGACAAGCTCACCGCCGTCGCCGCCGCCACGCCCATGGTGACGCACGAGAACACCACGCCGCAGACGAGCGGGGCAATGCGCGGCGCGGTCTCCACGACGTAGGTCAGCGCCCCGGGCAATTCGCCGCCCAGGCAGAAACCTTGCAGCAACCTGAGCACCACCATCAACGCACTGGCGGCCACACCCCATTGGGCGTACGACGGCACCAGGCCCATGCCCAGGGTCGCCGCCGACATCACGAACACCGACCACAGGAACACCTGGCGGCGCCCGTAGCGGTCGCCGTAGTGGGCCAGGATGATGCCGCCGAATGGGCGGGCGAGGTAACCGGCGGCAAACGCCGCGAACGAGGCCATCAACGACGCGATCGGCGACGCGCTGGGAAAGATCGTCGCGGCAATGTCCCTGGCGAACACGCCAAAAATCACGAAATCGTAGAACTCGAGCGTGCCGCCCAGGCTGGCCAGCAGCACGATGCGCCAGCCGGCAGGAGTGATGCGATCGGCGGCCTGGTGATTCTGCGGTAGAGGTGTCGACGCCATTATCGCAACATGTCCTTGATGACGGCCGGGTCGCCGTCGTTTGGTGAGGGTTCGATGCCTATCAAAGCGCACATGAGGTTGTAGAGGTGAATACTCTCGAACGGCGCGACCACCACGCCGCTTCGAAAACGCGGTCCGGCGCCGATGAACAGGCCCTGCATCGACTTGTCGCGCGCGTCGTAGCCATGCGTGCCACCTGGCGAATCGCGCTCGTGCCGATCCCAGCGCGCCGTTTCCGTTCTCGACGTGATGTACCAGCCGTCGTCGGCAATGCCGACGATGGGCGAGACGCGCGGGTGCCCGGCCAGACCATAGACGGCCGGGATCTCGTCGCGGCGATACACCTGCAGGTGTGGATGCTTGCCCTTGAGCGCGGCGTACATCTTCTCGACGTCGCCGTCCTTTGGCGAGAGCCCCAGCACCGGCGCCCAGTCGATGATCTCGGCGGTGGCCGGATCGATGTAGTCGTCCACGACGATCATCCGATCCCGGCTGAGCGCGGCCATGCCGTGGTCGCTCACCAACACGTAGTGGACGCGGCCGGCCAGACCCGCGGCGGCGACGCCGGCCACCAGGTCGCCAACCGATCGGTCGGCGCTGAGCGCTGCTTCGCGGGTCTGCGCGGCATCGGGACCAAACCGGTGCCCGGCGCTGTCGACGTCGCTGAAATACAGCGTGAGAAATGACGGCCGCTTGCCTTCGGGCAGCTTCAGCCACTCGAGCAACTGGTCCACCCGCGCGCTATTTGGCAGGTCGTCGTCGAACGGCCGCCAGTAAGTGGCGTGGCGACCGCCAATCGCCGCCTCGGATCCAGGCCAGAACATCGGCGCTGCCACCCTGCCCTGCCGCTCAGCGGTATTCCAGATCGGGTCGCCTCCCCACCAGCGGGGATCGGCCAGCACCTCGCGGTTCGACATCGCGTAGCGGCCGGGAATGGCCGGGTCGCGCATGTTGTTCGACACGATGCCGTGGTGAGCCACCGTCAGGCCGGTGACGATCGTGTAGTGATTGGGGAACGTCTTCGACGGAAACTGCGGGATCAGGCCCTCGGCGCGCACGCCGCCGGCCGCCAGCTTCGACAGCGTCGGCGGCGCGAACCGCTCCAGGTAGTCCCAGCCCCAGCCGTCGATGGAAATCAGGATGACGATGGGCTGATCGCCGGCCGGCGGCGGCGCGGGGCGGCACGCTGCCAGCAGCAACAAGAACGCGGCTAACGCCGAACGCCACATCGGTCTCGCCTGGTTCCCGACCTTCACGGCAAAGAGTGTAATGCGAGGGGCATCGAAATGGGTCAGTCCGGGCGACGAAGGTAGCTCCAGATCGCCGGCGGCGTCAGCCCGGCGATGGCCAGCGTGCCCACCTGCTTCGTCGCGAGGTCGATCGTGCGGATGGCGTGGTTGTTGGTGTCGGCGATGTACAGCGTATTGCCCGCGACCGACAGCCCGCCCGGCTCGAAGAACTGCGCGGTCTTCGCCGCGCCATCGACATGACCCGCCGCGCCCGTGCCGGCCAACGTGGTCACCTGCCGCGTCGCCGGGTCGAGCATCCTGATCTTGTGGTTGTAGGTGTCGGCAATGAACACGCAGCCACGCATTGGTGGAGGCAACCCTTCAGGGTTGCCTACGGCCACCCCCAGCGGATGTTGTAATCGCGCCGAGTCGCCGGGGCCATCAACGTCGCCGAACTTGAACAAATCGCCGCCGGCGAGCGTCGTCACGGCGTTGCCGGGCGGCAAGTCCAGTCCGCGGATTACGTTGGCTTCCGCATCGGCGACGTACAGGGTGTTGCCGTCGAGCGCGAGCCCCGATGGCTGCGCGAAGGTGGCCGTGTTCACCGGGCCGTCCTTGCGCGCCTCTTCACCGGTGCCGGCATAGGGATAGGCCTGGCCGTGCAGCAGATCGACCACCCAGATCTGGTGCGGGCCGGCCATGGCGACGATCAGGATGCCGGGCTTCAGCGCCAGGTCCCACGGCGAGTTGAGGTCGATCCGCAGGGCGTCACCGCCCTCGCCGCTCCACGCGCCCTGCTTGCCGGTGCCGGCCAGCGTGTGGACGGCCCGCGCCTGGAAGTCGACGACCCGAACCTGGTGGTTCTCGGTGTCCGCAACATAGAGCTCGTGGTCGGGACCGAGCGCGAGTCCTTGCGGCCGATAGAACCGCGCTTGCGTGAAGATGCCGTCGTTGTCGCCCTGCAGGCCCGAGCCGATCGTCTCGATCAATTGCGCAGTGGTCCGGCTGAAGCCGGACGCTACATTGATGGAGGCCACCACGATGCGGTTGTGATTCGAGTCGGCAATGAACAGGCGCCCCGATGCTTCATCCGCCAGCACCTTGCCTGGATACAGCAACGGGCGGTCAGCGTGGCGGGCGCGTTCCAGATCGAGTGGGAGCGGCGCGCGGTTGATCTGTCCCTGTTCGTCGAAGACCCGAACCACGGTGCGAATGGCGCTGATGAACCCTTCGAGGTTGCCTTCGCCCATCGCGGTGCCGACCACGTTGCCGGCCGGGTCGATGATCACCCGCGTCGGCCACGCCTGCACGCCGTAGCGGCGCCAAATGGCGTGCTCCGCATCGTTCGCCACCGGGTGCTCGATCTCGTAGCGCACCAGGATGCGCTTCAGGTTCTCAGTGTCCTTCTCGTTGGTGAACTTCGGCGAGTGGACCCCCACCACCACGAGCTCGTCGGGAAAGCGCTGCTCGAGCGTCTCGAGGTCCCGCAGGATGTGCATGCAGTTGACGCAGCCGTAAGTCCAGAAGTCGAGCACCACGACCTTGCCGCGCAACTGCGCCATCGTGATGGGCGACGCGACGTTCAACCACGCGACCGCGCCATCGAGGCTCGGCGCGGGAATCGGACCGTCGGGAACGGGCGGAGTCGGGCTTTCAGATTCGCTCATCGTCTAATGCAACCACGAAGTTCACGAGGGACACGAAGCAAACTATTTCTTCGTGTGCTTCGCGTCCTCCGTGGTCATCGGTTAGCGATCGGCATCGCGCGTCCACGCGCGGAGCCGATCGGCGGGCTCGACCGTGACCGGACCATCGAGCCACTTGTCCACCGGCAACGGCACCCGCCAGGTCCAGTTAATCTCGTCCACCACCGCCGGTGTGTTGATGCGATCGGTCCACCCGAACACGTCCTGCAGCGGGATCAACGTCAGCCGCGAGCCCGCCGACAGCAGCGAGCGCACAATCGCCGTCCGCTGCTCGTCGGTCTGGCCGTCCTCGGTGGCCGCCAACGGCTCAATATCGTGGGTGCCCGTGGTGGCGACCGAGCAGTCGGGAAACCCTTTCGGATCAATCGCCGGGTGTCCCGGGCGATCCCAGTGCTTTTCCCACCGCAGCACCTTCAGGCCGGGCAGGTCCAACCGCGCCATCGACGCGCGCACGAACGGCGGGATGACGCCAAGGTCCTCGGCAATCAGCATCGGCGTGGGCGACCCGGAGCCGAGCACGCCAATCATCGTTTCGCCCAGGTGCGTTTGCGTCGGCTCGTCGCCCGGCTCGAAGAACGCGGGCTCCGCCTGGTCGAGCGGCCGGATGTACATGCGATAGAGGCCGACCAGGTGATCGATGCGGAAGCCGTCGTAGAGCGCGGCATAACGCCGCGCCCGCGCCCGCATCCACGCAAACTCGGACTCGGCCATCACGTCCCAGCGCCAGGGCGGCAGGCCCCAGTCCTGGCCGGTCTCACTAAAGGCGTCGGGGGGGACACCAATCGTGGCGTCGAAGCGAAACTCGCGTTGCCGCGCCCACACATCGGGGCTGTCGGCCGAATTCATGAACGGCAGGTCGCCGAAAATGCGCAGCGGCCAGGCCAGCCGCTTGGCCTCGGCCCACTGCTCGGCGGCGAGCCACTGCAGGTACATCCGGTAGTCGATCTCCGAACGCAGGGCCTGTCGGGCGGCGCCAACGGCCGTGGCCTCGGCGCGCGCCAGCGGTTCGGGCCAGAGGTGCCACGGCAGCTCTTCGTGCAACGCGTGCAGGGCCCGGAACACGGCGTACTCGTCGAGCCACCACGCCTCGTCTGCGACGAACGTGGCAAACCGCGAGGCCCGGGGCGTGCCGCGCGACACTTCGAGGCGGAGGAACCGGTCGTACGAATGCCGGAGCCAGCGTTGCTTGAGCGTGCGGATCTCGGAATAGCGAATGCGTGCCGAACTGCGCAGCGACTCCACCGCCGCGCGGTCGGCGGCGTCGAGCGCCAGCTCTCCGCCCAACCCGGCAAAATCCACCACCTGCGGCAGCGAGATGTAGATCGGGTCGAGAGCCATCGCCGACATCGCCGAGTACGGCGACCGCTCGACCGGCGGCATCTCGTTGATCGGCAGGATCTGCAGCACCGACTGCCCCGCTTCGCCGGCCCACTTCGCGAACATCGGGAGGTCGTGAAACTCGCCGAGGCCCCAGCTCTCGGTCGAGGCCAGCGCGAACAGCGGCACGCTGATGCCGCTTTGACGCCGCGTCATGACGACGCCCCCGCGGCGCGACGCAAGACCTTGGTGACGGCCGACTCGAACACCGTCGCCGCCGGCAGCAGGCTGAGCACCAGGTAGGCCTCGCGGGGAAAATCGAAGAAGTAGCCCGGGTGCACGAGCACGTCGTCGCGGTCGAGCAACTCGAGCGCCAGCGCGTCCTCGGCGCGGACGGCCGGCACCTGCAGCACCGCGGACCATCCGCCCTCAACCGGCAGCAGGTCGATCGACGGGTACGCCGCCGACAACGTCCGCAGGGTGGCCAGGTTCTGCCGGACGCGGGCCAGGAGCTGCGCGCGCACGCCAGCGCCGTGCTCGATCAGCGAGGCCGCCGCCACCTGGACGGGGGTCGATACCGACAGGTAGGTGTCGGCGACCATCTCGAACGCCGCCATGGCCGCATCCACCTTTGCCGCCGGACCGCCGAAGCCGATCCATCCCAGCTTCACCTGCGGCAGGCCCGCTGACTTCGACAGGCCGCCCAGGCTGAGGCTGAGCACGTCGCCCGCCGCCATTACATGGGTCGCCCCCGGTGCCGGGTCAAGGGGGTAGTCGGCGAACACTTCGTCGCCGATGATCGGCCAGTCGTGCGCGGCCGCCAGTTCCGACAGCGCGGCGAGGTCGTCGCGGTGCAGGAACGACCCGGTCGGGTTGTTGGGCGAGACAATCAGCAAGGCTTTCACCCGGGGACTCGCGGCGCGGCGCACCGAGCCGAGATCGATGCGCCAGGCGCCGTGATACTCGAGGTCGTAGGGAATCGCGGTCACCGACTCGAGGCGCGCGAGGTGCTCGAACAGCGGGTAACTCGGGCGCGGCACCAGCACGGCGTCGCCGGCATCGCAGAACAACTTGAACAGCAGCGCGTATGCCTCGCTGGTGCTCGCGGTGATCGCCACGCGATCCGCCGAGATGACAATGCCGCGGCGGCGAAAATCCGCGGCGACGGCGGCCCGCGCCGTCCACAGGCCGAGCGGTTGCGGCTCGTAGACGAGTCCCTGAGGGTGGGACATCCCCGCCAGCAGCGCCGGCGGGTAGTGCAGGCCGACCCTGGTCGGGTTCGACTCGGTCAGGTCTGCCACGGGCACGCCGCGACGGCGCTTGGCGTCGATCGCGCGCGAGAGGGCGTTGGGTTCAAGGCTCGCGGGGAGGCGTGACCAAGTCATTCAGCGCGCAACCAGCTCCACCCGCTGAATGACATCGCCTTCGAGAATGCCGTCAACCACATTCATGCCGGCGATCACGCTGCCGAACACGGTGTAGGTGTGATCGAGCCGCGGCGAGTCGATGGTGTTGACGAAGATCTGCGCGTCGCCGGTGTCGCGGCCGCGCGTCGAAATGCCCACCGTGCCACGCAGGTGCAGACCCACCTCGTCGCGCATGTAGAACGGCTCGCCGGCGTACTCGTTGGCACCCGGGCTGCCGCCCTGGATGACGAAGTTCGGCGCAATGCGATGAAACGTGAGGCCGTCGTAATAACCCTCACCGGCGCGGCGGGCCACCCGGGCCGCCGACAACGGCGCGGCGTCAACCTCGAGGGCGACGTCGAAAGAGCCGCGGCCGGCCATGTGGAAGCGCAGGGACTTGCCCCGCAACGCAGTGACGGCCGCCATGGTCACCGTCGGGCCGGTCAGCGGCTGCGGCGTGGCCGTGCGGGGCTTGCCGGTCCACGCGGTCAACATCTCGGCGGCCTTTGCCGCCACGGCTGGATCGAAGTCCCTGAGGTAGCCCTCCAGGTGCACGGCCTGCGATGCATCGCCGTACGCCTGCAGGCGGTTCAGGATCGCCATGCGCGGATCGCGCGAGGTGTCCTTGTGTTCCTTGGTGATCCGGCCGAGCGCCGTGACCAGCGCGGTGGTGGCCTTCGCGGCGTGGGTCTTGTCTTCGAGCGCACGGACCGCGGTCAGCACCAGCTGGTAGTCGGCGCGCGACAGCGAGTCGATGGCGGCCGACACGGCCTCGGGGCGCTTCAACTCGACGAGCGCGGTGAGCGCGGCCTCGCGCACGTTATCCGAGGGATCACCCATCAGCGCAGTCAGCGTCGCGGCATCGGCCAGCCACGCGGCGGCGCGAGCGGCGTACATCCGCACCTGCCAGGTCGCGTGCGCCGCGAAGGCCGGCAAGGCCTTGGCCGCCTCCGCCGGTTGCGTGCGCGCCAGCGACACCAGCGCGTGGGCGGGCGCGTGCCAGGTGCGCGGCCGCGTGGACAGCGCGCCGGCGATCGACACCAGGTCCGACGGCCCGTCAGCGGCCGGGCAACCGGCGCCGAGCTGATCGATCGCCTGCAGGCGCACGTGGGGGTCGGCGTCCTTCACCGCCGCGCGCACCGGTGCGCACGAGGTCTTCTGCAGCTGCCGGCCCCACCCGCGCAGGGCCTCGAGCCGCACGCGAGGATCCCTGTCGGCCATGGCGCGCTTGAGCAGCACGTCGCGGTCGCTGATCGCCGCGTCGGTGGCCGCGGCGGCGGCCGCGAACCGCCGCACTTCGGCATCAACATCCAGCAGGCCGCGTTCAATCACGGACGCGGTGGCCTCGTTGCCGGTGACGAGCGCCGCCATCGCCAGCCGCCGGGTGAGCACCGAGCGCGGGTCCGCCGGCGGCCGTTGCGCCGTGGCCGCCCAGCGCAGCAAGTCCCAGGTTCGCGGGCCAAGCGGCGGCAGCTTCTTCGCGCGCACGGTGCGGGCCAGCGACTCGAAGCCGCGGGCGGATCCGATGAGCGCCGCAGAATCCACGTCGTTCAACGAGTCAGGCGACGGCAGGCCGGTAATCAGGACGTCCTCGGCCGCCGCCACCTGCTCGGCGGTGTCGTATGGCAGGCGTCCGAGCGCCGCCGCGATCTCGCCCCAGGGCTCCCACGTGTTCAGGTTGGCATCCACGGCCGCGCGGTCGATCAGCAGCTTCTGCACCTCGATGACGGCCGCGGGCGTCCGCGCCATCTGCGCCAGGGCATTGGCGGCTTCGGCGCGAATGCCCACGCCGTCGGCCAGCGCGGGGGCGACGAGCGGAATCATCACCGGGCGCTCGAGGCGTCCAATCGCGCGGATCGCCGTGCGCCTGGTGTTGCCCTTCAGGCCCTCCATCAGCGGCGCGAGCCCCGCCTCGGTGGTGGGCCGCGCATCCTCGGCCTGCAGCATCCGCTCTTGCAGAGACTGCGCGCTCGCCGGGGTGGCGATACAGATCAAGAGGATCAAGAATTTCTGCATCAGGTTATCCACAGGAGACCAGGAGCTCAGGAGAAACTTTACTCCTGACCTCTTGACCTTCTGTTATCAGAGCCTCGAATATTCGAGCATTTGCGCCGTGAGATCGCAAGGATACGAGATCTTCACGTCGATAATTGCGCCCGAGCCGTCGGTCACGGGCGCGAGCTTCGGCATCACGAAGCCAGTGTACGACGGCAATTTCAGGTGATCCACGCGGGCCACCACTTCGTCCCTCAGATCCGGGTCGAAATGCACGCCGTAGGTTTCGAACAGGTCACGAGCGGCGGCGTAGTCGCCTTCGGACTTGATGCGCTGCACTTCGGCCAGCAGCCGCGCCACGCCCGACCGGAACGCGTCGGAATCGTTCAGGACGAAAAAGGTCTTACCGTCCCGCCGGCGCACGTCGATGGCCTTGGTGTTGGCGAGCAGCCAGTGAACAATCGCCTGGCGGTTGCGCATGTGGTCCTCTTCGAGCTGCGCGCCGACGCGGACCCGGCGCAACTGCACGAGCGCGTTGCGCGCATACGCCTCGTACTCGGTCTGCACCACCGCCTGCTGCTCGTCGGCCGGCACCAGCCCGATTTTCGCGAGGTATGGGTCGGCGACGAAGTACAGCGCGACCAGGTCGGCGCGCGACTCCTCGAGCGCCGAATACTGCTCTTTCAGCAGGTCCTGCGGCGTCTGCTGGATGTGATCGGCCATGCGGCCGGAGCCGTGGCCGAGCACCTCGTGGATCTCGGTCGTCAACTCGCTCGCAAACGCACCCCACCGCTTCGCCCGCTCCACCTCCGCATCGTCCCACGCAAACTCGTGGCGGTAGCTGTCGGGCATGGACTTCTCGTATGCCTCGAGGACGTTCGACAGCGACACCGACTTGCTGCCGTGCTCTTCGCGGATGCGCTGGTCGTTCGGCAGGTTGACGCCAATGGGCGTGATCGGCCCGGAGTCGCCAATTTCGATCACGACTTCAATCGCCATGGCTGAGACGCCCTGCACCTTCGGCTTGCGGTACCGGGGATTGACGGGCAAGTGGTCCTCGAACCGCTGGGCGTGGGTCGCCAGCGCGCGGATCTTCTCGGTGCGCTCGTGGTTGGCGTAGTAGACGAGGCCCTCCCACGCGCCCTTCATGCCGCGGGCGTCCATGTAGACCTCGATGAAGCCGTTCATGGTGTCAACCGCGGTGTCGCGGTTCTGCACCCAGGCAATGTCGAACGCTTCGCGCTCGGCGTCGGCACCGGTTTCGTAGAACCGGATCAGCGCGGCGAGTGCCTTGCCCAGTGCCAGCGGCGCAAACGGCAGCGCGTCGCGCAGGTGGCCGACAATGCGGCGAATCTCGGCGTCGTAGAGGCCGCCGACCTTGTAGACCTCTTCGACGAGCGCGCCGTCGCGCATGGCCACGCGCGAGTTCAGCTGGTGCTGTTCGGTAAAGCCTTCGAGGTCGGCCATGGTCACGCCGTCGTAAAGGTTGTTGGCGCTCGCGACCAGGATGTCCTGGCCCTCGCCCGGGGTCTTGTTGGTGACCATGGGCTCGTAGTCGGGATCGAAGAACATGCGCGCGTACTTCTCGACGCGATCGCCGATGGTCTCGCCTTCGGCCAGCCCGAAGTCGGCGCCGTTGCGGGTGGCGATCTCCATCGCCTCCTTGACGCGGGCGCGATCGAGATTCAACAGGAACTTGCGCGCGGTCAGGTTGTTGTATGGACCGGTGTTGAGCCAGAACAGCTTGGTGTAGCGGGTCAGCTCGGCGAGCGTGTCGGCCGGCACCCCGTCGGCGTGCGTCAGCACGCCTTCGAGCAGCGCACGCATGCCCAGGTTGTGACGGTGACGCTGATCGTAATAGATGTCGCGCCCGGCAATGGCCGCCTGGTAGAGGTGCCAGACGAGCGTCTTCTCCTTGAGCGTCAGCTCGTCAAAGCCATCCGCATACAACTGGACGACAGCCGCTTCGTCAATCTGCTCGAGAAGATACGGACGTTCAGTAGTCATGATCAGAGCGGGAGGGCGACGGTCTGGCCGTGAGACGGAATCTCGACGTTCCACGAGAGCTCGTTCTCGATCCGGGTCTTCAACGCCTCTTGCGCCGGCGGCTCGCCGTGCACCAGGTAGGTGACCTTCGGCGCGCGCGGGAACGTGCGCAGCCACTTGATGATCTCCGCCGCGTCGGCATGCGACGACATGCCGTTGATCTTGGCGATGCGCGCCTTGACAGGTACCTCCTGCCCGTACATCTTCACGTAACGCGCGCCTTCGATCATCACGCGTCCGCGCGTGCCGGCGGCCTGGAAGCCGACGAACAGCACGGTGTTGCGCGGGTCGCCCAACCCGGCAAAGAGATGATGAACCACGCGGCCACCAGTGGCCATGCCGCTCGAGGCAATGATGATGGCGGGGTCGTCGTTCTGGACCAGGTCTTTCGAGTCCTGCGCCGAGGCGGTGGCGGTGAACCGCTGGAGGTGGCGGCCGACAAACTCGATGCCGGGATCCAGATCTTTCGCGTGCCTCTGGTAGTAATCAATGCCCTTGATGGCCATGGGGCTGTCCACGTAGATCGGCATCACCGGCACGCGCTTCTGGTCTTCGAGCCGGAACAGCCAGTAGAGCAACTCCTCGACCCGGCCGATCGCGAAGGCCGGGATGATCAGCTTGCCGCGCCGCGCAAACGTATCAGCCACAATCTTCGCGAGTTCCTCGCCATCGTCGTCCACTGGGTGGAGGCGATTGCCGTAGGTGGACTCGACCAGCAGGACATCGGCTTCGACCCCCGGTGAGGGATCGGGCAGTACCGGCCGTCCGTAGCGGCCCAGGTCGCCCCCAAACAGGATGCCGCCCGTGCTGGTGGAGGCAGCCCCTTCTTGGGGTTGCCTGCTGCGAGTCACATGCACATAGGCTGAACCCAGCAGGTGGCCGGCGTTGATGAACTCGGCGGCGATGCCAGGGGCGACCGAAAACTTCTGCCGGAAGGGCTTGGTCGTCAGCCGCGACAGCGCTTCGGCGGCATCGTCCTTGGTGTACAGCGGCATGGCCGGGTGATGCTTGGAGTAGCCGCGCTTGTTGGCGAACTTCGCGTCCTCTTCCTGGATGTGCGCAGCGTCCGGCAATACCAGCTTGCAGATATCGGCGGTGCCTTCGGTGCAGTGGATCGGACCCTTGAAGCCTTGCGCGACCAGCCGCGGCAACCAGCCGGAGTGGTCGATGTGAGCGTGGGTGAGGACCACGGCGTCAATCGAGCCGGGCGGAACCGACAAGGGCGACCAGTTGCGCAGCCGCAATTCCTTGAGGCCCTGGAACAGGCCGCAGTCGAAAAGGATTCGCCGTCCGTCGATCTCGAGGAGGTGCTTGGAACCGGTCACCGTTCGGGCGGCCCCAAGAAATGTGAGCGAGGGCATAGCCGTATCATAGCCACAGAGGACACAGAGGACGCAGAGCCAATTCTTCAAAATGCGGCCGGTTCGAAGCCTGATCGCATTCAAAAGACTTAACTTTGTGTCCTCTGTGTCCTCTGTGGTTAAAGTACGTTCATCACCACGGTGATGGCCCGGCCGATCATCTTGAGCAGGGACTCGAGCACGGGCAGCAGATCACCGCGTTCCATCACCGCGGCCGCCGTGACCGGGTCGCTGACGAGCAACCACAACGCGAGCGCCGCGACCGGCGCCAACACGACGGCGCCGACGCTGACGGTGCTGAACACACGCCCCCAGAAGCGGCTCTTTGGCAGCTCGCGGCGGCGGTCGGTGGCGGCGTTCGTAAACGGCATGGTCCAATGTGGTGTCCGCCTTTAGGCGGACCTGATCCCACCATAAAGCGAGGACCGTACCAACGAGTGTCGATCCGGTAAATCGCTGTATCTATGTGTGTTACAGGATTACGTCGATTCTGGCGGCCACTGAAAGTGTCCGTTCGTGGGACTGAAGTATCCTGTTTCGCATATGTATGGAATGGTGATCGTCCGCTACCGCCGCCCGATTGAAGAAGTGCTCGTCCACCAGGAAGCCCACCGCGCGTTCCAGCGGAAGCTGAGGGAAGACGGCGTCATGCTCGCGGGCGGCCCGCATGAACCCCGCTTCGGCGGCATGTTCCTGGTCCGCGTGCCGGACGACAACCCGCAGCAGGCGCTCGACGCCATCCGCGACGCCGACCCGTACTACCAGGCAGGCGTGGCGCAGTACGAACTGCTGGCGTGGAATGTGGTGATTGGGAAAGAGGGTTTGGACAGTATTCAGTAGCCAGTAGCCAGTAGCCAGAAGCCAGAAGAGCTCATGTCTTCCTGGCATCTGGATACTGGCATCTGGCTACTTGTCTTTGCGCTGACGGATCCATTCGCCGAGCGCCCAGGACGCGACCATCAGCGCGACCACGGCCACCAGGGCGATGAGAATTGGGCGGCTGGCCATCAGGCCTTGCCGGCGGGCTCTCGCACGGCCGACTGCGGCCGGCGCGGGCCGGTCAGCTCGCTCACGATCATCCCGGTCACGAACACCACCACCGCGCCGATCAGGTTGTGCCACAGGAACGCGATCGTGGTGTTAACAGTGACCCATCCCACCACGCCCATGCCCGTGAGCAGGCCCACGAAGGCGCCGGTCGAGTTGGCGCGCTTCCACCCAATCGCCAGCAGGAACACGCCCAGGATCGATCCATAGAAGAAGGATCCGAAGCGGTTGACCACCTCGATCAGCGATCCGAGTTCCGACGCCCAGATGGCGACGACCGACGCAAACACCGCCCAGAACAACGTGGCCAGCTTCGACACCCACAACAAATGCTTCTGATCGCCATCGTCTCTCACCCAGCGGCGATAGAAGTCGATCACGGTGGACGTCGAGAGCGCCGACAACTCGCCCGCGACGGTTGACATCGCGGCGGCGAAGATCGCCGCCATCAGCAGGCCGATCAGGCCAATCGGCAGGTGGTTGACGACGAATGTCGGGAAGACATAGTTGATGTCGTTGTACGACGAATCGCCTGACACCGCTTTCACCAGCGCGACCGCCTCGGCCCGCACGCCCAACACCCGCTGCTCTTCGGCGTTGAACGCCGCCGCCTGCGCCGTCTTCGCAGCAGCATCGCCGGACCGCTGGGCGACCGCCAGTTGTTCGGCCGCCGCCTTGCGCGCGGCCACGGCCTCGCCGAACCTCTGTTCGATGGCCACGTACTCGCCGGCCCGGGCGCTCTCCCGCACGCGCTGATCGTGGGCGCGGTTGAACAGCATGGGCGGCGGTGTGAAGATGTAGAACAGGAACATGAACACGCCGATGATCATGACCAGCGCCTGCAGCGGGATCTTCCAGTAGGCGCTCATGAACAGCGACGTGCGCGCGTCATCGATCGACTTGGCGGTGAGGTAGCGCTGCACCTGGCTCTGGTCGGTGCCGAAGTACGAGAGGAACAAGAACATGGCGCCGATCGTGCCGGTCCAGAAGGTGTAGCGTGCGCTCGGGTCGGTCGAGAAATCAAACACCTGCAGGCGGCCGGTGGTGCCGGCAATGTGCAGTGCCTCGCCGACGCTGACGTTGTCGGGCAACCCCATCATCAGGGCGATGCAGGCCGCGGTCAGGCCAAACACGATCAGGTACATCTGTTTGACGTCGGTCCAGGCCACGGCCTGCACGCCGCCCAGCATGGTGTAGACCGCGGTCGGCAGCGCCAGCAGCAGACAGGTGGTCGTGACGTCGAGGCCCAGCATCACTGACAGGACCACCGCCGGGGCCGAGATCACGACACCGGTCGCCATGCCGCGCGAGAACAGGAACAGCAGGGCGGTGAACGAACGGGTCTTGGCGTCGAAGCGCCGCTCCAGAAACTCGTAGGCGGTGAAAATCCGTGCGTGGTGAAAGAACGGCACGAACGTCACGGCGATGATGATCATCGCGATCGGCAGGGCGTAGTACTGCTGCAGCAGCCCCATGCCCACGGCATACCCCTGGCCGGTGGTGCCGATCATCGTGATGGCCGACAGCTGCGTCGCCATCACCGACAACCCTACCGCCCACCACGGCAGGCTGCGGCTGGCGAGGAAGTAGCCCTCGATCTCGTTGGTGTTCTTGCTGAGGCGAATGCCGTCCCAGACGATCCACGAGAGATAGACGGCGATGATGGTCCAGTCGAGGGCCGACATCAGCGGGTGAAGTACGCCTGGAAAAGGTAGAGGACCGTCAAGGTGACGACCCAGACCACTGTCACCTTGATGTAAGTCTTGCCCATCGCTGTCACAGCTGCTGTACCCGTGCCTTGAGATTGGCGTCGGCGCGGTCGAGCGCCTCGCGCCGAAGGACCCAGCTCTCGCGATCGGTGTCGAGCAGCCGCCGCGACGCGCCAATGGCCCGGCCGGCCTCTTCGGGCGCCGGACCGCCGTAGGTCTTGCGCACGTTCACGAAATGCGCCGGGCTCAACACCTTCTGCAGGTCAGCCTCAGTGTATTCGAGCCGCCGCCCCAGAATGGCGCTCGACGCGCTGCCCAGCGCCGCCGACAGCGAGACCCCCGGATCCTCGGTGAACGCCTTGAGCAGCAACGCGGCAATGGCGTGCGCCGAGCTGAATGGCAGGTCGTGATCCCGGACCAGCGTGTCGGCCAGCTCGGTCATGGTCGTGCCGCCATGCGCGGCGCGCGACGCCAGCTGTTCCACGTTGAAGTCGGCCAGCCGCATGGCCGCCGCGACCAGCGTGACCATGCGGATCGCATCGCCGAACATCGACGCCACCAGCGGCTGCAGGTCGTCTTCGGTGTCAACGATGTCGCCAAATGGGGTGTTGTGGACGGTGGTCACGATCGCCTGCGCCTGGCCCACCGCCTTGCTGCCAATGGCCCGCGCGTGCTCGAGCGCCACGGGGTTGCGCTTCTGCGGCATGATGCTGCTGCCCTGCACGAACCCGTCGCTCAGGCGCAGGTAGCCGAACTCCATCGTGCACCACAGCAGCAGGTCCTGGACGACGCGGCCGAGGCCGACGATGAGCGTGCTCGTGGCCGACACGCTTTCGAGCAGGTAATCGACCGTGGCAATGCTGCCGTAGGTGTTGCCGGTCGGCCCGCTGAAGCCCAGCAGTTCGCTGGTGCGGGTGCGATCGATCGGGAAGCCGGTGCCGGTAATGGCGCAGGCACCGAGCGGATTGCGGTTGGTGGACTCGAACGCCGCCGCCAGCCGCGTGGTGTCGCGCTCGAGCTGCTCGATCACGGCCAGCAGGTAATGCGCAATGGTCGAGGGCTGGGCCGGCTGGGTGTGCGTGTGCGCGCCGTAGACGGTGTGCGTGTGGCGTTCGGCCAGCGCCAGCAGCGCGTCGCGCAGGTCCAGCGTCGCCGACGCCACCGCCGCGATGAACTCGCGCTGCCGAATCCGGTACATCGTCATGTCGATGTCGTTGCGGCTGCGGGCGGTGTGCAGGCGGCCGGCGACATCCTCGTCGCACGACTGCTTGATCAGCCGTTCGATGTAGAAGAACAGGTCTTCGTAGGTGCCGTCGTACAGCACCTGGCGCACGCGGTCGACCGAAATCCCGTCGAGCGCGGTGCGCAGCGAGCGGGCGTCTTCGTTTGTAATGATGCCCTGCTCGGTGAGCATCACCAGGTGGGCGTAGTTGATCGACATCAAGGGCGTGAGCAGCAGCTCCTTGGCGTCCTCGAAGTTCTCGTTGAGTACGTTGGCGACGTACTCGGGGGCAAATCTCATTACTAGCAGTATATTGCGGGTCATGAAGCCACGACGCCCCCTCGCCGGCGCGCTATTCCTGATACTGGCCCTGACCTCGGCCGGGAGCACCCCCACCTCGGCCCAGCGGCCGGTCACCAGCATCCAGGTCATGGGACTCAGCCAACCGGTGGAGATCCTGCGCGATCACTGGGGCATCAATCACATCTATGCCCAGAACGAAGCCGATCTCTTCTTCGCTCAAGGTTACGCGGCGGCTAAGGACCGGCTGTTCCAGTTCGAGATGTGGCGCCGCCAGGCAACCGGCACCGTCGCCGAAATCCTGGGGCCACGCGAGGCGCGGCGCGACCAGGGCGCCCGCCTCCACATGTTTCGTGGCGACCTGGACGATGAGCTGAACCGGTATCACCCACGCGGCAAGACGATCGTCGAGTCGTATGTGCGGGGCGTCAATGCCTACATCGCCGAGACCGAACAGAACGCGGCGCTCCTGCCGATGGAGTTCCGGATGCTCGGCATCACGCCGGGCCGCTGGACCCCCGCGGCGGTGATCTCGCGCCACCAGGCGCTGGCGGCGAATGCCGGCGAAGAAGCGCGATCGATGCGCGCGATCAAGGCAATTGGCATCGACGAGACCCGCGCGCTCATGTACTTCCAGGGCGGCAATCCCCGTTTCGAACTCGACGCCGCCATCGACCCGAAAACGTTTCCCGACAACGTGCTGGAGCTCTACACCGCGTTTCGCACCGCCATTCAGTTCCAGCCCGAAGATGTTTTGCCGGAGTTTCGAGGATCAGCGCAGGTCGCGGGTGGCCTGCCGAACCCGATTGCCGCTGACCCGGCCGGCCCGCTTTCGCTCGAGGCCGATCCGCGCGACATCGGGTCCAACAACTGGGTCGTGTCGGGATCGAAGACCGTCAGCACCAGGCCGATCATGGCCAACGATCCGCACCGGGTGGTCGCGGCGCCGTCGCTGCGCTACTGGGTGCACCTGGTGGCCCCGGGCTGGAACGTAATCGGCGGTGGCGAGCCCGTACTGCCCGGCGTGTCGATTGGCCACAACGAACATGGCGCGTGGGGCCTCACGATCTTCGGCCAGGACACGGAGGACCTCTACGTGTACGACACCAACCCCGCCAATGCCAACGAGTATCGATACAAGGGCGGCTGGGAGCCCATGCGGGTGATCGCCGACACCATTCCCGTGAAGGGCGCGAAGCCCGAAGCCGTGCAGTTGAAGTACACGCGCCACGGTCCCGTGGTGTTCGAAGACCGCGCCAACCGCAAGGCCTACGCCCTGCGCGCGGGCTGGATGGAACCGGGCAGCGCGCCCTACCTGGCCAGCCTCCGCATGAACCAGGCCCGCAACTGGGAGGAGTTCCTCGAGGCGTGCAGCCACAACCAGATGCCCTCGGAGAACATGGTGTGGGCGGATCGCAGCGGCACGATCGGCTGGCAGGCGTCGGGCATCCAGCCAATCCGCCGCAACTGGAGCGGCGTGCTGCCGGTTCCGGGTGATGGCCGGTACGAATGGGATGGCTACCTGCCGATCAAGGCGCTGCCGTCCGAGACCAATCCGTCGCGCGGCTTCATTGCCACGGCCAATAACTACCTGCTGCCCGAGACCTATCCCTACAAGGATCTGCTGCACGTCACCAACTGGGCCGATGCGTTCCGCGCCTCGCGCATCACCGAAGTGCTTGGGTCAGGCCGGCTCTTCACCATTCCGGAGATGGCGCGGTTGCAAAACGACGATCTGTCGGTCGTGGCTCGTGCGCTGACACCGCTGTTGATGCGCGTGGCGCTGTCGAATCCTGCGAGCGCGAAGGCGCGCGACCTGCTGGCGAACTGGGACTTCGTCCTCGACCAGGATTCAACCGCCGCCGGCGTCTACGCGATGTGGCAGCGGCGAATCCTCGCCAACACGCGCGACGTGGTCGTGCCGGAGGCACTCCGCAAGGCGGGCATCACGCCGGTCGCGACCAAGCGGATGATTGACTGGCTGCACGCGCCCGATGGCCGCTTTGGCCCCAACCCCATCGCCGGCCGGGACGCGCTGGTCGCACGCAGCATGGATGAAGCCGTCGCGGAACTCACGAAGCGGTTCGGTCCCGACATGCAGGGCTGGCAGTACGGACAGGAGCGGTATCACCACGCGCGGCTCACGCACCCGTTGTCGGCAGCGGTCAACGCCGCCACGCGCGCCAGGCTTGAAGTTGGTCCGCTGCCCAGGGGCGGCGACAGCATGACGGTGAGCGCGACGGGCGCCGGCGACAACCAGACCGCTGGCGGGTCGCTCAAGATCATCGCCGACACGGACGACTGGGACAACTCCGTGGGCATCAATACCCCGGGACAGTCGGGCGATCCCGACAGCCCGCACTACCGAGATCTGTTTGAACTGTGGGCGCAGGGCTCGTACTTCCCCGTCGCCTACTCGCGCACGAAGGTTGAGTCAGTAACCAAGGGCGTCACCCGGCTTACCCCAGCGACGCCCGGCGCCCAAAGAGAATAAACAGGAGATCAGGAGACAAAGAGAAAGAATTGGGTTCCTCCTGAACTCTTGATCTCCTGTTTGAATCAAATCCCGACGGAGTAGCGGTCTTGCAGGATGCCCAGGTGATGCTGGGCGTGGCCGGCGATGATCCAGCAGATGGCGCGGGCGGAGACCGGGTTGTTGTTGGCCACGCCGACATTGCCAAGCGCGGTGGCGTCGAGCGATTCGACCAGCGTGATCGTGGCACGGCGGACGGCAATCAGGTCGTCCACGACCTCGACCAGCGTGCGCCGGCCGTGGGGCGCCACCTCGGCCCAGGCGTTTTCATCGAAGCCGGCCAGGGGCGTCTGGTCGGCGCGGGCAATGCGCAGCAGCCGATAGGCAAACACGCGCTCGGCGTCGGCCAGGTGACCCAGTAGTTCCTTCACGCTCCACTTGCCTTCGGCATAGCGGTGGTCGCCCTTGGCGTCGGCCAGGCCGCGGATCCGCTCGAACTCGGTCACCTGGGCGTTCAGGAACGCCAGCGGGCCGCGATCGCCGACCTTGGCGACATAACTGGCATAGAAGGGCGCGAACTCATTTTCGGCCGGGCGAGGGATGATCATCGGGAGAGTGCTCCGTTGGGGACGAGGATCTGTGACAAGGTTTCCAGTGTTTTGATGCCGTGGACGTCGGAAGGTAACTGCGGCACCTTCACGCGCGACAGTTTTGCGAAACGGCGGTCGATCTCGTCGAGGTAGATCACTTCCTGCGCGTGACGCGACTGCAGGAACGGATCCGGGCTCGTGGCCGGCAGAATGCGGTTCACGACCAGGCCGCCAATGGTGACGCCGGCTTCGGTCAACTGTTCGATCGCACGGGCGGTCTCTTCGATCGGCAGGCGCTCGGCAACGAGCACCAGCATGAAGGCGCTGATGCGGGGGCTCAGCAGCCGCGCCCGGAACTCGCGCAGGCCTTCGAGGCGCCCGGTCAGCGAGATCATCACCGGGTCGGTCTTGTCGTCCTGCTCGATGCCGAGCATGGCCTGCCGCGAGCGCGACAGCGCGCGGATCCACGCCTCCATCAACTCGGGCATGCGAATCAGCCGCAGCGTGTGTCCGGTCGGCGCGGTATCAAACACGATCAGGTCGAACCGGGTGTCTTCGCCGCGGATCAATCCGCCGATGCGATCGAACAGCGCCATCTCCTCGGCACCGGGCATGCTCGCGGCCAGGTCGATCTGCTTGTTCGCTTCCTTCAGGATGTGATGGCCGAACAGCCCCTGGATGTTTTCCTTGACGTGGGCGACATAGCGTTGCGATTCGATCGCGCCGTCAATCTCCAGGCCCCACAGGTTCGGCAGCAGCTCCACCGGCTCGGGACCGATCTTGCGTTCGAAGATGTCGGAGGTCGAATGCGCCGGATCGGTGGACACCAGCAGCACGCGCTTGCCGGCATGACTCGCCGCCAGCGCCGTCGCCGACGCGCAGGTCGTCTTGCCGACGCCGCCCTTGCCGCCGAAGAACAGGACCTTCTTCTCGAGGAGGTGGCGCATCGCTAGCAACAGGGCAGGTTGCCGAGCGGCGAACGGTCCATGCCCATGCGCTTGTGCCACAGGTGGAACTGCTCGAGCAGGTACGGATAGACGTCCAGCAGGTACAGCGTGGCCGGATTCGGGAGGCCGACCACTTCCATGTAGCAGAGCAGCAGGAACATGTCGTTCAGTTCCGCGGCCTGCATCCGCAGCTCCCGCTCGTACGAGCCATAGGCGGCGCCGTGGAAGAAGTCGGCGATGTTCTGGCGGATGGACACAGACCGATCATAGTCTCGGACGGTTCCGGACGGGAGGGCATCACTGGTCGGGAGGGAACTTCCTGTCGGGAGGGCACATCCCGTCGGGAGCCGCCGCTCGATCCCGGCTACTTCTTGAGCAGCGCCGGCCAGTTGACGATGACGGAAATCGACGGCGGCGGCGCGTTGCGGTCGTTGACGTAGATTAGGAACCGCTGGCCATCGGCGGACACCGCGTAGGGAAAACGATGGCCGCTCCCGAGCGGTCCCGCCACCGCTGTCTGAAACAAACGAATTGGCGTGCCGGCCCGGAACCCCTTTGCGGCATCGATGGAGACCGCCATCAGCTCGCGCGTGGGGCTGAGGAAAAACAGCTCTCTGCCGTCGGCGCGCCAGCGGCCATCGGTCGCCCCATCGGTGGACACCTGCCACTTCTCGCCAGTCTGCGGCCACGGCTGCACGTAGATCTCGGCCCGGCCGGATTCATCGGAACTGTATGAAATGAAACGCCCATCCGGCGAGAACTGCAGTTCGAGCGATGTGAATGCATCCGCCACAATCGGCGTGGGCGTCAGGCTTGCCCCAGCTTCGTAGCCGATCAGGTCTTGTGTGCCACCCTCGAGCACGACAATGCTCTTGCCGTCAGGCGACCAGGCCATCACCGGCGTGCTGCCTGGCGTTTCCATCATCAGCTCCTCGCTGGTCGCACCGCCAAGGCTCTTGCGAAACACATCCGCGGCACCTTTCCGGTTCGAGGAGAAGACGAGGGTCCTGCCGTCGGGCGACCACACCGGGTCTGAATCGTCGGCAGGGTCCGTCGTGAATCGGGACACCGCGTCGCGAGCGAGGTCGTACAGCCAGATGTCGCGGGTGGCGCCCTCGTAACACTCCATCGCCACTCGCCGGTAGTCGCGCGAGAGCTCTGGATTCCGGCAATGGCGGGTGAGCTTGAGTTGGGCACCCTCTGTTCCGCGCCGGTCGAACCACGTGAGCTGCGTGACCTCGCTGGCCGCATCGTTGCGCACGGCCAGCACGCCGGTCTGGGATGCCGAGAACAGGCGACCGCCAAGACCGCCGCGCGTCCGTATCCCGCTACTGATCACCTTCGGCGGTCCCTCGACGACGGCACCAACCGGGTCGAACTGCCAGGCAAGTAACTGCTGCCCCCGCACGGCGAGGAGCCAGTTCGGCGCCGCGAAGGCGGGTTGACTTCCCTTCTCCAGGGCGCGGGGTGGTTCGGAACCATCAAGTTTGGCTATGAAGATGTCGCCCGTCGGATCACTGGCCTCGCCGATCAGTAACTGCTTCCCATCGGGCAGCGCCCAGGGCCACTGCAGCAAACGCAACGTCTCGCTGGCTTCAATCACAGTGTGCGCCGGCGCACCCGGTGCGCGAATGGCGATCAGGCGGCCGTCTGTCACGCGCAGAAGTTCCCCGGAAGGCGACCAACTAACTCCGCCGAAAGCGGCGCCCCGATTCGACATGGCTTCCAGCCGGGTGTCGTCAATGGCGAGCTTGTGGAGAGTGGACTGGCGGGCAAACACAATCCAATCGCTGTCGGGCGACCAGGCGGCCCAGCCCGTCGCGCCTTGGGTGCTGCTGAGGCGGCGTAGTGTGCCGGTCGCCAGGTCTTTGACGTACCAGTACGCGATGCCCTGGTCGAAACCCCTGAGCAGGATACTGCGGCCGTTTGGCGACACGGCGAAGTTCGGCGGGTCTTCCAGGGCCACGCCGTCGGCCGGCGTGATCAGGAACGTGTATGCCCGATCACTGTCCTGGGCTGCGGTCGGCGCGCTACTGGTCATCCACGCGGCGCCGCCCGCGAACGTCACTGCCGCGCCGGCAACAAAGGTTGCCACCAGGCGTAGCCACGGTGTGCGCACCGGGGCCGACGGGGACAGGGCAACGACATCATGAGCGCCACCCTCGCTGAGCTCGAGGCGCGCATCACCGATGTCCTGCAGCCGCTGCTTGCGATCGCGCGCGAGGCAATGGCGCAGCAGACGACGAACCGACGCCGGCGTTTCGTTCGGCAGCCGCGACCAGTCAACGTCGGTCTTCAGCACACTCGCCAGCGTGTCGGATACCGTCTCACCATCAAACAGTCGCTGCCCGGTCAGCATTTCGTAGAGCACGACGCCGAACGCCCAGATGTCGGCGCGCTTGTCGACGATGGCGCCGCGGGCCTGCTCGGGTGACATGTAGGCGGCGGTGCCGAGGATCATCCCCGCCTGCGTCGCGTGGATCGACAAGGTCGGGGAGTTCATCGCATTCGCGGTCGACGAGCCCGGCGGGTCCATTGCCTTGGCCAAGCCGAAGTCGAGCACCTTCACGGTGCCGTCGGTGCGCACCTTGATGTTTGCAGGCTTGAGATCGCGGTGGATGATCCCCTGCCCGTGGGCGGCTTCGAGCGCCTCGGCGATCTGCCTCGCGAGCGGCAGCGCGTCATCAAGAGCAATGGCGCCGCGCGCGATTCGCTCGGAAAGGTCTTCACCCTCGACCAGTTCCATCACGAGCGCAGTCGTGGAGCCGGACCGCTCCAAACCATAAATCGCCGCGATGTGCGGATGATTCAGGGCCGCGAGGACCTCAGCTTCGCGCTGGAAACGCGCCAGCCGTTCCGCGTCGCCGGCCACCGAGTCTGGCAGCACCTTGAGCGCGACCTGGCGCTTGAGGTTGGTGTCGGTCGCCCGATACACCTGGCCCATACCACCCTCGCCGAGCAGGCCGAGGATCTCGTAGGCGCCGATCCGGGAGCTTGGTGGAAGCGCCATCAGGATGAGGTGGCGAGATTATAGCTCTGCTGATCCTGACGCGAGCGCGCCACTCGTCGGGAGGGGACGGCTGGTCGGGAGGTGCTCCTGCGGTCCCGACAAGAGGTGCCCTCCCGTCGAGGAGTGCCTTCCCGACAAGGAGTGCCCTCCCGGCAAGAAGTTTTCTTACATATTCAACCAGTAAGAAAACTTTACGAGAAACGTGTTGTGCGACGGCGCCGAGAACACGCCGCTGAAGTCGCGGCCGAAGCGGAAGTCACCGACGTTCTCGTAGCCCTGCTTGCCCGCCTGCCACACCACGAACAGCGCCGAGCCGGGCTTGTACTCCCACCGCAGCACGTTGGTCGTGCGGAACGAGCGGATGTTGAAGTCCGGATTGCCGGTGTGTTCGACCGGGCGGTAGCGGTCGCCGTACTCGGGCGCGCGGCCGTCAACCAGTTCCTTGAAATTGGAGTAATCGCCGGCCGACACGAACGGCTCCGCATACACCTGCAGCGACAGGGTCGGCGTCATCGTGTAGTTGAAACGCGTGTTGATCGATACGGTCTTCTGGTCGATCCGGGCGAACAGGTAACGGGTCGCGCCGCTCTCCAGGGTCGAGTTTCTGACCCACTGCGACTGATCGTGGTTCACGCTGTAGCGCACGCCCATGCTGAGCGACATCGACGAAGAGGCGCGCCAGTTGAATCCAGGACTGAAGCCGTAGCGGGACGAACCAAGGCGGTCGCCGCCGAAGTCGCCGTTGTAATAGAACGACAAGTCCTTGCGGTTGTCGGTGTTGGCGTAATACCAGACGCTGTTGCCGGGATTGCCGAGCACGCCCGGTCCGCCACGGGTCACGCGGTCGCGGAACGGCGCCGCGTCGATGTTGTAGCCGCCGCCGATGCTGAAGAAGTTAGTGAACGTCCAGTGCGAGTTGAGGTTGATGCCCGAATACAACCGATCGCCACCAAAGTTCCAGGCCGCGTACTGGTTCAGGTTGAAATTGCGCGTCCGCACGTACTTGCCGGGTGTGAAGTTGCGCCACTGGAACCAGTTGCTTACCGTCTTCTCGTCGGCGCGCCGCAGGAAGCCCAGGTCGTTGCTGTCGAAACCAGGGCTCTTGTAGCCGAAGTTCGAGTTGAACCGCGTACGCTCGCCCGAAATCTTGCCGAACCCAATGGCGCCGGCATGGCCCCGCAGGGTCGTCGCCGCGGCATCGACCTCGACATAATCGGCATCGGGACGCTGATAGCCGTGAACAGTGTTCTGCTGCAGTCGCGTGATCGATTCCGGACTGCCTTCGATGCGGGTGCCGGCCAGGTAGCCACTGATGCTGTACATCCGTGACAACCGGAAGTCGTAGTCGAGGCCGGTCGCCAGCGCGTTGTCGGACAGGAACGAGGTATGAGCATCGTTCTGGCGGATCGTCGCGGTGGTCATCAGCCCGAGCGACGACTGGTTCGCGTACTCCTTGCGCGCACGCAACACCGTGAAGCTGCTGAGCGGTTCCACGGTCTGGCTGCGGTAGCCCACCGAGTCAGCGCCCGCTATCTCGGCATCTTCACGGGCAGTCACCGCCGTCAGCGCGCCGAGCGAGAACCCGGCGAGACGGCCCGTCAGCTTGCCGGCACCAATGATCGTGGCCGCGCCCGGCGCCTTCGAGAATTCACCTTCCCCGGCATTCGCCGACCCCTGCGGCGCACGGCCGATGCGCCGCGAGTAGAAGAGCCCGGTGCAGCTGCCGTCGTTGCAGTCCATGTTGAAACGGAACGTGCCGGACCCTTCGACGAAGAAGGGCCGCCGCTCGGGGAAGAACGTTTCAAAGGCATCGAGGTTCACCACGGCCGGGTCGGCTTCGACCTGGCCAAAGTCTGGGTTCGCCGTGGCGGTCAAGGTCAGGCCCGGCGTGACCGCGTACTTCATGTCGAGGCCCACCGTGGCGCCAGGATCGACCGACCGGTTGAGTGGGTCGTTCCCGGATACGGCCTGGGTCTCAAGCTTGCCAACGCTGTAGGGCAGCAGCTCGAACTTGTTCGGCGTGCCGACCGTCTTCAAGCCGCGCATCTCGCCGAACTGCGACACGAAGCCGTTGGCGTTACGCGACAGCAGCGGCCAGCTGGACGTCTCGGCGAGCCGGCCGACCTCGCGAATCACCGCGAACCCGACCGGGCCGCCCGAGAGCACATTGAAGCGCAGCTGCGAGAACGGAATCCGGAACTCGGCGCTCCAGCCGTCGCCATCCCTGGTGATCTCGACATCCCAGACCGCGTCCCAGCTCTCGTCGCTCTGGCCGTCGTTGAAGTAGTAGCGGTCGGACTTCACGCCGACCGGGTTGACGCCAAACTCGTAGGCCGAGCGCTTGTCGAAGTACGAGTCGATGACAATGCGGATCCAGTCCGACGGTGAGCGCTGATCGCGGCGGGTCAGGATGCCGACGAGCCGGCTCGCGTCGGTGTCGAAGGCACGGACCGCCACGTATACCGCATCCGCGTCGTACGCCACGCGGGCTTCGGTGCGCATGGTCGGCGCCTCGCCCTCGGCCGGTTCGCGCTGCACGAACTCGTTGATCACGGGCGCCTGCTGCCAGATCTCTTCGTTCAGCTTGCCGTCCACGAGGATGGGGCCATTCGCGGGGACAGCGACGGCTTCGATCGCCAGCGTGACGCGCCGCTCGTTGGCGGCCGTTGCGAACGTGGGGACGAGAAGGACAAGAGCGGCGCACAGGCCGCCACGCATGAATTGCATAACCACGTGGAATAGACGGAATTGGAGATGGAAAGGTTGGGGGCGGGTCGGGCTGGCGTCTCCTGGGTGGCCTTCGAACCCAGGAAACGCTCCCGATTCAGCGAAAAGTAACGGTTACTGCCCGGTCCACGCCATCAGCCGCGCCCGCTGCTCGGCGGTGGCCGTGGGCGAAACTTCGAGACGCCACGGGCGGCCCGGATCGGCGCCCAGCGTGACCTCGAGCCGGGTCAACTTGTCGCGTCGGGCCACGAGCACCGAGATCTTGTCGCCCGGCTTGTAGAGCTCGAGGCGGGCGGCCAGCCCGTCGGCGCGAACGCGCACGTCATCGATCGCCAGGATTTCGTCATCCACGTTCAAGCCCGCGTCGATCGCGGGCGTGCCGCGGCGAACTGAAGTCACGACCAGCCGGCCGGCGTCGTTGCGGGTGCCGCCGCCGATGAACGCGCGGGCACTACGCGTGTCAACCGGGCGGAAGCGCAGGCCGAAGTAGTCGAGCGCTTCGCGGTAGTCCAGTTCGTCGGTCGACTCGGCTGCCGAGGCGAACCAGCCCCTCAAGTCGGTCCCCGCAGCCTCGCTCATCACCTGGTAGAACTGGCCGGGGGTGAAGCCCTTGTCGCCGGAGTAGCGCTGCATGGCCCACTGCATGCCGGTGTCGAGCGTGCGCGCGGCGTTGCTCGACTTGCGGATCTTCGCATCCAGCAGGAACGCGATCACCGCGCCCTTCGGGTAGTAGTTCACGCTGGTGTTGGCGGTGTTCTCGTCGGGACGATACTGCTTGATCCAGGTGTCGTACGACGACATGTCCACCGGCGTCACCAGGCGGCCCGGCGTGGTCTGCACCGCCTCGATCGCATCCGACAGGCCATCAAGAAACTCGTCTCGGGTCGCCAACCCGGCGCGGCGCGGCAACACCTCCGCGTAGTAGTCGGTGAAGCCCTCGGCGACCCACAGCGTCTTGACGTAGTTCTCGTTCTCGTAATCGAACGGCCCCAGCTCCACCGGGCGCAGGCGCTTGATGTTCCAGGCGTGGAAGTGCTCGTGCGCCACCAGGCCCAGCCACCCCATGTAGGCGCGATGGTTGCGCGTGGTGTAGCGGCCCGACATGGTCAGGAAGCTGTTCTTGTGCTCGAGGCCGCCGCCGGCTTCGACCACCATGTTCAGCATGTAGTAGTGCGGATAGGGCAGCGGTCCCATCACGTCGCGCCCCGCCTCGACGATCTTCTTGACGTCGGCGGCGGCGCGATCCGCGTCAAACAGCGACGGATCGCCTTCGAGCACCAGCACGTGCTTCTTGCCATCCACGGTGAACTCGCGGGTCACCGGGCTGCCGATGATGATCGGGCTATCGACCAGCGTGTCGAAGTCTTCGGCGCGAAACGTGTTGGGCGCGCCGCCGACCGGCAGCAGTGCCGTCTGCACACTCTTCCAGGTGGGGGCCAGCTCGACTCGCACCTCGTGCGGTCGCGCCGCGCGTTCGACCAGCGTGATGAAGGTCGGTGCGCCGTTCAACATGGCGAACCCGGCCTCCACCCAGTTGTTGCGCACCGTCATCTCCCGGCCGTACACGCGGTAGCGCAGCGTGACGGATCGCGCGCCCGCGGTCTGGATCTTCCAGCGGTTCTTGCTCGACTTCTCCACCGCCAGCGGGTTGCTGCCGGCCACTGCGGTCACCGCCTCGACGTGGCGTTGGTACTCGCGCAGCAGGTATGACCCCGGCGTCCAGGTCGCCATGTAGACCTCGACCTCGGGCCGGCCCGCGGTCGGGATCGCCGCTTCCACCTCGAAGTAGTGCGTGTGCGGCGCAGGAAAGCGCAGCGTGTAGCGAATCGGCTCCAGCGCCTGCGCGCTGAGCGATCCGGAGGTGGTGAGGACCAGCAGGATCACCGAGACAATGGCAAGGATCGTGCGCTTCATGGTCCCGATATTGTACAAGCCCTTAAGCCCTTAGGCCCCTAAGCCGGTACAATCCCTCCGTGCGCTGGACCGACCACAAGACGGTGGGGCTGCAGTATGGCCTGACCGCCCTTTTCTTCCTCCTGGTCGGGTTCCTCCTGATGATCCTCATGCGCTGGCAACTGGCCTGGCCGAGCCAGCCGCTGCCGGCGTGGCTCTCGCCCATGCTGGGCGAGGCCAATGCGCCCGGTGGCATCATGCTGCCCGAGTTCTACAACCAGCTCGTCGCCATGCACGGGTCGGTGATGGTGTTTCTCGCCGTGGTGCCGCTGGCCGCATCGGCGTTCGGCACCTATTTCGTCCCGCTGCAGATTGGCGCGAACGCGGTCGCATTCCCGCGACTAAGCGCGCTCAGCTACTGGCTGTATCTCGTGGGCGGCCTGGTCATGCTCGCGAGCTTCTTCGTCGAGGGCGGCGCGGCCAACTCGGGCTGGACGTCGTACGCGCCGCTGGCGGTCATCGCCACGGCCGGCCAGAACTTCTGGCTCGTCGGCATCATCCTGCTCGGCCTGTCGTCCACGCTCGGCGCCATCAACATGCTGGTGACGATCGTCCAGGGCCGCGCGCCCGGCATGACCTGGATGAGGCTGCCGTTCTTCGTGTGGTCGCAACTGGTGACCGCATTGTTGCTGCTGCTCGCCTTCCCCGCGCTGCAGGCAGCAGCCGTGTTCCAGCTGATGGACCGCGTCGCCGGCACCAGCTTCTTCATGCCGTCGGGGCTGGTGATTGGCGGCGTGCCGCTCGAGGGGGTGGTGGGCGGCGGCAATCCGCTGCTCTGGCAACACCTGTTCTGGTTCCTCGCCCATCCCGAGGTCTACGTCCTGATCCTGCCCGCTATGGGCATCGTCGCCGAGGTGATCACCGTCAACGCGCGACGGCCGCTGTGGGGCTACGGCCTCATGGTCGCCGCGGTGCTGTTCATGGGCGGCATGTCGATGGTGGTGTGGGCCCATCACATGTTCCTGAGCGGCATGGGCACGACGCTCAGCCTGTTCTTCCAGGTGACGACGATGATCATCTCGATCCCGTCGGTGATCCTGATCTCGTCGCTGGTGATGTCGTTGTGGGGCGGCTCGATCCGCTTCACCACGCCCATGCTGTTCGCGCTCGCGTTCCTGCCGATGTTCGGCATCGGCGGTCTTACCGGCCTGCCGCTCGGCCTCGCCGCCAGCGATGTCACGCTGCACGACACCTACTACGTCGTCGCCCACTTCCACTACCTGGTCGGGCCGGGCACGGTGTTTGCGCTCTTTGCCGGCATCTACCACTGGTTCCCGCGGATCACCGGCCGCATGCTCAACGAGCGGCTGGGACAGGTTCACTTCTGGGGATCGTTCGTCTGCATGAACCTGATCTTCATGCCGATGTTCGTGGTCGGCCTGATGGGCGTAAACCGACGCCTCTACGACGCCGGCGCCAGCTACGCGCATGCGCAGCCAACGCTGATGTGGCAAACGCACATGACCTACGCCGCAGTGCTACTGGGTGTCTTCCAACTGCCCTTCCTTTGGAACCTGTGGATCAGCAGCCGCAAGACGGCTCGATGCGTCGATAACCCGTGGGATGCCAGCACCAGAGAGTGGGTATCTGAATCCCCTGCTCAATCTGCGGCTGTGACGACCGAGAACTCTGCGGCTGTGACGACCGGACACTCCGCGGCTGTGACGACCGGAAAATCTGCGGCTGTGACGACCGGAGAATCTGCGGCTGTGACGACCGGAAAATCTGCGGCTGTGATTCGGCCCGACACCGGCACGTCGTCATCGGCGTTGGGGAACTGGCTCTTCCTCGCCTCGTGCACCATGTTCTTCGGGTCGCTGTTTTCGGCGTATGTCATGCTCCGCGCCGGATCGCTCGAGTGGCCGGACCCGCTCGCGCCGTATCCGTGGGTAGCAACCGCGCTGCTGCTGGGCGCCGCGGCGGCATTCGGATCGCCACGCATCCGACTAATCGCCGCTCACGCGCTGGCACTGGCATTCGTCTGGGTGACGCTGCTGAATGCCCTGCTGATGATGCGCAAAGGGCTGATCCCATCAGCCAGCCTGCAACTGGCCCTTTGGTTCACGCTCACCGCGGTACACGGCGCTTTTGTCTTCGCCGGCGCGGTGTTCACCGGGTGGATGGCGGGACCGGGCGTTCGCATCAAGGCCGACGACCCCGCGCGCTGGCAGGCACGCCTCGAAGCCACGCATCGCTACTGGATTTTCCTGTCCCTGCTGTGGCTGATCATGGTCGGCGGTTTCTATGTGGGGTAACCGATCGTGAGCTGCCCGCTGTGCGGACCGTCTGAAAGCGCGGCCATCGCGGCCGGCGTCCGCGCCGGCGTCGGCACGCTGGTGCTCGTCACCGCGGTGGTGGTCCTCGCACTCGCCAGGTTCGCGTGGCGGCTGTGGGTGCTGCGCGAGAGGAACCCGTGATCGAGCGCTGGCTGCCGGCCGCCGCCTCGGCTCACGCGGGGATGCTCGATGCCGTGCTGCTCGGCATTCACTGGCACATGCTCGTGATCTTCACGGCCTGGCTGGCACTGTTCGTGATCATCCTGATCAGGTTCCGCAGCGGCGCCAACCCGGAGCCGCGCGCCACCGGCGTCCGCGGGCGGTGGCCATTCATCGCCATCGGCGCCGTGATCCTCGGCGAGGTGTTGATCCTGACGACCCAGGCCCTGCCAGCGTGGTCATCGCGCATGTCGCCACCGCCTGCGGGCGTGACGCCGATCGAGGTGCGCATCACCAGCGAGCAGTTCGCCTGGAACATCCACTACCCGGGACCCGACGGCGTGTTCGGCAGGACCGACAACGCACTGATCAGTGCCTCGAACCCGCTCGGCATCGATCGCACGGACGCGGCCGCCGGCGACGACATCGGCCTGCTCAACATCCTCACGCTGCCGGTGGATCGCACGGCCGTGATCCAGTTGACCAGCCGCGACGTGATCCACAGCTTTACGCTGAACGAGATGCGCGTGAAGCAGGACGCCGTGCCGGGCATGACCACCAGGACATGGTTCACGCCGACCATGACGGGGGATTGGGAGATTGCCTGCTCGCAACTATGCGGGCTTGGCCACTACCGCATGCGCGGCGAACTTCACGTCGTCACCGCCGAGGGGTGGGAGGCGTGGATGAAAGATGAGCAGGCGCGGCTCGCGCGGTGAGAGTTGAAAGTTAAAGAGTTGAAGGTTGAAAGTTTAAGTTGGTAGTTTCAGTGTCAGTTTCAGTTATTTCTCGATGGGCTCATTGCGGGCCACCCACTCATCCCAGCCGCCCTTGAGCGCCTTGGCGCCGGGAATGCCTTTCGCGGCCAGATCGACCGACGCGCGGGCGGCGGTCATCTCGTTGGTGCAGGCGCAGTAGGCGACGATCGTCCGCGTCTCGCCGGCGAACTGCGCGCCCCTGGCAAGAATCTGGGTGTAGTCGATGTTGACGGCGCCGGGAATGCGGCCCTTGGCAAACGCGCCGGGGTCGCGGACATCGAGCACGACGACCGCCTTCTGCTCCATCAAGACCTTGAGCTCGTCAATCGTGATGCGCGGTACGTTGCGAATCGCCTGTGCTGAGACCGTGACGCCGGCCAACAGAACGAACGCAACTACCGTCTTTGCGAGTTGAGCCATGACGCCCTGAACCTCCGCTGATCGTCGGTCAGCGTGCCGCCCGTTGACTCGAGGGTCACGATCTCGATGCGTGGGTCTTCCTCGAGGGTGATGCTGCCGTTGACGACTTCTCCGCTGCGGCGCACGTAGCGCAGCGGCGCCGCGACGCCTGGTTTCTGCTGCGCCAGGGCCTGCTCGAAGGCGGCCATCGAGGTCAGGTCAACGCCGCCCAGGTTGACGATCTGATCATCCTGCGCGACCCCGGCCTGGTAGAGCGGCGATTCCATGGGGACCAGCCCGCCGACGCGCAGGGCGCTGCCGCCGGCCTGCAACTGCACCTGGCCGGCGAACGCCTTGCCGGCCGCCCGTTTCCGCATCACCAGCCCGGCGCGCGCGAACAGGCGCGGGAAATCCACCACCTCGCGGCCTTCGACGTACTTGCTGAAGAAGTCGTTGGCGAACCCACGGTCGCCGGCAACCTTGGCGAGCGATTCCTTCAGGCCGTCGATGGTGTAGGGCGTGCTCACCTTCCCGGGCTCCTTCTGCCCAGGACGGCCAAACTGCGCCCAGAGCCCCTTCATGTAGTGATCGGCCGTCACTTGCGCATTCGAACGGTCGCGCAGCGACAGGTCGAGGCCCAGCCCGATCACCGACCCGTAGGTGTAATACGAGATGAAGAGGTTCGGAAAGGCCGTGCGATCGATCGATGCCGCAGCGTCCACGAACGGCGCCATCCGGCTCATCTCGATTGGGCCGCGGAACCGGCGGCCGGGTCCAAGCGTCACGGCATTGATCGATCCGGCAAGTTCGCCGAGCAGCCCCTCGAGCGGCAACAGGCCGGCGCGATGCAGGATCAGGCTGTCGAAGTAACTGGTGAAGCCCTCGCCCAGCCACAGGTCGTCGCTCATGTCGGCCTGCTCGAAATCGAACGGCTCGACGCCGGCCGAGCGCAGGCGCTCCATGTTCCAGGCGTGGAAGAACTCGTGCGAGACCGTGCCGAGAATGCCTTGCCGCTGCCCGGGGTTGCGCAACGCGCCCGAGCTCGTCAGCGACGTGCTGTTGCGATGCTCCATGCCATCGCCGCTGGCCCACGGCAGGTAGGTGCTCAGGAACGTATAGGTATTGGTCTCGAACTGCGGCAACTCGCCGAAGATCGGAATGGTCTCGCGGACGATCAACTCGACGTCGCGGGCGAAGGCGTCGGCCTCGGCCTCGCTGCCATCGTGAGTCAGGGCAATGCGAAAGGTCGGCGGCGGTCCCGCGCGCTTCTGCCCATCGTCGACCGTGAACTCACGCAAGGTGAAGGCGCTGAAGTCGGTGGGGCTGTCCATCAGGTAGTGGATATTGGGCGCGGTGAAGACCAGCGGGTCGGGCGTCGGAAACAGCTGCGTCGCGACTTTCCAGGTCTTACCGGGGGGCTGCACGAATGTGACACGTGCGGGACGCTCGAACCAGCCGCGCGCGAACATCAGCGCTGCGGGAATGTTGATGTGGGCGTGCATCGAGTCGATGCCCAGGTAGGTGCCGTCGGTGCGGTCGCCGAACACCTTGTAGGTCACCACCACCGTGCCGTCGTGGCCGGCGATGTCCCACTGGTGCGGATCGGGCCGCGCCGCCGCCAGCGGCTGGCCCTTGCCGTTCACCACCGCTACGTCGAACACGTTCTTCGCAAACTCGTGGAGCGCGTAGCGACCGGGCGAGGTGCGCGCCATCCGCACCTGCAGCACGCCGGCCGGCACTGCAGGAAACTTCACTTCCACCTGCATCCAGCGATGCTCGGGGGTTGGGAACGACAGCGTGTATTCAACCGGCGCCTGCGCCCACGCGGTCGAGCTGATCAGGAGGAGGACGATGACTGCGAGAAACCGTTTCGCCATTCCGCTTAGCATGCCACGAACCTTGGCCACAGAGTTCACAGAGGGCACAGAGAAGACAGGCCGGTGGACAGTGGCAGAGTCGTTGGGGGCCGGCCTACGGCCGGCGACCGGTCTGACGGTGCCGTGTCCTCTGTGTCTCTGTGTCCTCTGTGGCAAATTCCGTGGACTAGAATCTCAGCCATGAAGAAGCTGTTCGCGGCGTTCGCGTTGCTCATGATTGGCATCCAGCCCGCCGCCCAATCCGATCCCAAGTCGGCCGCGTTCGGCTGGGTCGACGCCAACGCCCCGGTTCTCAACCGCGTCAACCGCAACATCTGGACGTGGGCCGAAACCGGTCTGGAAGAGACCAAGTCATCTGAAGAGCTGCAGTCCTTGCTGCGCGCGAATGGTTTTGCCATCGAGGCCGGCGTCGCCGGCATGCCCACGGCGTTTGTGGCCAGCTAC
Organism: Acidobacteriota bacterium; assembly: GCA_030697165.1. Classification (NCBI taxonomy): domain Bacteria; kingdom Pseudomonadati; phylum Acidobacteriota; species Acidobacteriota bacterium. The sequence continues at coordinate 137,693 of JAUYQQ010000008.1, forward strand.
GGGACCGGCCGGCCGGTGATCGGCATTCTCGCGGAATTCGACGCGTTGCCCGGGCTGTCGCAGGACGCCTCGCCCGAGCGCACCAATCGCGCCGGCGCGTCGGCCGGGCATGGCTGCGGCCACAGCGTGTTCGGCACCGCCAGCAGCGGCGGCGCCATCGCCATCAAGCAGGCGCTCGCGTCGGGCGCCATCAAGGGCACCGTCAAGCTGTTCGGCACGCCCGCGGAGGAGACCGGCATCGGCAAGACCTACATGCTGCGCGAGGGCATGTTCAAGGGTGTGGACGCCATGCTCTCGTGGCACGCCCTCGACCGCACCATGGCGACGTGGGACTACTCGAAAGCCATGGTCTCGGTGAAATTCAGGTTCGAGGGCCTGCCGTCGCATGCCTCAGTGTCGCCGCACCAGGGCAAGAGCGCGCTCGATGCGGTCGAGTTGATGAGCGTCGGCGTGAACTATATGCGCGAGCACGTCAAGGAGGACACGCGCATCCACTACGTCATCACCAACGGCGGCGGCCAGCCGAACGTGGTGCCGCCGTCGGCGGAGGTCTGGTACTACCTGCGCGCCAACAAGCACGCGGATGTCGAGGAGTCATTCGTGTGGCTCACCGAAATTGCCCGCGCCGCGGCGGCCATGAGCCGGACGACGCTGATCGAAACGCGGGTGGAGGCCGACCTGCATGAAGTGCTGCCCAACCGCACACTGGCGGAGGTGATCCAGAAGAACCTGGAACTGGTGGGACCACCGAAGTTCGACGACCGTGAACGGGCGTTCGCCCGCGCCACCCAGAAGGATCTGAAGCCGCTGCCCGAAGTCGCGTTGTCGGACCGCGTCGAGCCGCTCTCGAGCGGCCCGCCGACCCAGGGCGTGCACTCGACCGATGTGGGCGACCTCACGTGGTTCTTCCCGGTGGGCCAGTTCACCGCCGCCACCTATTCCTACGGCGCGCCTGGCCACAGCTGGCAGATCGTGGCGTGCACCGGCACCAGCATCGGCGAGAAGGGAATGATGGTGGCGGCCAAGACCATTGCCGGTTCGGCCATCGACCTGTACCGCTCACCTGAATTGATTCAGCGGGCGCGCGAGGATCTCAAGAAGACCATGGCGGGGCAGAAGTACGTGACGCTGATTCCTGAGGGACAGAAGGCCCCGAAGACCATTCGGTAACGGTCCGGCTAAAGCCGGACGCCACATCGGTGTCGCCGGACGCCACATCGATGTGGTGTCCGCCTTTAGGCGGACCTTACGATCCCAATTTCGAGAACTCGTCTCGCGCCTGCAGCAGCAGCGGCACATCGGGATCGGCGTCTTTCCAGAACTCGAAGAAGGCCTGGTAGCTCTTGCGGGCCTCGTCGCGGTTACCGAGCGCCGCGTGCGTGCGCGCCAGTTCCACCATGGCATATGCCTTCGCCGTACCGAGGCCGCGCTGAAAGGTGTCCTCGGTCAGCAGGGTCAGGCCCTTGATGGCCGCCGGCCAGTCCTTGAGCTGAACCTGGGCGATCGTCCACAGGCCGATCACATCGGCGTGCTCCGGCGTAAACGCGGTTGGCTCAAGCAAGGCGATGGCTTCGCCCGGCTTGTTCTCGGCGAGCGCCAGGACGCCGCGATACGCACGCTCCGCAGTCGCGGCGGTCGAGCTGCCAGCCGACTGGCGACGCAGTTCAGCCAGCGCCTCCGGCATCAGCTCGCGCGCGCTGCGCCCGTCCCTGGTGACCGCGGCCAACACGAGGCGTTCGTCGAGCGCGCTGGCTGGTAGTAGCTCATCCTCCAAAGCCGACTCGACGCGCGCCTGGGCTTTGTCGGTCAGACCGACCATGGCCTCGTTGATCGCCAGGCTGACCAAGGCCTGGCCGACCTGGTCGCGGCGGCTGGCGGCCTCCATTCGCGACTGCCACTCGGCCGCGAAGGCCGAAGCCTGACGCAGCTGCCCGGCATACGCCGCTGCGCGAAACCGGACCTGGAGGAAGTCAATCTCCTCGCGCTTGCCGGCCACCGCCGCCACTTGCGCATCGGCCAGCGCCTGGTCGCCCGTGAGAATCGCCAGGGTGAACAGGCTGCCGCGCGCGCCGGCGTTGTTCTGGATAGCCAGCGCCGTCTCGAGCGCCGGTCGCGCGTCGGCGAAGCGGCCCTGGCTCAAATAGGTGTCTCCCAGGTTCTGCCAGGCGATCGGCTGGTCGGGCGCGACGCGGGTGGCGGCCTCCTGGTTGCGCAGCGCCTCGGTCAACTCGCCACGCTGCCGCAGCAGCAGCGCCGAATTAGCCAGCGCGGTGTAGTCGTTGGGATAGGCGGCGAGCCACACCCGGTAAGCATCAAGCGCCTTCTGTGCGTCGGGCTCCACCACGCTGTAATACCGCGCTTCAATGTAGAGCCGTTCGACCTCGCTCACCTTGGCCCGAAACTCGTGCGCCTTCGCCGTCATCTTGCGGGCTTCGTCGCCCTGGCCAAGGTTGGAATACACCGTGCCCAAGCGCGCGTACGCCAGCGCGAACTGCGGGTCGAGCTCCACCGCGCGTCGGAAGAACGGCACCGAATCGAAGTCCCCGGTCGTGCGCCGGGTCCGCAGTCCCTGGCTGTATGCCTTGAGCGCCTCGAGTGACGGGGTCGTCGCCTCTTCGATCTTCGCGTCGTAGCGCTGAATCGAACCAAGCGACTCGCCGAGCTTCTCGCGAAACGTCGAGACCGCCCCGCCCAGGGCGGCAAGCACGGTCTCCTTCGCGTCGACCTGGACCTGTTCCTCGGCCAGCACGCTGCCGGTCAGGCAGTCCTGTGCATTGAGCGTGATCACGTAGGCCGACCCAAGCATGGCAATGGTGCCGCCAAGCAGCGCCTTGCCGCCGGCACGCTGGCACACTTCGCGGCCCACTTCGGCGGTAATCGGCTCGCTTGGATTGCGGCTCATGAGCCGCAACGTCGCCTGCACCTGTTGTTCGGACACCACCGTGAGAAACGGCGATTGGCGTAACTGCAGCGCGAGCGCCTCGCCAAGCGTGTCGTCGAACATGGTGTCGCCGGTGCGGTTCACGACCGACGACAGCACCACGGTGTCCTTCTCGGTCAGCGCCGGGGTCGTGATCGAGCGGTAGAGCAGGAAGCCGCCGACCAGGGCCACCGTCACGAGCGGCGCGCCGATCAAGAGGCCCTTCCGCCAGCCTCGAGCGGGAGGTGCCGCAGGAGCCGACGGCATGGTCCGGCTAAAGCCGGACGCCACATCAGTGGTGCCGGACGCCACATTAGCCGTGCCGGACGCCGGTATGGTCCGGCTAACCACCTTCGCCGAGGCTCCGGCGGTCAAGAAGCCGGACGCCACATCAGATGTGCCGGACGCGGCATCGACCGGCGCGGCCGCGACGGCGGTGGTGCCACTCTCGGCCGCCCGCTTCAGGCGCTTCAGGTCGGCGCGCAGTTCCGCGGCGCCCTGGTAACGCGTCTCGCGATCCTTCTCGAGCGCCTTGTCGATGATGTGATCGAACTCCGGCGTCAGCCCCGCCCGCAGCTGCGACGCCGGCAATGGCTTCTTCGTGAGCAGCCCTTCGAAAATGGTCGCAACCGTCGTGCCGGGAAACGGCAGCTGTCCGGTCGCCATCTCGTAGAGGACGATGCCGGCGGAGAAGACGTCGCTGCGGGCATCAATCTCCTGCCCGCGCGCCTGCTCCGGCGACATGTACGACACCGTCCCAATCGTTGTCCCCATCGTCGTCAACTGATCGGTGGCGCCGATGGTCGAGTCCAGGTGGTCCTGGCCACGCACCGTCTTACTGAGCTTGGCGACGCCGAAGTCGAGCACCTTCAGCGTGCCGCGGCGGGTAAGGAACAGGTTGGCGGGCTTGATGTCGCGGTGGACAACGCCCTGGGTGTGTGCGGCGTCGAGCGCATCGGCCATCTGCGCGCCCAGTTCGAGTACTTCCTCGAGCGGCATGGCGCCCTTGGCCACGCGGTCCTTCAGCGACTGGCCGTCGAGCAGCTCCATGACCATGAACTGCCGGCCCAAATGTTCGCCGATGTCGTAGAGCGTGCAGATGTGCGGATGGTTCAGGCTCGACACGACGCGCGCTTCGCGCAGGAAGCGCTGCACGGCCCCGGCGTTGGCGTTGGCTTCGTCCGGCAGGAACTTGATGGCCACCTTGCGGCCGAGTCGCGTGTCTTCAGCCTCGTAGACGACACCCATGCCGCCGGCGCCCAGGCGCGACAACACCCGGTAGTGCGAGATGGTTTCGCCGATCACAGGTTTCCCGCCTCCGGCTCGTCGAGCACTTCGCGAATCTTCTTCGCCAGCTGCATGGGCGTGAACGGCTTCTGGAGGAAGGGCTTGCCTTCGTCCAGCACGCCGGTCTTCACGATCGCCTCGTCCATGTAGCCGGACATATACAGCACGCGAATCGACGGGCGCAGCGCGCGCAGGGCTTCGGCCACCGCCGGGCCGCTCATGTCGCCAAGAATTACGTCACATAACGCCAGGTCGAAGTGGCGCGTGTCGTCAGTGCCGAGCGCCAGCCCGGCCCGACCCGAGGCCGCCTCGGTCACGGAATAGCCCAGCCGCAGCAGCAGTTCCTTCGACAGCCGGCGCACGGACGTATCGTCTTCGACAAGGAGGATGTGCTCGGTGCCGTCGGGCATCTTCTCCACTGAAGGGTCGACCGCCACCACCGGCGGCGCTTCCGATCGGGGCAGGTAGATGCGAAACGTCGTGCCCCGGCCGAGCTCGCTCGACACCGCGATGTGGCCATCGCTTTGCCGGACAATGCCGTAGGCGGTTGACAGGCCGAGGCCAGTGCCCTTGCCGACGTCCTTGGTGGTGAAATACGGCTCGAAAATGCGGGCGCGCACTTCCGGCGGCATGCCGACGCCGGTGTCGGCGACCGACAGCATCACGAAATTGCCGGGCTTGACGTCGGGGGCATCGGCCAGCGCGGCGGAATCGAGCACGGCATCGGCGGCCTCGACGGTGATCCGGCCGCCCTGGGGCATGGCGTCGCGGGCATTCACCACCAGGTTCATCACCACCTGCTCCACCTGGCCCGGGTCGACACGCACGTGGGGCGAGGCCGCCTTGCCGGTGACCGTCAGCACGATGTCTTCGCCGATCACCCGGCGCAGCATCGGCTCGACCTTGCTGAGCGCGGTATTGAGGTCGATGATCTTCGGCTGCAACACCTGGCGGCGGCTGAACGCGAGCATCTGCTTCGTCAGGTCGGCCGCGCGCATGGCGGCGCGGGCAATCTCTTCGGCGTCGGCGCGCCGTTCGTCCTTGGGATCGAGCGACGTCAGCACGATCTCGGTGTAGCCGATGATCGCCGTGAGCAGGTTGTTGAAGTCGTGCGCGATGCCGCCGGCCAGCCGGCCCACGGCCTCCATCTTCTGCGAGTGGCGCAGCTGCTCTTCGAGCAGCAGCCGCCGCTCGAGCGCATCGTCGCGCTCGGCCATGATGGCGGCCAGCAGCTGGCCGCTGAGCGACGCGAGCGTCAGGAAGCAGGACAGCAGGAACAGCGTGAACTCCACCGGGAAGGCGACAAACGGCCCCGCGCCCAACCCGGCAACGGCCAGCGCGAAGCTGGCAATCAGCGCCACCAGGGTGGCCGCGCCGCGCGGCCCAAAGCGCAGGCCTGCCCACCCGATAATCGGGAAGAAGATGAACACGACAGGAACGTCGCGGCCGGCGAAGATGCCCCACAGGCCGAACACCAACTGCGCGCCCAGAAAGAGAACCACTATCAGCCCGACGGCCTCGGCGATCCGCGGCCACGTCCAGGACAGGCTGCGACCCTTCGCCCACGCGAAGATCAACGTGGCCATGACCATGGTGCCCAGCCAGTCGCGCAGCCACCATAAGGTCAGTCCATAGAAGAACTCACCCGGCGCGACCCGACCCGCCAGAAAGCTGACACCGATCACGAAGATAGCAGCGACCAGTGCGCCGGCCGGGCCGGCCAGGAGCGAGAGGATGATCGGGTCGCGAACGCGCTCGAGGCGCGGATCAAACTTCAGTGCGCGAAGAATCCTGACCACGATCAACGGCTGCACCACTTGCGCCAGCGCGATGAACGCGGCCCACGGCAAGGGTTCGTGCCGGGCGTGCAAGGCGAACGAGCCCAGGACAATGCCAGGCAGGAACCGGAACCCCCCCAAATAAGTGACCGCCACCGCCAGGCCGACTGGCGGCCAGAGCGGCGTCAGGGACTGGCCATCCACCACCGGCAAGAGCACCAGTTCGGCCAGCCCCCAGGCAAGCAGGGCCACGCCCAGGTTGAGGACTACGTCGCGGACCTGCGAATGGGCGGCAAACCAGTCGTGGAGTGCTGCTTGGGGGGACTTCTCGGACACGTGCCATGAAGCCTAACGGCTGAGTGTCACGCGCGCAAGCATAGCTGGACGGCCCGGCAGCCGAAATTCCCACGAAGGGAGTGAAAACACGGGTTTGGCGGATGCGAAATTGTGAAAGACGGCGTTGAGGAGTGAGGCCGCAGGCCTGAATGATGGCGGTGAGGCAGGGATTCGAACTCTTCGAGCGCCCATTTCCTAAGTTGGTGATGGCGAACGACTTCTGGCTCTAAGAGGTTGAATCCCAGCCGCTTACTTCATCGTGCGAGGTCCCTGGCGTCCACAGCAATCCGCGCGATTCAACCGAGGTTTTGGAGACGTGGTGGAGACGGTCTTCGCACCACAACAACTGTCCACTAAATGCCGGGAACTCCACTGCCTACTGGGGACGCTGACCAACCCGAATCGTGTCGTTCGGTTGGACCAGATCGTCCAGGCCGGCATCGACTTCGACTGGCTGGCCGTTGACCCGCCGGATGATCTTGATGCCACTCGGCGAGCCACGTTCGGAGACACCGCCGGCAACGGCGATCGCCTGATCAACCGTCATGTTCGGGACGAGCACGTATCGTCCCGGACTCCTGATAAAGCCGGTGACGTAAAACGCGTCGGCCGGGGGGACGAACACCGTGTCGCCGTGCTGCAGCAACAGGTTGGACACGATGCGGCCCGCTCTGAGGTCGTCAATGGCCAAGCGCACCACTTCTTCGGCGGCACTTTTGTCTCCGGGCATTGCCGGCGTCACGCCGACGGCCGCAGGGTCCTTGTAGCGATTAACAATGAGGACGTTGCCGGCAGCCACCGTCAGCGAACCCGCCTTCGCAATCACTTCAAGCAGGGTCAGCTGTCCTTCGAAGGTGTACCTGCCAGGCATACGAACCTCGCCCAGCACGAAGATCGAGCGGCTCTGGTCAGTCGCGGTCTTCACTGGCGCTTGGGGGCTGCTGTCTCCTTCGACCTTCGCGCTCCCCTTGGCGCCGGCTTTGGGCAATTCCTTGACGCCTCCGACTTCTCCTGGGTTCGCAGCCGCGTGGAATTCGCGATCGAGTACGCCCGCTTTGCGCTCGTCCGGCGCGCGCCGCGATGACTGATCGTCAGTCGTGACGGCAGCGGCTGCCGCCCTGGCGACCGCCCGCACCGGCGCGACCGACCCCACGACGAGGGCCGCAGCCAGCACGGTGCCGGCGGCGAGCGCGAACCCGGTGCGGCCGCGGTGGAGACGATCGTCGAGAACCGCCGTCACGCGCGTGGACAGGTCGCTGCGGTTCGCCATACCCAGAATCGGCTGAACCGGCGTCGCCGACATCCGCTGCGCCAGCGTCACCAGCTGTTCGGCGTAGGCGGTCCGCTCCTCGCGGAGCACGACCGCGTCATCGCACGATCGTTCCGCCTCAAGGCACAAGCGCCGCCAGGCCGACCAGACCATCGGGTGGAACCAGTAGAACGCCGCCACGGTGCGAGCGATGATTTGCATGAGCCAATCTCCTCGTTGAATGTGTTCGATCTCGTGCATGAGCGCGCACCGCAGCTCGCCCTCGGGCCACTCGCGCGCGTCGGGTGGCAGGACGATGACGGGACGGCTGATGCCGAATGTCATGGGCCCGGGCACGGCTTCGTGCTCGAGCAGTTCGACAGCCACGGAGACGCCGCGCGACTCGGCGAGGCGAGCGAGTTCCGCGCGGGGCCAGGCCACCGGCAGGCCGGTTCGGCGGATCATGGACAGCCGCCACAACGCCGACGCGACTGGAAACAGAAAGGCAATCACTCCCGCCAGCCACGCCAGGCGCAACCACGGCCAGGCAGACAGGGCTGGGAGCGATCGCTCGACCACATTCGGCGCCATCGGCACACCGTCGATTGGCGCGGGCGTGAAGGCGATGCGATTGACCGGTTGCACGATTGTTGATGCCACGGGCACATCGATCGTCAACGCCGGAACGCTGATCATCAGGACAGGCAGCGCCGCGAGGGCGATGAAGGATGTCGAAATCACGAGGTGACGTACGGACGCGCGGGCCCTGTGCGCGAATCGCGCCGCGATCAATCCAACCGCGAGCAGAAGTGTGGCTTTGACGAGGAGCGACAGCTCGAATGAGCCCGACAACAGGAGCGCCGCGCTGGACAGACTTGGCACCATCACTTCCTCCGGTTCCTGCGAACCTGCTCGATTTCCTTCCGGAGCGCGTCGAGCTCGTCGTCGCTCCAGGCTTCCTGCTTGAGAAGGGCGGTGGCCGCCTCGCTGGCGGAGCCGCCAAAGAAGATGCGCGTCAGCTGGCCCACCGCTCTTTTCTGCGCGGTGGTGCGCGAGGTAACGGGAGAATAGATGTAACGCAGGCCCTCGGCGCGATGCGTGATGGCGCCCTTCGCTTCGAGCTTGGCCAGCATCGCGCGCACGGCGGAGTAGGTCGGAGGATCGGTGAGGCTCTGACGGATGCCTTCGGCGTCGGCGCTGCCGCCGAAGGCGTAGAGAGCATCGAGAATTTCGCGTTCGCGGCGGCTGAGTTTGGTGTCCATGTGCTACGTTCGCAGCAGCTTAGTGCTGCGAACGTAGCATGTCAAGCCCGGCGCGGCAGGCTCCCGAATCGGGTATGACGAGCTGCTCGCGAAGGCGCAGTTCGCCGCGCACTGCGACGACACGCCCAGTCGCAGGTTGCCGCTATGCCTGAAAAGGCATATGATGAGGAGTCGCCGCATGTCGAAGGCGCCCGTACCAGACGTTGAAACGAAACCTGTCCGCTGGATCGGCAGCAGCAAGGAAGATTTAAGTGTCTTCCCCGCTGAAGTAAAGGGGCGCGTTGGCCAGGCACTATGGAAGGCCCAGACTGGCTCCAAAGCGTCCTTTGCCAAGCCACTCAAAGGATTCGGCGGCGCGGGTGTGCTGGAGGTCGTTGACGACTTCGATGGCGAGACCTACCGGGCTGCCTACACGGTTCGCTTCGCCGAAGTCGTCTACGTGTTACATGCCTTCCATAAGAAGTCTCGTAAGGGCATCGAGACACCCAAGTCAGATATCGATCTGATCAAGACTCGACTCATCCGCGCAAGAGAGGACTACGCACAATGGCGAAAAAGTCAGGGATTCTAGTGACGCCGAGTTCCGGAAACGTGTTCGCCGATCTGGGCTTCGCGGAGCCGGAAGAAGAACTCGCAAAGGCTCAGCTCGCCAGCCGCATCCAGGACATCGTCAAGCAACGCCGTCTGACCCAAGTGGCTGCGGCCAGCCTCATGGGCATCGATCAACCCAAAGTATCGGCCCTGCTCAGTGGTCGCCTCGCCAATTTTTCGAGCGGCCGGTTGATGCGACTGCTGACCACGCTGGGTCAGGATGTCGAGATCGTCATCAGGGCCAAGCCGCGCCGTCGTCAGCGCGGACGCGTTCGGGTCGTCGAAGCCAACGCCTGAGGACGGAGGTCATCAGGAGCTTGGAGACATTTTGGAGACGCCAGCGGACCCGCTCGCAAGAACTCCAGTGGCGACAACAACTTGCGGATCGCTGGCAGCAGGGATTCGTCCTTCGAACACTGCTGTGCCGAAGCTCATTTGAGAGAACAACTTAGCGGGATCTTGATGGCGGTGAGGCAGGGATTCGAACCCTGGGTAGGGATTTAAACCCCTACAACGGTTTAGCAAACCGCCGCCTTAAGCCTCTCGGCCACCTCACCGCGCGCAGGTCTTCCAGTATACCGGGAAGCGGGGGTTCCGACGCCAGGTGCGGTAGGGACTATCCTTTCAGGGTGCGGACTTGGATGATTGCCCTGCTGGTCTGTCTCGGGACCGGCGAAGCCTGGGCGCAACCCGGGGCGACGGGGCCAATTGCGACCCTTAACGCCGAAGCGAGGGAATTCAGCGACACCGACCCCGGCCGTTCATTCGCGGCGGCCCAGAAGGCGCAGGCGGCGGCGCGGGCGGCTAAGGACGTGCGCGGCGAGGCCGAGGCGCTCAACTACGTGGCCTACGGCTACCGCAACCAGAGCCTGCTCGACCCAGCCCGCCAGGCCGCGCTCGAATCGGTGCGCCTGTACACCCTGGCCGGTGACGACTGGGGCCAGTCGCAGGGCTACAACACGCTTGGCCTGATCGAGGCCGACGATGCGCGGTATCCGGAATCGCTGGAGTATCACCTGAAGGCCCTCGCCATTCGCGAGCGGACCGGCGACAAGGAAGGCCTGGCCTATTCCAACAACAACCTGGGTAACGTGCACCGCAACATGCGCGAGTACGACAAGGCGCTGGCCCGCCACCAGCAGGGGCTCGCGCTGAAGATCGAACTGGGCATGAAGTCGAGCGAGGCGTTCTCGCACCAGAACATCGGCCTGGTCCATTACGAGATGGGCAATTACGCCGCGGCGCTCGCGGCCTACCAGCGCGCGCTCGCCATTCGCGAGGAGCTCGGTGACCGCCGCGCCATGGGCGTGTCGCTGAACGCGATCGGCCAGGTCGAAGCGCAGGCCAACCCGGCAGCGGCGCTCGGGACTTACCAACGGGCGCTGGCCTTGCGGCGCGAGAACGACGACGCCCGTGGCGAGATGGCGACCGAGTTCAACCTCGGCGAACTCCATCGCCAGTTGAAGAACCTGCCGCTGGCCCTGGCCGCCTATCAGCGCGCGCTCGCGATCGGCTCGCGCATCGATGCGCCGCTGATGCAATCGAACCTGCTCAAGGCGATGGCCGAAACCGAAGCCGAACGGGGCGACCACCGCGCAGCCTACCAGCACCAGGTCCAGTACCAGGAGGCGCGCGCGCGGATGTTCGGCGTCGAGAACGCCTCGCGCTTCCAGCGGCTGCAGATCGCGCAGGAGGCCGAGCGCCAGCAGCATCAGATCCAGCTGCTCGAGCAGCAGGGCCGCGTGCGCGATGCCGAGTTGGCGCGAACACGGATTGAACGCCTGGCGCTCGGCGTCATCGCCGGCCTGGTGATCGTCAGCCTGGGCCTGCTCTATGCGCGTTACCGGTTGAAGCGGGAGTCGGAAGCACGGTTCCGTGAGCAGGCCGAAACGCTGGCGGAGGCGCTGGAGCGCGTCCACACGTTGAAGGGCATGCTGCCGATTTGCGCGTGGTGCAAGAAGATCCGCGACGACCAGGGCTACTGGACGCAGGTCGAAGCCTACGTCTCGACCCACAGCGCGGCGGAGTTTACGCACAGCATCTGCCCGTCGTGCGCCGACACGACGCTCAATTCCCTCCCGGAGGAACCGGTGAGGTTGCAGACCAAGCGCCCGCAACGGTGAATAATAGCCAGGTGCCTCGTCTTCGTTTTGCCCCCTCCCCCACCGGCTACCTGCACGTCGGCGGCGCGCGGACGGCGCTCTTCAACTGGCTGTATGCCCGCCGCCACGGCGGCACCTTCATCCTGCGGATCGAAGACACCGACGTCGAGCGATCGCAGGCCGAGATGGTTACCGGCATTCTCGACGGGCTGCGCTGGTTGGGCATTGATTGGGACGAAGGCCCCGAAGTGGGCGGCCCGCACGCGCCGTACTACCAGTCGCAGCGCCTCGAGCGGTATCGCGCCGCAGCGAAGCAACTGCTCGACAGCGGCCAGGCGTTCGAAGACGGCGGCGCCATCCGCTTCAAGGTGCCGCCCGGAAAGACGACCTTTGCCGATAGCGTGCACGGGCCGATCGAGTTCGACAACGAGCACATCGAGAGCTTCGTAATCCTGAGGTCGGACACGCACCCGACCTATCACCTGTCGGTCGTCGTGGACGACATCGACATGGCGATCACCCATGTGGTGCGCGGCGACGATCACATCTCGAACACGCCGAAGCAGGTGCTGCTTTACAACGCGCTCGGCCAGACGCCGCCGACGTTCGCGCACGTGCCCCTGATCATGGGCGCCGACAAGCAGCGCCTCAGCAAGCGCCACGGCGCGACCTCGGTGATGGAGTACGAGAAGCTCGGCTACCTGCCCGAGGCGATGTTCAACTTTCTGGCGCTGCTCGGCTGGGGCACGGGAAGCAACGACGAGCTGCTCACCAAAAACGAGCTGGTCCAGCGCTTCAACCTCGAGGGGATCAGCGGCGGCAACGCGGTGTTCAATACCGAGAAGCTCGACTGGTTCAACCACCAGTACCTGCTGAAGTTGTCGGATGCCGAACTGATCGCACGGCTTGGGCTCGAAGGCGATGCGGGATGGCTGTCGAAAGTGCTCGCGCTGCTGCGTCCACGTTGCAAAAAGCTGACGGACTTCCGCGATCAGAGCGCGCCCTTCTTCGTCGATCCCACCGATTACGACGCCGAGGGCATCAGGAAGCACCTGTCGGCGCCCGAGGCGAAGGACCACCTGGAAGCGCTCAGGCAGGCCTATGGCGAGATGGCCGACTGGACCGAGGCCGCGCTCGAGAAGCGCCTGCGCGACCTTGCAGAGGCCCGGGGCGTGAAGGCGGCCACGCTGATTCACGGTACACGCCTGGCCATGACCGGTCGTATGGTCAGTCCAGGACTGTTCGAGATGCTGGTTCTCCTCGGTCGCGATCGGGTCATCGCGCGGCTGGGCACACTTCGTGGTCGCCTGTAACTATGAAACGACGTGACTTCATCAAACTGGTCGGCGCTTCGCCCCTTCTCGCCGGCATGACCCAATCCCCCCGCAGGGACTTCGACTTCATCATCGTCGGCGCCGGCTCCGCTGGATGCGTGCTCGCCAATCGGCTGTCGGCCGATGCCGCGGCGCGCGTGCTGCTGCTCGAGGCCGGCGGTCCGGTCAACGACGATCCGGCCCTGACGACGCCTGGACGATGGGTGTCGCTGATGGGGTCGAAGTACGACTGGGGCTACGCGACCGAGCCCGAGCCCGGCCTGCTGAACCGGCGCATCGCGTTTCCGCGCGGCAAGGTCCACGGCGGGTCGAGTGCGGTCAACGCCATGGCCTTCATCCGCGGCCACCAGTTCTGCTTCGACCGGTGGGAGCGTGACGGCAACCCGGGCTGGGGTTACGACGCGCTGCTGCCGATCTTCAAGAAGTCCGAGCGGAACGAGCTGGGCGAAACGCCGTGGCGCGGCGCCGACGGCGAGCTGGCCGTGTCGATCTGCACCGATCCGCATGCCGGCCACCGCGCCTTCCTGCAAGCGGCCGCCCAGAACGGCTACCAGCGCGACGCGCGCTTCGACTTCAACATGCCGTCGCCGGTGAACACCGCGGGGTACTACCAGAAGAACATCCTCGACGGACAGCGGCACAGCGCCGCGGACGCCTTTCTGACCCCCGTGCTGTCGCGCCCGAACCTCGAGGTGCGCTCGCACGCACAGGCGACCAAGTTAACGATCGAGAAAGGCCGATGCGTCGGTCTCGAATACCTGCGCGAGGGCAAGCCCGAACAGGCCCGCGCGACCCGGGAGGTGATTGTCTGCAGCGGCGTGATCGATTCGCCGAAGCTGTTGATGCTGTCGGGCATTGGCCCGGCCGATCAGCTGAAGGGGCTGGGCATTCCGGTCGTGGCCGATGTTCCCGGCGTGGGGCAGAACTTCCAGGACCACCTGAAGCTGTCGGTCCGCTGGAACGGCAAGACCGAGCTGCCGGGATCTACGGTCACCGCCGGACTCTTCACGCGCTCGCACTCCAGCGAGTGGGGCAATCCGCCGAACCTGCAGTTCTACGTCGGCCGCGGCGTCGAAACTCCTGACAAGTTCGTCACGATCACTGTCTCGTTGGTGCAGGCCCGATCGCGGGGCGACGTGCGGTTACGCTCGACCGATCCGCTGGCGGCGCCGATCATTCGCGCCAACTACCTGCAGGAAGAGTCGGACGTCGCGGCCCTCGTGCAGGGCGTGAAGCTGGCCCGCTGGTTTGCCGCGGCCGATGCCTATGAACCGCTGATCGCCGACGAGCTCCTGCCGGGTCCGGCAGTGAAGAGTGACGCCGACCTCGCCACGTTCGTGCGCCGTGATTCAGACACCATTTACCACGGCGCCGGCACCTGCAAAATGGGTCCTGCCGCCGATTCGATGGCTGTCGTCGATCCGACGCTGCGGGTGCGCGGTGTTCAGGGGTTGCGGGTCGCCGACGCGTCGATCATGCCCGAGGTGGTGAACGCGCCGACGCACGCGGCGGCCGTGATGATTGGCGAGAAGGCCGCCCTCTTCATCAGGACCTGAGGAGGCGCCGCAGGATCTTCCCTGACGGCGACTTGGGAATGGCGTCGGCGAACGCCACGTGGCGCAGGCGCTTGTAGTGGGCGACGTGCAATTCGACGAAGGCCTTCACCTCGTCGCCCGTCAGCGGCTCGCGCGCGACCACGATCGCCTTCGGCACCTCGCCGCACTCGTCATCGGGAACGCCGACCACGGCGGCATCGGCAATCTTCGGGTGCTTCAGGAGCACCGCTTCGAGCTCGGCGGGCGCGACCTGGAACGCCTTGACCTTGATCAGTTCCTTCAAGCGGTCCACCACCTCCAGGTAGCCCTCGGCATCGACGCGGCCGATGTCGCCGGTGTGCAGCCAGCCATCGGCATCGACGGTGAACGCGGTGGCCTCGGGGTTGTTCAGGTAGCCCTGCATCACCTGCGGCCCACGGATCCACACCTCGCCGTCATCACCTTCGAGCAGGTCCTCGCCGGTCGCCGGATCGACGATGCGCATCTCGGTTGAGGGTACGAGCAGGCCGACTTTGCCGGCGCGCTCGCCGCCGTCCGGTGTGTAGTGGGTCACCGGGCTCAACTCGGTCATGCCGTAGCCCTGCCGCACCTTGATCTTCAGCCGCTCCTCGACGGCATTCGTGATCTCGCTGCCAAGCGGTGCGGCGCCCGAGAACAGCCAGCGCAGGTTCGACAGTTTGAACTTGTCGACCATCGGGTGCTTGGCAAACGCAATCACGACCGGCGGCACGACGTGCGCGATCGCGATCGGGTAGTCCTGCAGGATCCGCAGCACCGTTTCGAGATCGAACCTCGGCAGCGTCACCACCGCGGCGCCGCGCAGCAACCCGTGGTTCATGATCACCACCATGCCGTAGATGTGAAAGAACGGCAGCACGCCCAGCAGGGCGCGGATCTCTGACGGCTCCATGGCGTCGATCTGCAGCAGGTTGGCCACCACGTTGCGATGCGTCAGCATCACGCCCTTGGGCAATCCGGTGGTGCCCGACGAATACGGCAAGACGACGATGTCGCAGTCGGGATCGATCGTGACGGCCGGCGGCTCGGCGTCAACCATGGTGGAGGCCATCGAGGGCACGCCGGCCACCTCATCAATCGTGATGATGTCAATCGTCTTGCCGGTGGCGGCGATCGCCTCGCGGGCCTTGTCAAGCAGCGCGGACGTCGTGATCAGCAGGCGCGCGGCCGCGTCGCTGAGCTGATAGGCCAGTTCCTCGGAGGTGTAGGTGGGATTGACGGTCGTCAGGACCGCGCCGAGCCGCGACACCGCGTGGAACACCACCGCGTATTCGGGCGAGTTGGGCGACCAGATGGCGACCACGTCGCGCTGGCGAATGCCGGCACGCGACAACCCGGCGGCAAAGCGGCGGGTCTGCTCGACCAACTGCGCGCAGGTGAGCACGCGGCCGGTCGCCCCCTCGATCAGGGCCGGCGCATTGCCCAGTGTGGCGGCCTTGCCGAGCACCAGGTCGTGTAGAGTGACGCGGGGAATGTCGACAGGGGAGTAGCGGCTCTGAAAGATCATGGGCGCGCCGGAGAGTATGCTGCGAAGCCAATCGCGGTCAACTGGGGAGGCAACCTCCGCCTTCGCGCCACGCGCTTCGGCGGGACAGGCGGACGGTTGCCTCCCTCTAATGTAGTGTCCGGCTTCTTGCCGGACCTTTCTCTTAGTTCGCGACCACGTCGCGCGAGACTTCGCGAACCATCTCGCCGGTCTCGCTCTCGTCCGCGACCATGGCCACGTCGGCCTGCGAGATGATGCCGCAGCAGCTGCCGCTGGCGTCAACCACGGGCAGGCGGCGCACCTGGTGTTCTTCCATCTTCGCCAGCACGTCTTCGAGCGTGGCGTCTTCGGTGACCGAGATCACCGGGTGTGACATGGCGTCCTGCGCGGTCATGGCCGAGGGGTTCTGGCCCTTGGCGACCACGCGGCAGACGATGTCGCGGTCGGTGACGACACCGACGAGCTTCTTCGCATCGTCCACGACAGGGATTTCACCGCAGTCGCATTCGACCATCAGCTTGGCAACTTCGTTCAGGGGTGTTTCCGCGGTGCAGCACTGCGGATCGGCGGTCATCAGATCTTTGGCATGGTTCGACATGGCCCTCGCTGGTGCAAGAAGCTGACCAGCGAAGGAACAGGGTGCCTAGGGTGCCTACGGTGCCTACGGTGCCAAGGGTGGGTGCCAGAGTGCCAGGGTGCTAGGTGCCAAAGTGCCTAATGTGTCGAGGGCGAGGCGAGCATCAGCCTGTTTTTCGGTGTCACATCGGCGGGGATGGTTTGCGTCCAGACGCGGTAGCCCTCCCGTTCCATTCGGACCGCGCGCATGACGTCGATGGCCAGCGGTCCGTCGAGCCAGCCCGACAGTGCCCCGGTGTCGTTGGCCGCCAGGTCGTGACAGCACGGCAACACCGCGACGCGGGCCCGGGCGGCCACCGCGCGCGCGAGCACCACGTCGGTCAACGCGCCACAGGCATGACTCGACACCACCAGATCGTCCCGATGCAGCTCGATCGCGTCGAGCGGCTGCATCTCGAACGCGACGCGTCCCGCCAGTCGTGGCCACGAGTGGACCAGCGCCTCGTGCAGCTTTGCGCATGACGACGGCAGGTGGGTGTCCACGGCGACGACGTTGGGGGAGGTGTCGTCGAGAAGCAGCAGGATCTGTCCGAGCAGGGCGTGTCCGGCGCCAAGGTCGACGACCCGTCCGCCGCGGAACAGGCGGCGGGCGCGGCGGGCGACCTCCCACGCTTCATAGAGTTCCTTTCGAGGGAGACAGCCGGCGTGACACACCGCGCGGCCAATGCCGTCGAACAGCGTCTCGCCGGGAAACCGTCCCAGGTCGTGCGCGGTCAGCCGCTCCTTCGATCCATGGGAGAACGTCGTCACGCTGTCGGAGCCTTTCTAGACAAGATGTAGCAGGCTTCACCGCTTGCGAGGCCGGCCGGCTGCCAGCCCGCGGCAATGTAGAAGCGTTCGGCCCTGGTGTCGGGACTCGTGCTGAGCCAGATCTGCTCGGCGCCGGTTTCAAACAGCCAGTCGATCATGGTCTGATGCAGCCGCCGCCCGATTCCCTGCCCCTCGAAGGTTGGATCCACGAATAGCGCCCAGACGCTCGCATGAACGCGATCGGCAACCGCAAAGCCGGCGATGCGACCGTCGATCTCCGCGACCCAGCCGCGGCCATCGTCGGTCAGGAAGGCCTGGTAGTGGTGTGGCAAGACCGAGCCGGGGTCGTCCAGTTGATTCTCGCGCACGCTGAGCCGAATGGCGTGCATCGCGGCGATGTCGCCCTCCAATGCCCGGCGGATACGCATGTCAGGTCCTAATATTGCCCAAAAGGCGGTGAATGGAGGGTCGCAGCCCTCTCGGCCCTTGCCCGTGGCCGGAATCGTCCCATATAATCGGAGGTTCCTAACCTACTGGGAGGTCGTTCAACGGTAGGACAGCAGACTCTGACTCTGCTTATCGGGGTTCGAATCCCTGCCTCCCAGCCAAACTCTTCCGTAAGGCAGACCCATCCCTACTTGTCTGAACGCGAGTTTGGGGCGAAACCTTACACGCCGCCGAGACTGACGAAATCGGCCCTCCCCTGCTCAACCGACCATCACATTTGGCGAGCCATTGGCATTCGCGCGGCCCATGCCAAATATGGCATGCTGGGTCCGAAGATGCCGGCGCCGTCTTTGAAGCCCGTGATCTGGCTCGGCGACTCGCTTCGAGAGCTCAAAGAGTTCCCGGCCGCCGTGCAGGACGAGATGGGCTATGCGATCTACCTGGCCCAGTGCGGCCAGAAGCACGTGTAGTCCAAGCCGCTGAAGGGGCTGGGGTCGGGCGTGTTGGAGGTCGTCTCGGATCAGCGCGGGGACACGTTCCGTTCGGTGTATACGGTCCGGTTCGCCGATCGTGTGTTCGTGCTACACGCGTTTCAGAAGAAATCGAAGAGCGGCATTGCGACGCCGAAGGCAGATCTCGATTTGATCAAACAGCGCCTGAAGCAGGCCACCGAAATCAGCAGGAAGAAGGAGTAGACCGATGGCGCGGAAAGACTACATCGTCGGGAGCGGCAACGTGTTCGAGGATCTCGGGCACCCGCGTCCGGCGGAGGCGCTCGCAAAGGCGGAACTCGCCCGCAAGATTGCCGAGGCGATCGATAAGCGCCGGCTGACGCAGGCCGCGGCAGCTGAATTGCTGAACCTCGATCAGCCGAAGGTGTCGGCGTTGGTCCGAGGCCGTCTGGCCGGGTTCTCGCTCGATCGGCTCGTTCGGTTGCTCGTCCTGCTGGGTAGCGACGTCGAGATCGTCGTCAAGCCGCGCGCTCGGACCGCAGGCCGGGCGCGGGTGCTGGTCGCCTAAAGCTGTCCGAAGTTTGTATACATATTTCGGACAACCAGCTTCCCCTCACGCCGCCCTAACGAGGAAGTTGCGAATTCCGTCCCTGACAGCCAGCCAACTCGTCCAGAGGAGAGACCTCTCACTCTGTAGAACGCCAGTTCTCGGTCAAACCTTACAGCTGGCCCATCACGTCGTCGGCCAAAAGATCTCGCCCTCCTGAATCTCCCGAAAGCACTCCGCAGCCGTGAGCCTACGGTGAACCGTGAGCCACTTGTTGGTGTGGCGAAAGTACGCCAGGTCGAACCTGCCGAACCCGGTAAGCGTCATCCGCGTGCGCCGGACGACGAAGTCATCCTCTGGTCGTCGGCTCCGGGCTCGATACCGGGCGGAGAGATAGAAAGCCTTGCCCCGCCATTCCGGGAACACCTCGATCGGATAATTGAAGGGGCCTGGATCGAGAGCACGAAGTTGGAGCAGTCGCGAGAACTTCGACTGGAGCCAAGCCGAGGTCCATCGGTCGATTTGCTGGCACAATAACTCGGGTACGGCCGTCGTGGTCATTGACCCTGCGCCCGGGCGATCCCCAGGGCCTTCTCGACATCCGCCACGGTGATCATCATCGTCATGGGATCGACCGGAGACTCCGCAAAGCCGTGGTGAAGGTAGAAGCGTTTCGCCTCCTCAGAAATGGCGTGGAGCAGGATCGCGCGGATGCCCACGGTTTCGGCCACGGTGAGCGTTCGCAGGAGTGCATCCCGGAGAAGTGCGGAACCGAGGCCACTCCCTTGATGCGCCCGATCGACGGCCAGCCGAACGAGGACCATGACCGGGATCGGCTCCGGCATGTTGCGCCGCACCTTGCCAGTCGCTTCGGCGTGAGCGACGGCGCCGGTGGTCAATGCGTAGTAGCCGACGACACGTCCGTCGCCGATGACCACGAAGGTCCGCGAAGCACGGCTACTCTCATTCTGCAATGCTCGACGTTTCAGCCAGTCGTTCAGTTCAGGGGAGGCGCAGTCGAACGCCGAAACGTCGTGCTCGCTGGTGAGATGCTGCGGAGCACTGATCGGACCGCTCATCGCTCCCAAGGCGCGCGCTTGGCGAGCAGCTTGCGCAGACGCGGGTTATCAGCCGGCGGAGCATCGAGCGCCTTGGCAAACCGTCGGAATGTCGCCTCGTCCAGATGGAACAGCCGGCGATCCAGAAGAACGGACTGGGCCTCACGGGTGGCGGCGTCCAGCATGAACTCTGTCCGGTCTTTCCCCAGCGCCTCAGCGGCCCGATCGATCAGCGTGCGACGCGCTTCGTCGGTGCGCAAATTGATGACCCTAGTTCGTGCTGTCACGGTTGCCATGATGAACTCCTGCTGTTTCGGCGGCCGAATGTCGTTGTCACAACGATAGCTGGGCGTATACACATTGTCAACACACCGGCCGGGTCGGACGCGGCCCGTTCACGGCCGTTCCGATCCGATATCTGTAGACATCTTTCGGACACGCCTATACACGGTCGTCGTCGACCCGCCGGGCGGGCCGGGTGCTGGTCGCCTGAGTCGGTCCGAGATCTGTATACCAAACACCAAGCCACTTCATTCGGCGTCTAAAAGTAGTGCGGCGCACTCGTTGTAACATCGACCCATGACGAACCGTAGGCGTCGGTTGGCCGACGCGGGCGTACTATGGGTGTGGCTGCTTTGGGGCCACGCGTTGCTGCCCGGGTTCAAGCTGGACGCGCAGGCCCTGCAGGGGACACTCGCCGGCACCGTACGGGACTCCAGTGGGGCAGCGCTTCCCGGGGTCGGCGTGACGATCGAGTCGCAGCCAGCCGGCACGCTCCGAAATGCGATCACCGATGCGGCGGGCCGATACGAAATCGGGGCGCTGCCTGCCGGTGACTATCGGCTCGAGGCGATGCTGGCCGGATTCGGCAGCCGCGAGGCGCTGGTTACGATCACCACTGGTGAGACACGCGCCCTCGACCTCACTCTCGACGTCGCGACGTTCACCGAAACCGTCACCGTGACCGTCACTCGCACCGAGCAGGACCGGTCGACGGTGCCCAATGCGGTCTCGGTGATCGAAGGCGATGTGATTCAGGCGTTCCAGCGCCGTGCCTCTCCCGCTGAGGCGTTTGCCGGCATTCCCGGCTTCTATGTCGAAAACCGCCGCAACTACAGCCTGTCGGGCGGCGTCCGCTTTGCGATTCGCGCGCCGATGCCACGCTTCGGGATGCGCGGCGTGCAAATCATCCAGGACGGCGTGCCGATGACCATGGCCGATGGCACGACGGAGCCGACCAACATCGATCTCGGATCGCTGGGACGAGTGGAAGTGCTCCGCGGGCCGAGCTCGGTCTTGTACGGCAACTCCGCAGGCGGCGTCATTGCCCTGCAGACCGAGTTCCCGCCCGCCGGACGCATTGCCGTTCAGCCCGACGTGCAGTGGGGCAGCTATGGGTATCAGCAGCAGCAGGTGAAGGTGGCCGGCGCGACGCCGAAGGCAAGCTACCTCGTCAACGCGAGCCGGATGGAATCCGACGGGTTCCGCCTGCACAGCGTCGCTGAAGTTCGGCGCGCCAACGTGGTAGTGCGGGTCGCGCCCTCGAGCGCGACCGAGATTCGAGGCGTCTTCAACCTTTACGATCTGCCGTTCGGCGAAAGCGCCAGTACCGTCACGCTGGCCGATGCCCGGAACAACCCACAGAGCGTTCGGCCGCAAGCGTTCACGCAGGGTTGGGGCGAGTCCACCACGCAACAGCAGGCCGGCTTGACGTTGCAGCATCAGATCTCGGACGGTCACGTCTTGCGCGCCACGGCCTGGGGGGTGTGGCGGGATGTCTGGAATCCAATCCCGGCTGCCATCGTCACCGTGGATCGCCGCGCCGCCGGTATCCGCTCCGAGTATGCCGGGGCGGCGACCGCGTGGTCGCTGCCGGTCACGTGGACGACGGGGTTCGACATCTCGATGCAGCACGACGAGCGCGCGGAGTACGGGAACAACGGCGTCCCTCCGGGTGGCGGAATGGCGCAGGAGGGGGCCTTGCGTCTGGCCCAGCTCGAGGAGGTGCGGTCCGTCAGCCCATTCGTGCACCTCACCGCGCGGCTGGGCGAGCGGTGGAACCTGGTCGGCGGCGCCAGGTACGACCGCTTCCGCTTCCGCGCCACCGATCGATTCCTGACCAACGGCGACCAGTCCGGCGAACGCACCCTCGACGCCGTGAGCCCGATGGTGGGCGTGACCTTCGTGCCATCACGGTGGCTGAACCTGTACTCGAACCTCGCTACCGCGTATCAAACCCCCACCACCGTGGAACTCTCGAACCGGCCGACGGACGAAGGGGGATTCAACCCGGACCTCGGCCCTGAGGACCTGCGGAGCTTCGAGATGGGCGCACGAGGCACCATCGAGCCGTGGCGGCTCCGCTTCGAGGTGGCCGGCTATTTCTCGACGCTCGACAACGCCATCGTCCGTTTTCAGCGCCCGGATGAACAGGCGTACTTCAGGAACGCCGGCGAGGTGACGCGCAACGGCCTCGAGGTGCTCTTCGAGTGGGCGCCGACCGAGAGGTTGAAGGGGCGATTCGCCTATACGCTGCAGGACTTCCATTACGGCGGCTTTGTCGCACCCGAAGGCAACTTCACCGACAAGACCGAGCCTGGTGCTCCGCCGCACCAGGTGGTGCTGGGGGCTACCTACGAGGCGCCGTTCGGGCTGTTCACCGCCGCGCAGTACCGGTTCGTCGATGCGTACCCGGTGAACAGCGCGAACACCATCGACAACTGGTCATATCGAGTGGTCGACGTGCGGCTGGGGCTCGACCGCCGCTGGCTGGGGATGCGCTTCCGCCCGTTCGTCAGCCTCGACAATATCTTCAACGAGCGCTACAACTCGTCGGCCATCGTCAACTCGATCGGCAATCGATTTTTCGAGCCATCGCCCGGCCGGGAGTTCGCGGTTGGCCTGACCCTTGGCATCGATCGGTTCTGACGAGCGCGGGGGGAAATGATGAAACGGGCGGTGATGCCGGGTCGCACGGGCGCGGTCGCCTGGGTTGGCCTGATCGTGGTACTCGCAGCTGTTACGGCCGCATGCCGGGGTCGGGACCAGCCGCCGGCTCAGGGCGGCACCGGTGCACCTTCAGCAGCACAGGGCGCGGCGTCCTCGGCGGCTGAGCCGAACGATGCAGTGGGCGCGGTGACCGATGAGTTGCTTCGCGAGGGGCATCGTGCACGGACCGCCACCTGGCCCACGTATGGCGGCGATTGGGGCCAGACGCGCTACTCGCCTCTCGCGCAGATCAATCGCAGCACCGTAAAGCGGCTGCGGCCCGCCTGGATCGCGCAGACCGGTATCGTCGGGTCATTCGAGAACACGCCCGTCGTGCTCGGCCGTGAGATGTATGTCAGCACGCCCGGAGAAGGCGGCGTGCAGCGGGTCATCCGCCTCGATTCGACGACCGGCGAAGTTACCTGGCAAGTGGGCGTGCAGGGCAAAGCGGCAAGCGATCAGGCGGCCACCGAAGATCTGCACCTGCCCACGCACTTCGGGCCCAATCGGGGCGTGGCCGTGTATGGCACCCGCGTTTACGTCGGGACCCTCAACGGCACGCTGTTGGCGCTGGACCGTGCGACGGGGCAGAAGGCTTTCGAGGTGAAGACCGCATCGCCACGCCTCACGGGTGCGCCGGTCGCCGCTCGCGGCCTCATTATTCAAGGCATCTCGTTCGTGGACCGGGGCATGGTGCAGGCGTTCGACGCGAACACCGGCGCATTGAGCTGGACCTGGCATGCGATCCCGTCGCCCGAGGAGGGCGGCTGGTGGGGCGATTTCGTGGAGACCATGCCGGGGAATCCCGCCATCAGCCTCAACCGCGACATCGCGTGGGAGAAGGCCAACCGTGAGCGGTTGCGGGACGGCTGGAAGACCGGGGGGGCCAGCGCGCCGATGACGCCGACGGTGGACGCCGCGCGCGGACTGGTGTACGTGGCCACAGGCGGACCCGATCCCACGGCCTTTCCACCGCCGTCCGAGCCGCATCCGGGCGACATGCGCTGGACCAACTCGGTGTGTGCGCTCCGCATCGAAGACGGCTCGATGGTCTGGTGCTATCAGTTTCTGCCGCATGACATTTGGGGCGCATCGGGTCCGACGCCGCCCATCCTGTTCAACCTCGTCCGTGATGGACGCGCGCAGGACGTCGTGGGCAAATTCACCGGCATGGCCAACCTCTACGTGCTGGATGCGGAGAAGGGCACCCTGGTCACGCGGTCCGACAACTACATGCCGGTGAGCGGCACGGTGGGTGGCGTCGCGGGGGCCAACATTATGCCGGGCGGCGTGGCGGGCACCATCTGGTCGCCCGGCGCCTACAGCCAGGACACTGGACTGCTCTATTCGGTGAACCAGCGCATCGAGGGTTACTTCCTGCCGCGCGAACAGCGGCGCGGCAACGAACGCTTTGGCAGCGTGGCCGCCGTCAACCCCGCGACGGGGAAGGTGGCGTGGACGCAGCGCACGGACCAGCCCCTGGCGGGCGGCGTCCTGGCCACGGCCGGCGGACTGGTGTTCGCGGGCCGAACGTCGGGCTGGTTCGACGCGTATGACGCCGCCACGGGCGAGCGCGTATGGAGCTTCCGGATGGGGGCGGGCTGCAACTCCGCGCCGATGACCTACCAGGTGGGCGGGCGGCAGTACGTGGCACTCTCGTGCGGTGGCCACGGGTTGCTGGACCCGCAGGGGGGCGACACGGTCGTGGCGTTTGCCCTGCCCGACTGAAAACACGAGTCGCGCGAGCGGCCAAGGCTGTCGTCGCGAGAACTTCGACTGGAGCCAAGCCAAGGCCCATCGGTCGATTTGCTTGCGCAATAACGCTGATACGCCGCCGTGGTCGCTGGGACCGCGACTTACGCACAGCGACCTCTTAGCCGTCTCCAAAATGTCTCCGCTTCAGACTCGATTTCGGCCTGCCGTAGCGGCCCAATCGCAGCCATCGTGTGAGCCACTTCGTCGGGCGCCTTCGAGTGTTTGCGCTGCTCGAGTCGATTAACCTAAGCAGAACGTCGCGATCACCGGAGGACACTGTGCCCAACGTCGTACCGATTCCGAGGAGGCCGGCGAGCGATCGACCTGTCATGCCTGGGTGGCAGGGCTCACCCTGGAAGATTTGCCGCGAGGGATTTCCCGATTGCGAAATCGCGTGATCGGCCGCACTTTTCACGCGCTGGGTCTGATCGAGCAATGGGGCAGCGGCATTCAGCGCATGACTGCTGCCTGCCGCGATGCTGGGCTGGCACCGCCGACGCTCGAGGAGATCGGCAACCGATTCAGGGTGACGCTGTGGCTCAAGCAAGTCAGCGCCACGGCGCTCGACCAGACGGAGCAGGCCATCCTTGCCTCCCTCAGCGACGGCACTGGGCGCGTGACCAGCGAGGTCGCGAAGGCGATCGGCCTGACGCCGCGCGCCACGCGCACGCGCATGGTTCGACTGGTGGAGCGTGGGCTGGTTCGTGAGGTCGGCACCAGCCCTCAGGACCCCAAGCGACGGTATTTTCTCTCGAGCTGATAACCGAGCATTGGGTGACGCCATGAGGCACGACGACCAGGACGAAGAACGCCGCCGATGCGGCCTATGCGGAAAGGTTCTGCAACCCTACGATTCAATCTCGGTGGCCGAGGTGGGCGAACGTTGCTCCCGCTGTTTCAACACGGAGTTGGCTGAGCGACTGGGCGTCGACTTCGACGACACGCCGATTGCGCCAATCGTTGTCACCGATGTCGATGGCGTGCGGCACCGGTTCGAAATTCAATCGTGGAGGACAACATCGAGGTCGTCGGCGGCCCGCTTGCCGATGGTCGACTCGACAGTCAGGCCTCGCATGAGCCGGCGGCTGCCGTGCCCGCGGCCGTGGTCAGGCGCGGAGCCTCGAATCGAAACGCTGCCAAACGGCGGAGGCCAACCCGCTCATGATGAAAGGTCGGACTCAGTTTCCAGCCAATCTCTTCCGGTGGAGAGATCTCTCACTCCGGACGGGCGATTCCTCCCGCCCATGGCAAACCTGGCGGGCTGATCGTGACCTGCAGCATCATCGTCGTCGGCGCCTCCTGCTCGACCACGATCAGGAACGCGCCCGCGTCGGCCGCCACGTCGTAGTTCGCGAGACCGGTCAGAGCGCCGGGCACGTGCCGATGCTCGAACAGCGTGGCGGGCACACCGGCCCGGTGGGGCCCGCCGCGCACGTCGACATGCATCATGCGGTGACCGACACGGTAGAACAACTCCTGCCCGTCAGGAGACCAGATCGGCTCCGCCCCGCCGTCCGTGGAGATCTGGCACTTGTCCGACGCATCAGGGAGCGACACGACGTAGACCTCCGGCCGGCCGGATTCATCGCTGGTATACGCGAGATGCCGCCCGTCGGGCGAAAACGTCGGCCCAAACTCGTTATACCTCGTGTGCACCAGCGGTCGCGTCGCTCCGGTGGCGGCGATCAGGACCCAGATATCGGCACCGGTCTTCGGGTGGTACTCGGTGTAGACGAGCGCTGACCCGTCGGGCGACCACGCACCGGGCACCTTGTCAAATTCTGTCCGTAGGAGAGACCGCGGATCGAGGCCGCGATCGGGTTCCAGACAATAGAGATCCGCGACGCCCCCGGCGCTGGAGCTACACGTGATCGAGTCCCGACCCGGACCCCAAATCCCGGCAAATGATTTCCCGTCGAACGTCACCCGTCTGAACGCCTGGCGAACACGGTCGTAGAGCCACAGATCCGATCCGCGTCCACGACGACCGACAATTGCGGAGCGGCCATCATGAGCGATCCTGGGCTCCTCAACGACGTCGTCGCAAGGCCTCGCGTGCAGCACCCTTCCATCTCGTGCCAGCGTCAGGAGCGAGCCGGCCGGAACTTGTGCGCGACCCGCGGCGTGCACGAGAACTCCCGTTTCCGAGCACGCGGCGTGAACCGCGCCGGTTGGCGAGGTTTCAACTCCGGCCACAACCACGACCGACGCTCCGATCACGTCGCGTCTGGACGGCTCGAATGCCGCGGCCATCAACGCCCCCTGACGGCCATACATCACGGTGCGCGAATCCCAACAACGGCCATCGGTCGCGTGGTTGAGCACGATGCGATGGGCTGGGTCAGCAAGGTCCGCCACCGCGAGGCTCGCCTCGTCGAACGAGCCTGCGTCGGCATGACCGAGGGTGAACAGCACACCGCTTCCGTCAGGCAGCGCGTGCGGCCACCGGTGCGTTCGCTCGCCAGCCTCGAATCGCAGTTGCGTGAACGGGCGCGGGCTGCCCCCGTCCGGCGACACTCGCCACAGTGCCGCCGCGGGCCCCGGGGCAAAGACGATCGCGCCGGTGGAAAGCCACGTCGCGCCGCGGACCTCGCCTGCCTGAATCTCACAGATGGTCTGCGGCGGTCCGCCGCGGGTTGGAACTTTCAGCAGCTGTTTGCCACTCGTGAACCCGATCCACTCACCATCCGGCGAGAAGAATGGATTGCCAGCGCCTTCCGTCGCCGCAACCGCGATCGCGTCGACGCCGTCCAGGCTCCGTTGATACAGGCGGGGGCCCGCCGAACCGGCGGCAACATAGACGATCGTCCGGCCGTCGGGGGAGGCGGCTAATACGCGCTCGGCCCTGGGCCCGAGCGGCGCATCGGCCGGCAGCGGCATTGCCAGCCGGATGACCGGCGAGAATGGCGTCGGCGCCGCGCGATTCGACGCGTCTGATGGCCGAGCCGGGACGCGCGCCACCGGCGCCACGAACCGGTAACCACGTCGCGCCACCGTCACGATGTACCCGGCGTCACCGGGAGCCGTACCGAGGAGCCGCCGAATCGTAAACACCTGCTGCGTGAGATTCGCCTCCTCGACAACGGCGTCGGGCCACACAATCCGAAGGAGTTCGTCCTTTTCGACCGTTTGGCCGGGCCGCTCCACGAGGGCAAGCAGCACGTCAAAGGTGCGCGCCGTCATCGGCACTCGCTCGCCGTTGCGGGAAAGCGTGCGGCGCAGGCCATCGAGGCAGAACGGTCCGAATTGGTACAGCGACTCAGAAGGCTTGCCCATATTTGAGGATTTTTGAGCTTTATTAACCCTGCTGTTGAGGACGAACGGCCGCCGAACCGGGATCATACACTCCGTGGCGGGTCGTTTCTGTCAAGCGATGCCGCGCACGACTTGAAGGGAGCAGGAGCATGGCTGTTTACATGGTGGAACGGGACCTCGCGGGGATCACGATGACCGCACTCGGGGGCGCCCAGCAGGCTGCGATCACGACGTCGCAGCGCTTCACGGCCGATGGCACGCCCGTGCGGTACATCCGAAGCACGTTTGTACCTGGCGAGTCACGGTGCATGTGCCTGTTCGACGCGCAGAGCGCCGACGACGTGCGGAAGGTGAACGAGGCGGCAAAGCTGCCGTTCACGCGGATCGTCGAAGCGCTTGATCTCACGCCCGCATCATAGCGATGCGGGCACCGGCGGCACGCCGATGGGAAGGCCGTCCCCATCCGCGCTGCCCGCCGGTGCAATCTGAACGCAGACAGCCGCGACTTCTGATTTTCCCAGGTTACTGGGTCGCACGCATGGATGGCGGAACTGTCCACGACCCGTTTCAGCACGTCATGGCGGGAATTCTAAACCTGTGGGCGCGAATCTGATACGCTCTGGCCGCGCTGCGAGCCGCCACCGCGGTTCCTGCATCCACACCATGACCATCACCCGTTGCCTGCTGCTGTCACTCGCGTCGCTGGCCTGGATCGCATTGCCCGCCGCGGCCCAGACCACCCCCTGCGACAGTGCGCAGTTCAACTCGCTCACCAACGTCTGGAAGCCGCAGCCGGATCAGAACACCAGCCAGGTCACCGCCGTCGAGCTCGCCGCCGAACGGAAGCTGATGGTGCGCGTCCTGGATATGTTCAAGTCCGCCTTCGTGCCGGTTGGCGCGATCGGTCTTTACAGCGCGAACTACGACATCCTGCCGCAGGCCGTGACGAACAAGTCCCGGTATGGCAACACCTACAGCTTCGTCCTGAGCCATCACAAGATCGAGTGCCTCAACGGCAAGCCGGCCGCCCGGGACGTGTCGCTCGGGAACGTGTCGGTTCAGGTCAACACGAGCTTCGTGGACGAGGCTAACGCTCCCCGCGACACCGGCTTCAGCTTCCTGCCCCGCGGGTATTACCAGCGCAAGGACAAGACCGAGCTGCCTCAGGCCAATGATCAGGGCATCCAGGAGTTCAATTTCGGTGACGGCACGACCGTCTGGTGGCTCACGCGTGCGGGAGTCCTGCCATTCCGGGTCGTCACCAGGCGCGAGTTCCTGCAGAAGCAGATCGAGATCCTGCAATCCAGGTCCGGCACCAGCGCGCAGCGGCTGGCCTACTATCAGGGACTGCTCAGCGAATCACCCGACGGGGTCGCGATCGTCAAGGAGGTCGAGGTGAAATCGCTGAATGGGTACGCCCACGTCTTCACGACCCTGGCCGACAGGGAGAGCCGCGTCTACGTCACCGTCAATCCCGACTACTACGACCGAAGTCAACCGAAGTCGGCGCCACAGCACATCCTCATCAGGATCAGGCACGGGAGCGAGACTTTTCTCAACGCCACTGGAATCGGGGCTCGCCATCTGGAGAGCTTTCAACAGCTGCGCGAGATCGTCAGAGCCAACCTTGCCGAGCTTCGCTTGACGGTGAAGTAGGCAACTCGGCGATGGATTGCGGGGTAGAGGGAAGGGGCGGACATAGAACGCACGTCGTGGACGTGACCGAGCGCGAC
Organism: Acidobacteriota bacterium; assembly: GCA_030697165.1. Taxonomy (NCBI): domain Bacteria; kingdom Pseudomonadati; phylum Acidobacteriota; species Acidobacteriota bacterium. The sequence goes on from JAUYQQ010000008.1 coordinate 167,233, forward strand.
CTCGATGGTCAGCGGGCGCGCGTCAGAAACTTCACCATGCCGGACGCGTTCAGAAAATCGCCACGGCGGACCACGTTCCCAGTGGCGTCGAGCACGAGAACCGTTGGAATGCCCCGGACACCGTAACGCTCGCTCACCGTCGTGTCGGTGTCGACATCGATAAGCACCGGGATGTAGGACCGGGTCACGGCGTCTTCCACCGCGTCATCCGGCCAGACGTCGTGCTTCATGACGATGCAGGGCGGGCACCAATCGGCGGTGAAGTCCACCAGCACCGCCTTGTCTGTGCGCTGTGCTTCGAGAAGCGCAGACGGCAGGTCGGTCCGCCACTGGATCGACGTCGGCGGCGGCGGCGCTGCCGCCGATCGGTAGTAGAGGCCCTTCAGCATCGGCCACTGGATCACCACGACGGCCACGATGAGGCCGGCCCACAGGAATCGTTCGTGCCGCGCGCTCCATCCGCGAAGACTTGCGATCACGCGCCGCGCGCGGCCGGTGAGGGTGGTGTCACTACTGGCGACCGTTATCAGTAAGAGTCACGGTTGCGAGAGAAGGTTTCAAAAGTGCGCAGGGCGCCCGTCATGGACGAGGTGGGGCGGCGCGGCAGCTACATCCTGACGCTGGGCTATCCGCGCGCCTCCGCGGAGGCGCTGCGCGGGGTCATGGCCGGAAGGCTGAGAAGACCGCAGACGCGCCGGGTTGACGTGGAGGACGCCGCTCTTCTCTTCAATGAAGCCGCGCTTCTTGAACCGGCCCATGAAGAAGTTCACGCGTGATCGAGTGGTCCCCACCATTTCCGCGATGATGGCTTGCGGGAGGTCAGGTAGCGTGCATCGGCGCGAGCGCCGCTCATCGCAGCTCGCCAGGACGAGCAGCATGTGCGCCAGCCGCTGCTCGCTGGAGCTCAAGAGCTGATCGGTCAGGTTGGCTTCGAGACGGGCGTTGCGCGCGAAGAGGTGTGCGACGAGCCGATTCAGGAGATCTGGCTGCGTCCGGAGCAATTGAATCATGTGCCCCTTCGCAACGACGAGTACCTCGGTGGCGGTCAAGGCGATTGCGGTCTGCCGCCGCTCGGCACGGCCGACGAGCGCCTCCTCGCCCAGGAACGCGCCTGGCCCCAGGAGATCGCAGATCACCTCCTTGCCACGGCGCGCCGTCACCGCCAGCCACACCCGTCCCTGCTCGATGTACATCACGTGGTCGCACGGGTCACCCTGGAGGTAGATGGGCGCCCGGGGGCGGTAAGCGGCGACAGCGAAAGGCGTGGCCGTCAACTCGAGGAGACCGCGCACATTCCCCGAGTCTCGGTCTTTCTGATCTTGCATTGGCGGCCGCCTTTCAGGAGGTGATCTGGAGGCCTTAAAGCAAGTGTTGCGCCATTCATCGCACCCGGAAAAGGTTAGAGATCTGCGCTTCCAGGCGAGACAAACGGGTGATTTCTCTTGTCCCTGTGGAAGAATCCAAGAACCAAGAGGGACTGCATGCTGTCTGGAAACGCCTTCGCCGAAATCGCCCTGATCCTGCTGGCCGCCGCGCTGGTCGGTGCCGTCGGCACCTGGCTCCGGCAGCCCCTGATCGTGTCGTTCATCGCCGTGGGCATTCTCGTCGGGCCGGCAGGACTGGGCCTGGTGACACAGCACGAGGAGATCGCGCTGCTCGCGAGCATCGGCATTTCGCTGCTGTTGTTTGTGGTCGGCCTCAAGCTCGACTTTCAAACCATCCGAACGCTCGGCCCGGTGTCGCTGGCCACTGGTATCGGCCAGATCATCTTCACGTCGGTCATCGGGTTTCTGATCGCGGTCGCCCTGGGAATGAACCCGCTCAGCGCCACCTACGTGGCCGTCGCCCTGACGTTCTCGAGCACGATCATCATCGTCAAGCTCCTGTCGGACAAGCGGGAGATCGATGCGCTTCACGGACGCATCGCGGTCGGCTTTCTCATCGTCCAGGACATCGCGGTCATTCTCGCCATGATGGGGATCACCGCGATCGGGACCGCCGGGACCGGGGATCAGAGCCTGGCCGTCCACGCCGCGCTGGTCGTGGCCAAGGGAACCGGGTTCCTGGCGGTGATCGCGGTAATGGCCGTGTGGGTCCTTCCCGCGGTCACGACCTTGCTGGCCCGCCTGCCTGAGCTGCTGGTGCTGTCAGGCATCGCCTGGGCCGTCATGCTCGCTGCCGTCGGCGAGGCCCTGGGGCTCAGCAAGGAGGTCGGCGCATTCGTGGCCGGCGCCTCACTGGCGTCAACGCCGTATCGTGAGGCGATCGGAAGCCGGCTGGTCACGGTGCGCGACTTCCTCCTGCTGTTCTTTTTCATCGACCTGGGCGCCCGGCTTGACTTGTCGCTCCTCGGGGCCACGTTGGGCGAGGCAATGATCTTCTCGGTGTTTGTCCTGATCGGCAATCCCCTGATCGTGCTCGCGATCATGGGGCTAATGGGCTACCGCAAGCGCACCAGTTTTCTGGCCGGGCTCACGGTGGCCCAGATCAGCGAGTTCTCACTCATCCTCGGCGCTCTCGGCGTCAGCGTCGGTCATGTGCAACCGGAGACCATGGGCCTGATCACGACCGTCGGGTTGATCACGATCGGGCTCTCGACGTACATGATTATTCACTCCGCGCGTCTCTATGAGTGGCTGGCCCCCTGGCTCGGCGTCTTCGAGCGACGCGCGCCGTACCGCGAGACGGCGGCAGAGACGGCTTCTCCGCCAAGGGCGGACGTCATTGTCCTCGGCCTCGGCCGATACGGTAGCGGCATCGTGCGGCACCTGTTGCTGCGAAACCGCCGGGTCACGGGCGTCGATTTCGACCCACAGGCACTCGCGCGTTGGCGGTCAGAGGGGATCCCGGTGGTCTACGGCGATGTGAGTGACCCTGAGCTCTTTGATCACCTGCCGCTCGAAGGCGTCAGCTGGGTGATCAGCACCGCGCCGGATCCCGAAACGAGCCGGGTCTTGCTGCATCATCTTCGGGACCGGCACTACCGTGGCAAGGTGGCGGTGGCCTGTCGCACCGCGGATGAGGGCGATACGCTGCGTGTCGAGGGCGCCGATGTCCTGCTGCGGCCGTACGCGGATGCCGCCGAACAAGCCGCCGACGCCGTCACGGCGGCAGCGGACCGCTTGAGCGCGATTGCCAGCGCGGCGCCGGGCGTCCGCGAAATCAGGCTGGGATCGATTTCGAAATGGGCCGGCCATCGCATCGCCGATGTTCCGCTCCGCGAGGAATTCGGCGCGACCGTGCTGGCCGTCAGCCGCGGCGGGCGCAGCTTCCTCAGTCCCGGACCCGACTTCCAGTTGTTCCCCGGCGACCGCGTCATCCTGTCCGGCCAGCCGGCCGCCCTCGATAACGCCGTTGAATACCTTGCGCGAATCGACTATCCGGACCAGCAGGAAGACCACGATGACTTCTCAGTCGCGGAAGTGCCGGTAAGCTCGCTCCCGGCATGGATCGGACACACGATCGCGGCCCTCGACCTGCGCGCGCGGTATGGGGTCACGGTGCTCGCCGTCGGCAAGGAGCATGAAGGGCTCGATGCGCCCGATCCGCATCGGGCGTTGTCAACCAGCGACCGCGTGGTCCTGGCCGGCACGCGCGACGGCCTGCAACGCCTGCAAGCCGGCGGCGCACCACCAGCGCTTACGGCCGAGTGAAAAATCGGGCGCTTACGGGCGCTGCTCGAGACTGATCCTGATGGCCTCGTCGCCAGGCTTGTCGTGGTCGATGGTGACGGCGACCGACTCGCCCTTCTGGATGCCCGCATTAGCAAGCGTGACGGGCGCCTTGCCGCGCAGAATCTTGGTCCCGTCAACGATGACGAACACGCGGTTCGACGGCTTCTTCGTCTTCGCGTCAACGACCGTGACGTGAAGCTCCCGCACCTCGCGCACGCCGCCGCTGGCCTGCGCGTAGCGGCCGGTCTCCTGTGACACGACCGTGCCACGGTATGTCACTTCATGTGCCACGACGAGCGGCGCGAACGCGACGACCATGGCCATCGCGAGAACACCGCTGATGATCTGCTTCATGATTGCTTCTCCAAGCCGTGCGCGAACGCGCTCCGCCTCACACGGTGATGGTTTATCGCCGGGCGTTTTGTGTCAAGCCGACCTTGACAGATCCTCATGGAACGACGGACGATGCCTGTCTATGTGGTCGCGTCTCTGCACCGGTGTGCTCGTGCTGGCGATGGTTGCCAGCGGCACGACCACGTCGCAGGCGCATCTCCATGCGGCCAACGGCCACCGCGTCGCGCAGGACCGCGACCACGCGGGAGACCCAACCCAACCACTGTGGCACGCGCACGGGGCCGGCCGTCACACGCACGAACCGGCAGCATCGTCACCGGACGACGCCGCCAACGAGGCACAACCAGAAGACATCGTCTACGTCGGAGACACCGTTGCCTCATCACCGGCGACCGCCCACTGGTCGTCCCCGCTACCCGTCGGCAGTATCCTGGCGAAGAGCACGCTCGCCGTGCCCGTTCGAAGCTGGACCTCGACCGTTGGCGCCCTGCCGCCGGTTCACGCACCACCGCTGATCGCTCCCCGCTCTCCTCGCGCCCCGCCGACGTTCGCCTGCCTGTACGCCTGAGCCGCCCTCGGCTCGTTGCTGTTTCTGTCTGCAATTTTGGTTTTGAGGTGACGCCATGCGTCTTGCGATCCGCCTGTGTGCGGGAGCGCTCCTGTCGTGCTTCGCCGTCTCGGCATCGGCCCAGGTGCGGGGTCCGGCCGATCCGGTATCGATACTGACCGAAGACCAGGCCATCGAACGCCTGCTGGCGCAGGACCCCGTGGTGCGCGCGCTGCGAACCCGTGTCGACGAAGTCCGCGCCGCGTTCATCGATCGCGCGCGGTGGCCGAACCCCAGCGTCTCGTTCAACCGGGAAAGCGTGGCCGATGCGTCGGACACCTTCTACCTCGGCCGCCAGGAAATTCCCGTGTCGGGTCGGCTGGGACTGCTGCGCGACGCTGGCCAGCTCGCCGGAGAAAGCGCCGATGCCGAGGTCCGATTCGCGGTCGCCGAGCGCGTGTCGCAACTCCGCCACGCCTTCGCGGCCCTGCTCCTGGCGCAGGAGCAGGAGGCCGCGCTGCGGCAGGCGGTGACCGAACTCGCGCGCCTCGGAGACGTGCTCCGCGCGCGTGAAGAGGCCGGGGAAGGCTCGACCTACGACCGTATGCGCGGTGCCCGTGCCCTGGCAGAGCTCCAACACGAACTTGCGTCGGCAGGCATCGAGCGGGTCCGCGCTCGGGGCGCGCTCGCTACCTACGTGGCAGCCGGCGCACAGCCCGATCGGCTGGTCGCGGCGGGTGAGCTACAGGCTGAGACGCCGCTCCCCCCGGCGGAGACCTTGGTCGAACAGGCCCTGGCCGCACGCCTTGACCATCGCGCGCGTCAGTTGACGTCCACGCAGTTCGACGCCGAACGGCGCGCCGCCGAGCGCCTGCGCATCCCGGTGCCGACGTTCAGTGCCGGGCTCAAGCGTTCCGGCACGGACGGGTTGCTGCACAACGGTTACCAGTTCTCGGTCGACCTCGGCGTGCCGCTGTTCAACCGCGGGGATGGCGCCATCGTCCACGCTCAGGCCCAGGCGGACCGTGCTCGCGCCGAGGCCGAAGCATTGCGCCTTCAGATCGAGACCGACGTCCGCACGGCCCATACCTCCGTCGCGTTGCGACGGGCACAGACCGAGGCGTACCGCCGGTCGGTGGCCGACACCGCGGAGCCACTGGTGGCCACCGCGCGCGTCGCCTACGAGGAAGGCGAGCTCGGCATCCTGGAACTGCTCGATGCGACGCGACAGGCGATTGACGCCCGCCTGCGTTCGCTGGAGGCCTCCGCGCTCGCGCGCCGCGCGGCCGTCGAGCTCGACCGCGCCATCGGGAGAGAAAGGTAGTCATGTCTTACAGAGTCGTCCTCGCCCTGAGTGTCACGGCGGCGCTCGGCGCGCTTGCCGGCTGCCGATCAACGCCGCCGCCGGTGCCACCGCCTGAAGAGCCCGCGGCGATTGCCGTGACGGTGTGGTCGCCGCGTAGCGAACTCTTCATGGAGTACCCACCCCTGGTGGCTGGCGCGCAAGCGCGGTTCGCCATTCACCTGACCAATCTCGATGACTTTTCGCCGCTCCGCGAGGGGCGCGTCGTGGTCCGGTTCGAGGGTGAGACCATCACGCGCTTCGAGGTCGATGGCCCGTCGACGCCAGGTATTTTCGGGATCGATGTGACCGTGCCCGCCGCGCGCCACTACCAGATGGCCGTCGAGGTCCACGCACCAGGACTGGCCGATGAGCACCGCGTCGGTGCGGTCACGGTGCACCCGACTGCCGAGGCCGCACTGGCCGCAATCGAGGAAAGTGAAGAGGGTGCCACCGCGTTCCTCAAGGAGCAGCAGTGGACGCTCGACTTCGCGACCATGCGTATCGACGACACCGCCCGCCGCGAAGTGATCGTCGTCCCCGCCACCATCGAGCCGCGCACCGGCGGCAGCGCCGACGTGCGGGCCACGGCGGCCGGACGCATCGCCAGCGGCGGCAACCGTGCCGCCGGCAGCCGGGTCGGCCGCGGCGAGACGCTCGCGGAACTGGTGGTCCGGAACGATCGCGTCGGCGAGGGCCCGGTACTGCGCCTTGAACTATCGAGCGCCCAGGCCGAACTGCGCCTGGCCGAGCAGAACCTGTCGCGCATTGACAAGCTGGTGACGGCTGGCGCGGTCCCGACCCGCCGCCTCGACGAAGCGCGTGTGGCCCGGGACACCGCGTCGGCACGGATGAAGATTGCCGAAGAACAACTCCGGCACCTGGAGATCAGCCGCAGTGGCCAGGGTGCCGGCGAAGCGGGCGAGCGCGTGGCGTTGCGGGCGCCGATTGCGGGCATCATCGCCGAGTCGTTCGCGACGGCCGGCGCCACCGTCGAGTCCGGTGAGCTCCTCTACCGCATCGTCTCACTGGACCGCGTGCACGTGGTGGGCGCCGTGCCCGAACAGCACCTGTCACGGGTGCAGGACGCGGTCGAGGCGGAAGTCGTGGTGCCGGGCCTCGACCCGCTTCGGGCCAGCCGCCGTGTGTCGGTCGGCCGGGTCGTCGATCGGCAGGCACGATCGGTGCCCATCATCTTCGCGCTCGACAATCCGCCGGCGGCCGTCGCCATTGGCCAGGCCGTGTCGTTGCGGCTGATTGGCGCCGGCGCCGCCGGGGGCGTAACCATTCCTGCCGCCGCGGTCGTGGACGATGCGGGCCAGCCGATCGTGTTTGTGCAGGCGGGCGGCGAGAGCTTCGAGCGGCGGCCGATTCGCCTGGGCACGGCCCGTGAAGGCGGCTACGTGCAGGTCGTCGGCCTCGACGCCGGTGAGCGGATCGTGACGCGCGGGGCGCACCTCGTACGGCTCGCGGCCCTCTCGCCGCAAACACCGGGGCACGGCCATGTGCACTGATCGAACCGCGCCGGAGCGTGCGTCGTGATCGACCGGATCATTCAGTGGTCGCTGGGCAACCGGCCGCTGGTGCTGGCCCTGAGCGTGATCTTTCTCGGCGTGGGGAGCTGGATTGCCGTCCGCATGCCGGTGGATGTGCTGCCGGACCTGACCGCACCCACGGTGACGATCCTGGTCGAAGGCCAGGGGATGGCGCCGACCGACATGGAAGCGCTGGTGACCTTTCCGATCGAAACGGCGCTCAATGGCTCGGCCGGCGTGCGCCGGGTCCGGTCGGCAACCGCCGTCGGGATCGCGGTCATCTGGGTAGAGTTCGAGTGGGGCGAGGACATCTATCGGGCCCGCCAGACCGTCAGCGAACGCGTCACGGCGGTCGCGGCCGACCTGCCCTCGGGCGTCGACCCTCCGACCCTCGCGCCGGTGTCGTCGATCATGGGCGAGATCCTGTTTGTCGCACTGCGCTCGGACCGTCACGACGATCTGGCGCTGCGCACCATTGCCGAAACGCAGGTGCGGCGGCGATTGCTCGCCGTGCCGGGCGTCTCCCAGGTCGTGGCGACCGGCGGCGGCGAGCGGCAGTTCCAGGTGGTCGTTTCGCCCGATCGCCTGACCGCCGCCGGCGTGTCACTGACCGAGGTGGAAGAGGCGTTGCGTGGCGCCAGCCGCAACACCTCGGCCGGATTCCGGGTCGCCGCCGGGCAGGAGTACCTGATTCAGGGCGTTGGCCTGATCCGCTCCCTGGCCGACATCGAGGGCACAGTAGTGACCACTCGCGACACGCGGCCGATCTTCGTTCGCGACCTGGCGACCGTGCGCATGGGCGAGGCGCTCAGGCGCGGCGAAGGCTCCTTCAACGGCGAGCCGGCCATCATCCTCGGTATCCAGCGGCAGCCTGACGTGAACACGCTGCAGCTGACGCGAACCCTCGAGCAGGCCTTCGACGGCATCCAGGCGACGCTGCCGGAGGGCGTGCGCATCGAGCGGGACGTCATGCGCCAGGCCGACTTCATCGAGGTGGCCCTCGCGAACCTCAACGCCGCGCTTCGCGACGGCACCGTGCTGGTCGTGCTCGTCACGATCGTGTTCCTGGCCAACCTGCGGGCGGCGGGCATCACGCTGGTCGCGATTCCCCTGTCGCTGCTGGCCGCCGTGATTGCCTTCCGGCTGGCCGGCCTGACCATCAACAGCATGACCCTGGGCGGCCTGGCCATCGCCATTGGCGCCCTGGTGGACGATGCGATCGTGGACGTGGAGAACATTCTGCGGCGGTTGCGCGAGAACGCCCAGCGGGCCGAGGGCGACCGCCGGCCCGTCCTCGATGTGGTCTACACCGCCAGCAGCGAGATCCGCGGATCGATCGTGTTCGCCACGCTGATCGTGATGCTGGTGTTCCTGCCGTTGTTCTTTCTCGGCGATGTCGAAGGGCGCCTGCTCCGTCCACTCGGCCTGGCGTACCTGATCGCGCTGTTTGCCTCGCTGGTCGTCGCGCTCACGGTGACGCCGGTGCTGGCGTCGTACCTGCTGCCGCGCTTGCGGTCGGTCCGCGAGGCGACCGAGCCCGCGTTCGCGCAGTGGCTCAAGCGCCAATACGCGCGCATCCTGCCCGCCACGATCGATCACCGCGTCATCGTGTTCGCGGGCGCCGCCGTACTCCTGGTGCTGACGGCGGTCGCTCTGCCCCGGATGGGCCGCGCCTTCCTGCCCGAGTTCAACGAGGGCGCGCTCGTGATCAGCGCCGTGACGCTGCCGGGCACGAGCCTGGAGGCATCTGACCAGTTGGGCACATCAATCGAGCGGCTGCTCAGGGACGTGCCGGAAGTCGTCAGCACGGCCCGGCGCACCGGCCGGGCCGAGCGGGACGAGCACGTGCAGGGGGTCGAGTCGGCCGAGATCGACGTGAAGCTGCGGGCCAGCGAGCGGACCCGCGACGAGGTGCTCGAGCACGTTCGCACGCGCCTCTCGTTGGTGCCGGGTGTCAACGTGACGATTGGCCAGCCGATTTCTCACCGCATTGACCACATGCTCTCCGGCACGCGCGCGAACGTGGCGATCAAGGTGTTCGGCGATGACCTCCACGAGTTGCGGAGCATCGGCGACCGCGTGCAGGCCGCCGTGGCTGGCATCACCGGCCTCGTCGACCTCGCCGTGGAACAACAGACCGACATTCCCACCGTGCGAGTGCAGTTCGACCGGGCTGCGCTCGGACGCTTCGGCCTGCAGTCGGGCGCGGCGGCCGAGGCGCTCGAGACCGCCCTGGTGGGGCGCGAAGTGGGACAGGTCATGGATCAGCAGGTCGCCGTACCGTTGGTGGTCCGCTACCCGGCGGCTGACGCGCCGGATCTCGACGCCATTCGCCAGACGCCGCTACTCACGGCCACTGGCGGCCGGGTGCCCATTGAGGCGGTGGCCGAGGTCATTGTCGACCGGAGCCCGAACTTCATCAGCCGCGAGAACGTGCAGCGCAAGATCACCGTGACGGCCAACGTCGCTGGTCGAGACCTCGGCGGCGTCGTCGCGGATGCCCGCCGGGCGGTCGCCGAAGGCGTGAGGTTGCCGCCGGGCTACCGCATCGAGTTCAGCGGGCAGTTCGAGAGCAGTGAACAGGCGTCGTCGCTGCTGCTGTGGCTCAGCGTCGGCGTCGTGGTCGCGATGTTCTTCATGCTCGCGACCGCCTTTCGATCGGCGTCGCTGGCCGGCCTGATCATGGTCAACCTGCCGCTGGCGCTGATCGGCGGGATCGCGGGTGTCTTTGCCTCGGGCGGGGTCCTCTCGGTCGCGTCGATCATCGGGCTGATCGCCCTCCTGGGCATTGCCGCGCGCAACGGCATCATGCTGGTGTCGCACATCGAGCACCTGCGGCGCGACGAGGGTGTCACCAATCTGCGCGACGCCGTGACGCGGGGTTCGGTCGATCGCCTGGTGCCGATCCTGATGACCGCGTTGTCGACGGGCCTGGCGCTCGTGCCCGTGGCGATGGGCGCGGGCGAGCCGGGGAGCGAGATCCAGGCGCCAATGGCCAGCGTCATCATTTTCGGGCTGGCTTCGTCCACCATCCTGAACATGCTGGTCGTGCCCGCGTCGTATTACGCGTTGCACCACCGTCCGATGGACAACCCTTGAGCCGGCGTGGCACGATCGCATGAACGTGAGTCTTGGCGTCCCCGTTTCTCCTGACACACCCGTCGGCCGATTCCGCATCGTGGCCTTCTGGGAAGGCATTTCCTACCTGCTGCTGCTCTTCGTGGCGATGCCGCTGAAGTACGGGCTCGGCATGGACATGGCGGTCAGGGTGGTCGGCATGGCCCACGGGGTGCTCTTCATTGCCTATGTCGCGACACTCGCGCTCGCGTGGCACCACCTCGGGACCCGGCTTGGGTGGATTGCCGGTGTGCTGTCGTTGGTCCCCTTCGGGACGTTCTGGCTCGAGGCCAGGCTAAGACGCGACGAAGGCGACGCCGATCGGCAGATGTCCTAGGGCGCCGCCCTCTCCAGACCCTTTTTCTACATCGTCAGGCGCGCCCACTGCGCGGTGTCGGTGTACTGCTGGAATGTCACCGCCTTGCCGTCGCGGAAGCGATACACATGACAATATTGGGCGTCGAGTAACGCGCCGTCCGCCTTGCTGGCGCCGCGATAACGTCCGAGCACCACGACGTGATCACCGCCATCGATGATGGTCGTGGGCACGGCGGTGAAGTTGTCGAGCGCCGCCAGCAGGCGGCCAAAGACGCCCTCGCCAATCGCCTGCGGACCGACGTACGGATTGCGGTCGGCGAGCGGGTTGCCTTCGGCCTCGTTCCAACTAATGGCCGGATCCATGGCCCCGAACAGGACGGACGGATCGTTTCGGCCGAATGCGGCGTAGGCCGCGGTAATCGTCTCAACTGGTGACATGGGTCCTCGGCTCCCTATTGAGTTCAGGCTGGTTGAAAGTGGCGGCATTGTAGTCCATTGCCGTTCAGCCCAAGCGTGACCTGCCGCCCAACCGATCGTCTTATTCCAGACCAGCGACGTGGACCGCGAGTCGTTCGAGGTCCACGGGGTCGTAAGAGACAGTTGAATAGCGGTTGATGTCGAAGCGTCCGGATACGAGGTAGCCGGCGGCAAAACCCGCGGAAACCCACGGTTGCGTCAGGAACAGTGGAATCGCGTACTTCTTGGTCTTAATCAACCCTTCAGTGACTCCCCGCGGGTTGCGGCTCTCGGGCCGGCTGCCAGGAAGTTGCGGCACGACAAACGTTGACAGCTGGAGCTCGGGCTGCCGCGAGGTGTAGTCCACCAGCGCCTTCGCAACCTGCTTCGGGGTCGTCATGCCCAGGTCCGCGAGGAAGCTGGCGCGCAGCGCCTTTGGGTAGTACAGGTTCAGGAGGTCGCGCGCGAAGTCAGCACAGTTACGAAGAAAGAAATTGAACCGCCCCCGGTTCTCAGCGGCGTTGAAGTGGCGAATCAGCTCGTCGTCCTGGGCGATGGTGGTGGGCACGGTAAAAGCGACAATCCTGCGGTCGTAGGCCGCTCCGATAAGCTGAAACCAATTACCCGGTGGCGGTGCGCCATTCGCGCTATCGGGCGCGACTTCCAGCAGCCGCGACCGGCGATACTCGTTGCGGAGAGTGGCCACGGTCTTCGCGTCGGCGAACGACGGCACTTGATCGGCGCTTTCGACCGCATAGAGATATGGGATCAACGGCACCGCCAGCCAGTCGAACCCGCCAACCTGATGGTATCGGCTGATGACGACCCCCGTCTCGCCGGGAAGACATCGCCGCAACTCGGTGGGTGTCGACGCACAGATTCGGCTCAGGTACACCGCCGCATGTCCGGTCGGAGTGATCTTCCCAAACTGCCCGTATGGCTCGCCCAACAACAGCGTGGCGTCAGCGCGTGCCGGCGACGGTACAGACAGGGCCACGATACACGCCAACCACACGCCGGGCCGGAGCATTCTTGCGACTGCAAACAACTTCACAAACCGATCAGTACATTGATCGCATCCGTGCCGCTAGAACTTTGGAACCACCGGCCGCGTTTTTCTGTGGATTGACCTCGCGCTGGCCGCGTTGATACCGTGCGCCATGCTAACGCCCATCGACCTGACACGACGCGAACTGCTAGCCGGGGCCGGTGCTGGTGCCGCCGCACTCCTCCTCCAGCCGGACAGTAGCCAGGCCCAGCCCACCGCGAACTCCACCGTCGTCTTCATCAACACCACGGTCGTCACCGTGGACCAGGTCCAGGACGACGTCGCGCTGGCGGTGGTGGGCGATCGCATTGCCGCGATCGGCCCGACCGACCAACTGCTGAAGGCGCATCCGCGCGCCGACGTCTACGACGGCCGCGGCAAGGCGCTCTTTCCGGGCCTGATCAACTGCCATGCGCACGCGGCCCAGACGCTCGGCCGCGGCTTCAACGAAGACTTCGGTTTCCCCAACTCCGCGCGCCTCGCCGTCCAACCCGGCAGCCTGCTGCAGGGCGAAGAGGCGACGCTGATGGCGACGATCGGCGCCCTCGAGGCGATCCGCACCGGCACGACGACGCTCGTCGAGATGTCGAGCGGCATCGCGCGGCATGCCGCGGCGCTCGCGGGGACGGGCCTGCGCATGGTGCTGGCCGAGGCCGTGAGAGACAGCGAGAACGTGGCCGGCCCAATGGCGCCCGAGGGCTTCGCCACGAGCGTGACACCCCGGTTCTCAGCCAGGCTGCGTGATGAGGGACTGCAGCGCATCAACGACCTGTTCGGCAAGTGGCACGGCGCCAATCAGGGTCGCATCAGCGTGTTCCCCGCTGCCGCCCTCGCCGAAACGTCATCGCCCGAGTTGCTGCGGGCGGTACGCGCGTTCGCCGACAAGCACGACCTCGGCTACACCATTCACCTGTCGCAAAGCACCGCCGAAGTGGACTTCATGCTGAAGCACCACGGCATGCGCCCGCCGGCGTATTTGAATCAGCACGGCTTCCTTGGACCGCGGCTGTTTGCCGCGCACTGCCGGTACGTGGATGACGCGGACATCGCGCTGCTCGCAAAGTCGGGCACCGTGATCTCGCACCAGGCGGGCATGGCCGCCAACCGCGGCGTCATCCCGCCCATCCACCTGCTGCGGGCGGCGGGCTGCACCATTGCCAACGGCACCGACAACAACACCAACGACCTGTTCGAGGTCATGCGCATTGCCCTGCTGACCGAACGCATCCAGCGTCGCGATCCCTTCCCTGGCACCAGGCCGCAGCCCGAAGACATGCTCGAGGACGCCACCCTCGGTGGCGCGCGAGCGGTGAATCAGCCTCGGACGATCGGCTCGCTCGAGGTCGGCAAGAAGGCCGATCTCCTCGTGGTCGATACCTTGCGCGCCCACCTCGTCCCCTCGGGCCGCATCGTCTCCACGTGGATCCACAACGGCCAGCCGGCCGACATCGAGTCGGTCATGGTTGACGGGCGATTCGTGATGCGCAGCCGCAAGATCCTGACCGTGGATGAAGACAGCCTGATCGCCGAGGCCGACAAGGTCGGACGTCGAATCTGGAGCCAGGTGAAGGCCGCCGGCCCGATTCCCATTCCGGGTCGCCCGCGCTGACAGACCGCCTTCAGGCTGATGGACGGGCTATTCGAACTGGCTGAACTTGGAGCGGCAGAGCTTCTCGATCAGTGCCCGGCCACGGTCGTGCAGAACCGTGAACGCGACGGCCACCCCGAACTCCTGCCGCCGCCAGGCGGCATGCGGCAACTGAATCGACACGGGTCGTGACCGCACGACCCTGACATGCAGTTCCACGGGCCCGGTGTCGTCGTCGATGACGAGCGGCCACACCTGCGGGGCGCTCAGATCGCGCTGGATCTGCACGAGCGCACCCGTGGCACTCACGTTGAGCAGCCGGCCGTGGCTGTCGGCAATGTGAACCCACAGCGGAGGCGTCACGACGCGGACGCTGCGCCGCTGCGCGGAATTGCCTCCCAATGCCTGTGCCGAGATATTCATGGGCGTTCTGTACGGTAGACAGCCAGCCCGCCAAAACCTCTCATGCGACAATGTTGGGGCTGTCTCATGGACCTCTCAGGCATTCACCACCTCACCGCGATTTCCGCCGCCATCCGCGAAAACCGGCGCTTTTATACCCAGACTCTGGGCATGCGCCTGGTCAAGCGGTCGGTCAACCAGGACGACGTCAGCGCGTATCACCTGTTCTATGCCGACGGGCAGGGCAGTCCGGGCACCGACATCACCTTCTTCGACTGGCCGGCGCCCCCCGAGCGGCGGGGCGCGCGCAGCATCACCCTCACTTGCCTGCGGGTGAACGGCGCCGACACGCTCACGTGGTGGGCCGGACGGTTCACCGAGCTCGGCGTGAAGCAGCGGCCCATCGCCGAGCGCGACGGGCGGCTCACCCTGGCCTTCGAGGATCCGGAAGGCCAGCGGCTGGCCCTGGTGGATGACGGCGGGGCGGGGGATCCGCCGGTGGTGTGGGACCGCAGCCCCGTACCGGCCGATCGGCAGATTCGCGGGCTCGGGCCGATCGTGATGAGCGTGCCGACGCTGTATCCGACCGACGGCCTGTTGACCAGGGTGATGAACATGCGGCCCGTGCGCGACTATCCGCATCCCGATACTCCGGGATCGCCCGTGCACGTGTTCGAAATGGGCGCGGGCGGACCGCATGCGGAACTGCACGTCGCGGTGCAGCCCGACCTGCCAGCCGCGCAGCAGGGCGCCGGCGGTGTGCACCACGTCGCGTTCCGAACCATCGACGCCAATTACGACGCGTGGGCCGAGCGGCTGAACGAGTTTCGCATCCCCAACAGTGGCAAGGTCGACCGCTTCTGGTTCCGCAGCTTGTATGTGCGCGAGCCGAACGGCGTGCTGTTCGAGATTGCCACCGACGGCCCCGGCTTCGGCGTGGACGAAGACCACGCCACGCTCGGCGAGAAAGTCGTGCTGCCCCCGTTCCTCGAACCACAGCGGCGACAGATTGTCGCCAACCTGAAGGGCCTTGATTGAGCAGCCATCCGCACGCCCACCAGCCGGTCCTGACCCTTGGCCCACCGCCCGCGCAGGCGCGGCTCGGCGCCATTCTCATTCACGGCCGCGGCGCCTCGGCCGAGGACATCCTGGGCCTCGCCCACCAGTTCGCGCTACCCGACGTGGCCTACCTCGCACCCGAGGCCGCGGGCCACGCCTGGTATCCGTATTCATTTCTCACGAACATGGAGCGCAACGAGCCGGGTCTTGGCTCAGCCCTGTCGGTGATCGAAGGACTCGTGCAGCACTTCGCACAGCACGGCCTGCCGGCCGAGCGCGTGGCGTTGATGGGCTTTTCGCAGGGCGCCTGCCTGACCCTCGAGTTCGCGGCACGACATGCCAGGCGCTACGCGGCAATCGCCGCCTTCAGCGGCGGGGTGATCGGGCCGCCGGGCACGACGCGCGACTACGCCGGGTCGTTCGACGGCACCCCGGTGTTCCTCGGTTGCAGTGATATCGATCCGCACATCCCCGTCGAGCGGGTGCGCGAATCATCGGAGGTGTTCCGGCGCATGGGCGCGGCCGTCGATGAGCGCATCTATCCCGGCATGGGTCACACCATCAACGAGGCCGAGATCGATGCCGTGAGGCGGTTGCTCACCGCCCCGTCGTTCACCCCTGCTTGAGACGACAGACCGGCCGATCAAGCACTTCGCGCACGCGCAGCAGCAACTGCGTCCGCTGGAACGGCTTGGCCAGGAAGTCGATGTCGTGCACCAGTACGCCGTGCTTCATGATTTCATCGTCCGTGTAGCCCGACATATAGAGCACCGGCACCGACAGATTCTGCGCGTGGGCCCGGGCCACCAGTTCGCGGCCGCTCATGATCGGCATCACGACGTCGGTAAGCATCAGGTCCACAACGCCGCGGTGTTCCTGGAGCAACGACAGCGCCGTGACGCCGTCGCCGGCCTCGAGCACCGTATAGCCCTGGCGCTTCAGCACAAAGCGGATGACCTCGCGCACCTCGCGCTGGTCTTCGACGACGAGGATGGTTTCGGTGCCGATCAGCGTGGCGCTATCGCCGCCCTTCTTGGCCGCGACCGGCACGGCAGCGCTTTGCACGCTGGGCAGGTGAATGGTGACGGCGGTGCCCTCGCCCTCACGAGAACTGACCGAGATGTAACCACCGCTCTGCTTCACGATGCCGTAGACCGTTGCCAGCCCGAGTCCGGTGCCCTTGCCCTGCTCCTTGGTCGTGAAGAAGGGCTCGAACAGGTGCGCCAGCACTTCAGGGGACATGCCGGTGCCGGTATCCGCAATCGTCAGCCTGACGTAATGGCCAGGCGCTGACCCGGGGTTCTCCGCCACGAACGTGTCGTCGATGTGCACCATGTCGGTGGCGAGGCGCAACGTGCCGCCGCCCGGCATGGCGTCCCTCGCATTGACCACCAGGTTCAGGATCACCTGCTCCAGCTGGCCCCGATCGGCGTTGATGCGGAGCAGCGCATCGTCGAGAACAGGCACGATCTCGACGCTTTCGCCGATCAGCCGACGCAGCATCGGCTGCATGTCGCCCACCAGGGCATTGAGATCAAGCACCTGGGGGGCCAGGATCTGCTTGCGGCTGAACGCCAGCAACTGGCGCGTCAGCGCGGTCGCACTGTGGCCGGCGTGGAGGATGTGCCCGATGTCTTTGCGCCGCGGGTCGCCCTCGGGTAACTGCTCCATGGTCATCTCGGCGAAGCCGAGAATGGCCGTCAACAGGTTGTTGAAGTCGTGCGCGACGCCACCGGCGAGACGACCGACCGCCTCCATTTTCTGCGACTGGCGGAACTGGTTCTCGAGCAGGCGCTTGTCGGTCTGGTCGCGCGCGATCGAATAGATCAATCGCGCGTCAGTGTCGGTCTTGGAGTGCCATTCAATCCAGCGATAGCTGCCGTCGGCGGTCCGGTAGCGATTAGTGAACCCGAAGGTGGTGACGCCTTCAGCAACACGGCCCAACTCTTTGAGGGTCGCCGCCCGGTCGTCTTCATGTACGAAGTTGATGAACTTCTCCGCCTTCAGCTCCTCGGGGGAGTACCCGAGCGTCTTGGTAAAGGCCGGATTAGTGCGGGTGAAATAACCGTCGAAGGTCGAGGTGCAAATCATGTCGGGCGAGAGGTCGAAGATGTGGCCGAGTTCCTGCTGCGCGAGCTTGCGCTCGCTGATATCCTCGACGATCGCGATGAAGTGCTTCGGCTCGCCGTGGTCGTCGCGACGCAGCGAGACGGTCAGGTTGACCCAGACGTAGTCTCCAGTGGCGCGCCGATAACGCTTCTCGCGGACGTACTGCGGGATCGCCCCCGCCAGCAGCTGATTGCGCGCCTCGATGCTCTGCCCGACGTCGTCGGGGTGCGTGATCGCCGCAAAGGTGAGCCCGTGGAGTTGATCCTCAGGGTAACCCAGCAGGTGCCTGAGGCGTTGGTTCACGCGTAACCAGCGGCCGTCGAGGCCGGTGTGGGCCACGCCAATCGGGGCATTCTCGAACGACGCCCGATAGTCGGCCTCGCTCTTGCTCAGCGCCGCCTCGATCTGCTTCAGCCGTTCTTCGCGCTGACGGCCAGCCTCGAGGGCGGCGCGGCGCTCCACGGCATAGCGCAGTGAGCGCTCGAGCGCCTCGGCGGTGACCTCGCCCTTGACGAGGTAGTCGTCGGCGCCGGCGCTCAAGGCCTCGGCATCAATCTCGCGCTCTT
This sequence comes from Acidobacteriota bacterium, assembly GCA_030697165.1. Taxonomy (NCBI): domain Bacteria; kingdom Pseudomonadati; phylum Acidobacteriota; species Acidobacteriota bacterium. The sequence goes on from JAUYQQ010000008.1 coordinate 185,348, forward strand.
TCGAGCCGGTCAAAATGATTGACGGCGTCCCGCAGCCGCGCGCGCGAGCGGACCTCAGGAGCTCGACGCCGTTGTCGGCGCCCAGCCGGTAATCAATCAACGCCACGTCGTGCCGGCGCTCGAGCAGCGACGACAGTCCGCGGTGGAAGTCCGGCTCCCAGTCAACGGCGATCTCGCCCCCGTCGAACTGGCGGATCAGCGTGCGGGTCAGCTCGTAATCGTCCTGGTCGTCGTCAACAAGAAGAATGGAAGACAAAGTCATTCAGGTAACTCAACCGTCTGGAACCAATAGCGGTCGATGTTGTTCATGACATCGACGAGGGTTTCGAAGCGAACGGGTTTGGTGACGAACGAGCTGGCGCCGAGGTCGTAGCTCCGGCAGATCTCTTCGTCCTGGCTTGACGTGGTCATGATGATGACCGGAATCTGCCGGAGCGCCGGGGTCGCCTTGATCTCGGCCAGCGCTTCGAGGCCGCTTTTTCTCGGCATCGACAGGTCGAGCAGGATCAGCTGGGGCCGCGGCGCCGTTGCCGGGTCCTGGTAGGCGCCTCGCCGGTGCAGGTAGTCCATCAGGTCCTCGCCGTCCCGGGTAACGCGCAGCTGAACCTGGTTCCGCCCGGCCGCCAGCGCATCGCGGGCCAGCAGGCAATCGTCGGGGTCATCGTCGGCCAGCATCACGACGATCGGGAGCGTTGAGCCGGTGGTCATAGTTGTACTCGCGAATTGGGAAAGGTGGCGATGAACCGGGCGCCGCCCTCGGGACGGCTCTCGGCGTGAATGCTGCCGCCGTGACGCTCCATGATGCGACGGCAGAGCGCCAGCCCGATGCCGGTGCCTTCGAACTCGCCGCGGAGATGCAGCCGCCGGAACGGATCGAAGATGCGCTCGGCGTATTTCTGATCGAACCCGATGCCGTTGTCCTCCACCGTGAGCCGGCAGCTTTCGGACCCCGACTCGCAGAACACCTCAACCTCGCAGGGACCGGGGCCCCGAAACTTGATCGCGTTGCCGATCATGTTCTGCAGCAACTGGCGCATCTGCGTGGGATCGGCGTCAACCGCGGCCATGGCGCGGGTCGTGACACGGGCGCCGGCACGAGCGATCGTCTCTTCAAGGTCGGTCAGCACGCCGTTGGCGACCTCCTGCAGGTCCACGCCCGTGAACGTCTGGCCGCGGGTCAACACCCGCGTCAGGCTCAGCAGGTCGTTGATCAGCACGCTCATGCGGCCGGCCGCGCTTTGGATGCGCGCCAGGTAATCGCGCGCTTCGGCCGGCAGGGCCTCGCCGCAGGCATTGGTCAGCCGCCCAGAAAACGCCTGGATCTTGCGCAAGGGCTCTTGCAGGTCGTGCGAAGCGACCGAGGCAAAGTCCTGCAACTCGCGGTTGCGCGCCCCGAGTTCACGCATGGCCTCGGCCAACTCACGGGCCAGGCGGTGGCGTTCGGTCACGTCCTCGATTGCCACCAGGATCATCTGGACGGCGCCGCCGGCGTGCTGAAGCTGGCGGGCATTCAGCAGCAGGGTGCGTGACCGCCCGGCAGGGCCCGGTTGTACCACTTCGAAATCCCGGACCTCCAGGCGCTCGGGCAGGACCTCTTCCAGGCAGGACCTGAGCGCCGGCACGTCCCATTTCCCATCGCCAGTCTCCGTGAGTCGGCGCCCTTGCACGCTCTCGAGGCTGCCGCCGAAGCCGGCGAAGAAGGACGCGTTGGCCGTGACCACGCGCAGGTCCTCGCTCAGCAGCACCAACGGCGCGCGAACCGTGTCGACGATGCTGGTGGCGTATTCCGCTGCGGCAAGGTCTGGAGCAGTCATTGGAACTCCCACAGCGTCGGCAAAACCAGCAGACCCGTATCGCCCTTGTCGATCACCGCGTCAGCCTGCAGGGTCATGCAGCGTTGGCGAACGTCGGCCGACGCATCGCTCGTCAGTACGATCACCCTGATCGAGGCGAAGTGTTTCTTCACGTGACGCAGCACGCTGAATCCGTCGATCGTTGGCATATACAAGTCGAGGAGCACGACATCTGGCCGAAGCCGGTCGATCTCGAGCAACGCGGCATCACCGTCCGCGGCTTCTCCCACGATCTCCACTGCCGGATCCTCGGCCAGGTGGCGCTTGACGCTGCGCCTGAATGTCTCTGAGTCGTCGACGACGATTATTCTCACGGTGATAACGAACCCTTCGGTCGCATGAGGACTATAGGGCGCGCGGTTGGGCTGGCGCAGTCGGCGGGAGGAGGTTTGCCGTGTAGGACGAGTCCTACTGGCACGGTCCGGCTAAAGCCGGACGCCACATGGCTGGAGGTCTAGCTGAACAGCTGGTGCTCAATGGCATAGCGGACCAGGTCCGCTGTGGACTTGGCGCCAAGCTTCTGGACCATGCGGCTGCGGTAGGTGCTGACGGTCTTGACACTCAAAGACAACTCGCCGGCAATCTCGGACACCGTTCGCCCGGCGGTCAACCGCCTCAGCACTTCGTGCTCGCGGTCGGACAGGCGTTCATGCAGGAATCCGGACCGATCGTCCAGCGCGTACTCCGCCAGCGCCGACGCCACGTCGTCGGTGATGTGGCGGCCGGTGCTGACCACCGAGCGTACGGCCCGGACCAGTTCCTCGGGCGCGCTGTTCTTGGTCAGGTAGCCGGCCGCACCCGCGCGCATGGCACGCACGGCGTACTGGGACTCGTCGTGGGTGCTCACCACGAGGACGCGAACACCGGGAAAATCGCGCCGAACATCCTTGAGCACGTCCAGGCCGCCGCGACCAGGGAGCGACAGGTCGAGAAGAACGACGTCGCAGGGGTGCTGCTGTAGCGCGGCGAGCACCTCCTCCGACCGCTCTGCTTCGGCCACCACGGCCAGGTCCGCCTCGGCCGCCAGCGTCTCTTTCAATCCGCGGCGGACGATCGGGTGGTCGTCAACGAGGATGACCCGGATCACGCGGGGTACTCCACGAGCGGCAGGGCGGCGACCACGGTCGTGCCCTCGCCGGGACCGCCGGCCACCGTGACGCTGCCTCCGAACAACCGCGCACGATCGCGCATGCCGACCAGGCCTATAGCCCGCGGGTTGCGGCGTTCCGCGGCGGGAATGCCGCACCCGTCATCGTGAATGACCAGGCGCGCGCTGTCGTCATTAGCACTGAGGGCGACGTGCACGCGCCGGGCCCCGGCGTGGCGAATGACGTTGGTCAGCGCCTCCTGCAGGATGCGGAACAGCGCCGTGGCTCGATCGGTGGCAATCGGCAGATCGACCAGCTCAGTGGTCAAGACGCACTGCAGGCCACTGCGCCGCTCCACGTCGAGCAAATAGGCCTTGATCGCCATCACGAAGCCCAGGTCGTCGAGCACGACCGGCCGCAGTTCAGCAGCCACCCGGCGGACGTCGTTGACGGCGCCATCGATCAGGCCCGCCATCTCGTCCAGCCGATCGCCGACCGCCTTCTGATCGCCGGCCTTGAGGCGGCGCTTCACCTCGGCGACATCCAGCTTGAGGGCTGTCAGCGCCTGGCCAAGGTGATCGTGGATGTCGCGGGCCATGCGCGCGTGTTCCTGTTCGCGCGCATCATTGAGACGGGTTGATACGTCGTGGAGCTCGCTGAGCGACTCGCGCAGGCGCGCTTCGCTCGTTCGCAGGGCGGCATCGGTCAGCTGCTGCTCGGCCTGGCGTCGATAGGCGGTCAGCGCGAAAGCGATGTCGCCGGCCAGATTCTCCAGCAACCCCAGCTCCTCGTCGTCAAACGCATAGCGCTCGCCGGCGTGGATGTTCAGCGAGCCGAGAACTTCGCCCTCGGTCACCAACGGCAGGGCCGCCATGGCCCGGTAGCCGCGAGCCATCGACGCGCGGCGAAGTTCGGCCGCCCACGCAGTCGGCGGCGGCGGTGCGCTGATGAGGTCATCGAGGACCAGCCGAAGGCCCGTGACATAGGCGTCATGTGGCCGGAACGGATGGCCGTCGGTGGCAGCCTCGTGAAGACATCGGGCCAGCAGGTCGAGCGTATCGGGCGCCGCGCCGGCGTGCGCGGCAATGCCAAGCTGGCCATTGGCGCCAGGCAAGGCCACCCAGGCCATTTTGAACTCGCCCGTCTCGACGATGATCCGGCAGGCCTCCGCCAGCATCGCGCTCACGTCTCGCTCGCGGGCGATGGTGTGATTGATCGCGCTGAGGACGGCGTAGACCCGGTTCAGATGCTGGATGCGGGATTCGAAGTGCTTCTGCTCGGTGATGTCCCGGCAGGTGCCCAGGGCTCGAACCGGGCGCGCGTCGTTGTCATGCGACACCACCCATCGTTCCTCGACGAACTTGATGCGGCCATCGGGCAACAGGATGCGATGTTGGACGGCGGTAGGCTCTGTCCGTGCCATGGATTGGGTCAGCGCCGTATCGACGCTGATGCGATCGTCGGGATGGACGTAGCTGAGAAACGCCTGGTGGCTATTGTCGAATTCGGCGGGGCTCGTCTCGAACATGCGATACGTCTCGGCCGACCAGGTCACGACCATGGTGGACAGGTCGGTGTGCCAGCTGCCCACCTTGGCGACCGACTGCGCTTCCACCAGCCGGGCGCGCTCGTCTTCCAGCTGCGCGGTCAGCTGTTGCCGCTGGCGTTCGGCCATCGCGAGCGCAGCGGTGTTCCCGGTGATGTCGCGAAACCGCTTCGACACGCCGACGATCGCGCCCGCGTCGTCGCGGACAGGCGAAGCGGAAATGATCACGTCCAGCAGTTGACCGCTTCGGGCCCTCCGGACCGTCTCGAACGGTTCGACTCGCTCACCGCGCTTGATCCGCGACACCAGGATGCCCTCTTCGGGCCACCGTTCTGAAGGGATGAGAACAGAGATGGAGCGGCCGAGAACCTCGGCTGATGAGTATCCGAACAGCCGCTCGGCGTTCTTGTCCCACGACGTGATCCAGCTGTCGAGGTCCTGGCCAACGATCGCGTCATCGGACGAGTCCCCAGTCGTCGCCGGCCGGTGTGCCGCGAGGTCCGAGGGCTCCACTGTCCGGGCATCCTACACCGTCCGCGGACCCTTACTGATGAGGTATTTCGAATCACAGGGATGGGGCGCGGTTAGCTCAGGAACTTCGGCGACACCTTGGGGCGCTTCGCCTTCGTGGCTTTCTTCTTCTTCACGGCCGTTGCGCCCTCGAAGTCGTAGGCTTCGCGCAACCAGTCGGTCAAGGGTGGTTCCACGGCGTCGCGGTGCGCGATCTTCAGGATGTTGGCGAACTTGGTCTTCGAGCGCGCCTCGACCCGCTTCACATGGGGCGACTTCAGCGCACGTTCGAGAAACACCGACACTTCGAGGAAGCTGCGCCTTGGGCGCACGAAGCAGTAGACCGTCTCGCGCGCGAACATGATGCAGGTGCCCGAGGCATAAATGCGCTGGTCGCCCAGCTCGGCCAGGGTCTCGCGCAGCCGCTCCCACGCCTCGCGCAGGTCCTCGGACAAGTCGGCCGTCAGCGCCGCCTCGGTCGTCGTCCAGCAGTCGTGGACCACGCCCGCGTCGACCCACTCCTTGCAGTGATAGCACTCCCGGCCGGTCATCAAGGGATTGTACGACTTGGCGTTGTAAGATTCAGGCATCTTGCGCCCTATCTCGAATCGATCATGATTGTCAGGCCCGCTGAGGCCGGCTGCGTGTTGATCACCCAGCCGGACCACGCTCAACTCGCGCGCCGCATCATGGAGCACTGCGTGTCGCTCGTGGAGAACCCGCGGCGCAACGCGATCCTGCGCGCCATTGGGGACCATGACGATGGGTGGCGCGAGCTGGACGAGGAGCCGACGGTCGACATGCGGACCGGCGACGTCGTGGATTTCATCCACGCGCCAGTCAGCGTGCGCCAGGGCGTCTGGCCGCGGGCCGTCGCGGGGCTGGCCGACGACCCTTGGGCGGCGGCGCTCGTCGCCAGTCACGCCCTGTTTGCCTATGACCGCTTCCGCAGCGATGCGGCATGGGCCGGGTTCTTTGCCGGCCTCGAGAAGTCCCGGGCCGCGTTGCTGCGCGAGAGCGGCGGATCGCCCGAACAACTCGAGGCCGACTACGCGTTCCTGCGGCTCGGCGATCTGATCTCGCTCGCGTTTTGCACCGGCGGCGTGTCGGCCCAGCCCTTCCGTGACTGGACCGTGCAGTTAGTCGGCCCCCGAGTCGTCGTGACGCCAGGCATCTTTGGCGGCGCGCCGGTCACCTTCGAGGTGCGGGCCAGGGCGGTGCGCCCGCCGTTCGAGAGCGACGCGGAACTGCGTGAGGAGTTGGGGCGATCGGTGACGGCGCTTCTTCAGGGTGAAGCAGCCTGATGTGGCTTGCGGCCTATTGAGGCGTATGCCCCGTATTGCGATGGTGATACAGCTCCATCTCGCCGAGGCGGTCTTTACAGGAGATCAAGAGATCAGGAGCAAGTAGAGTCTCCTGACCTCCTGATCTCCTGTTTCTTATTTGATGACGCCGGCGCCGGCCTTCGAGATGATCTCGTCCTGCGCGGCGGTCACGCCGCTCGTGCCCACTGCACCGAGGAACTCCTCACCGCGCATGATCGGCACGCCGCCGGCGAAGGTGATGCCATTGGGCACTTCGGTGACGGCCTTCTCCTTCATCTTCGCGCCGTACTCCGCCGTGGTCATCTTCGCGGCCACCACCGTGGCGGCCTTGCGCATGGCGATGTCGTACGAGCGCGCGCTGGCGCCGGTGATCCGGCGCAGCACCACCGGGGTGCCCACGGCGTCGGTGACGACAATGGTCACGTTCCAGTTGTTCTTGCGGGCTTCGGCTTCGGCGGCATCGATCACCTGCACGGCCATTTCATAGGTCAGCGCCTGCGGTGCGGGCGGGGCCGGCTTCTGCGTCGCCGCGGCAGGGGCCGCCGGGGCCTGGGCCTGGGGGGACGCGGTAAAGCCAATCACGCCCATCAGCAGCAGGGCAGGCATCAGTCGTACGGAGGTCGCGCGGGTCATTGAAGCTCCTCGAAAAAATGTGAACAAGTCTAGGGTGAAAGTATGCCGCAGTTTCGGCCGGCTACGGCTGGGCCAGCCAATTTCTCGGTCCTCAGGCTAATATCGAGCCGCCATGGCGAGGACCGACAATATGAGGACCACACTGACCTTGGACAAGGACGTGGCCGCGCGGCTCGAGCAGGCGGTCCAGAAGTCGCGCCTTCCGTTCAAGACCATCGTGAACGACGCCCTCCGCGCCGGCTTGTCCGTGATCGACAAGCCTGCTTCGATCTCGGCCCGAGCCTGGTCGGCAGCCTGGACGATGTGCACGGCGTGCTCGGGCGGTTGGAATCTCCTGGCTCATGATCTCTTGATCTCCTGTTGACGTCCGGGCCACACTCCCCGCATGGCGAACATCACCCTGCAGGTGAACGGCAAGGCGCACACGGTTGACGTCGAGCCTTCCACTCCTCTGCTGTATGTCCTCAGAAACGACCTCGACCTGTCGGGCCCCAAGTTCGGCTGCGGCCTCGGCCAGTGCGGCGCGTGCACCGTTCTGATCAAGGGCGAGGCGGTGCGCAGTTGCATCCGCCCGGTGTCGCAGGTGGCGGGCCAGGAGATCACGACCCTCGAGGGCCTGGCGCAGGACGGCAAGCTCCATCCGCTGCAACAGGCGTGGATTGACGAGCAGGTGCCGCAGTGCGGGTTCTGCCAGAACGGGCAAATCCTCACCGCCAAGGCGCTGCTCGACAAGACGCCAAACCCCACCGACGCGCAGATCCGCGAGGGCATGAACGCCACCCTCTGCCGCTGCATGACGTATTACCGGATCAACAAGGCCATCAAGCTGGCGGCGACGAACATGTCGAAGGGGGCGCTGTGAACTCCCGCCGCGACTTCATCAAGAACACCGGCATGCTCGTCGTCGGAATTGCCGCCTCAGGAGAAGTGCTTTTCGGTGGAGGCAACCCCTTCTTGGGGTTGCCTGGACAAGCGGCCGGCCCGTACCCCGACCCCGACTTCCTGCAACTCGACTCGTGGATCGTCATCCGCGCCGACAACACGGCCACCTTCTTCGTCGGCAAGACCGACCTGGGCCAGGGCACCGGCACGGCGTTCCGGCAGATCATGGCCGACGAGCTCGACATCGCATACGAGAACACCAGTTGCGTGATGGGCAGCACGCACAACACTGTCGACCAGGGTGGCTCGGGTGGATCCGATGCGCTGCAGACCGACGGCTATCCCATGCGCCGCGTCGCAGCCGAAGCGCGGCGCGTGTTGCTGGAGATGGCATCGAAGCAGCTTGGCGTGCCGGTCTCGCGACTGGGCGTCACCGACGGCGTGATCTCGGTGACAGAGGACAACACCACTGGTGTTGGCTCCCTCACCTATGGCGACCTGGTGGGCGGCAAGCGGTTCAACGTCACGCTGACCGGCAAGAACACCGACACCACCACCGGCATTGCGAAGTTGAAGCCGGTGCAGGAGATGAAGAACGTCGGCAAGTCGCATCCGCGCTACGACGTGCCGCCGAAAGTAGACGGCTCGCTCAAGTGGGCGGTGGACATGAAGGCGCCGGGCATGGTGCACGCGCGCAACGTGCGGCCGCCGTTCGTGGGCGCGACGCTCGTCAGCATCGACGAATCGTCCGTGAAGGGTATTCCCGGCTTCGTCAAGGTGGTGAGCAAGGGCAACTACGTCGCGGTGGTGTGCGAGCGGGAGGAGAACGCCATTCGCGCGGCGCGGCAGTTGAAGGTGGAGTGGAAGAAGCCGGCGACCGCGCCCTTCCCCACCTCCGACAAGCTGTTCGAGTACATGCGAGCGGCCACGCCGTCATCCACCGGCAAGCCCACTGAGATCGGCAACGTCGACACTGCCCTCGCCGGCGCCGCCACCATCGTCGAGGCCGACTACGACGTGCCATTCCAGGGTCACACTTCGATTGGTCCCGCGCATGCCATGGCGGATCCGTCGAACGGGCAGATGACCATCTACACCAACGACATGAAGTCGTATGGCATGAGGAACGGCGTGGCGCAGTTCCTGAAGATGCCGCGCGACCGCGTGCGGGTGATCTGGATGGAGGGCCCGCAGGGCTACGGCCGCACCGCGGCGGACGATGCGGGGTTTGAGGCGGCGTATATTGCGAACGAGATTGGGCGGCCGGTGAGGGTGCAGTGGAGCCGGCAGGAAGAGACGGCGTGGGACACCAAGGGTCCGGCGTATTCCTTCAAGATGCGCGGCGGCCTCGACGCGGCCGGTAACGTCGTGGCGCTGCATTACGACGCGTGCGCGGCGGACCACAATCACGTCGGCTACAACGAGCACGAAACGGTGCTCATCTCGCAGCTGATGGGCACACGCAAGTCGCCGCCCTCTCCGGGCCGCGCGTCGCTGCCGTCGGACATGTACGTCATCCCCAACCGCAAGAACACCACGCGCGTGGTGCCGTTGCCCCAGCCGTTCGAGACGCCGCTTCGCCTGGGCAACCTGCGCGACCCCGACGGCCCCCAAGTCCAGTTCGCGCTGGAGTCGTTCATCGACGAGCTCGCCGCGAAGGCAAAGGCCGATCCCGTGGAGTTCCGTCTGCGGATGCTGCAGGCCAGCACGCAGGACGACAGCGGCTTCAAGCGCGCCCGCTCCATCGCGTGTATCAAAGCCGCCGCCGAAAAGTTCGGCTGGGATACCAGGCCATCACCAGTCGTTCGGAGAGCCGGGGCTTCAGCCCCGGCTGACATCCTCACCGGCCGCGGCATCGCCTACGCCTACCGCAGCCAAACCGTCGTCGCCACCATCTGCGAGGTGGAGGTCAACAAGAAGACCGGCCGCATCTGGGCCAAGCGCATCGTCGTGGCCCACGACTGCGGCCTGGTGATCAACCCCGAGGGCCTGATTCGCGTGCTCGAAGCCGGCACCCTCTACGGCCTGAGCCGCGCGCTGCATGAAGAGGTGACGTTCGACGTCGAGAAGGTGACCAGCGTGGACTGGAACACCAGCCCAACGCTGCGCCACGAGGACACGCCGGAGCGGATTGACGTGGTGATCGTGAACGGCGACCCAAACCCGAATCGCCCCGACCTGCAGCATTACGGCGCGGGCGAGACGGTGGTGAAGCCGATGCTGGCGGCAGTGGCGAATGCGGTGTTTGATGCGACGGGTGTCAGGATGCGGCGGGCACCATTCGCGACCCGCGCATCGAGCCTGGCCTAATTCATGCCGGCAAAACGGCCGGGAAGGCGCCTCGCATCGGTGCGGGATTACATCGCGTCGAAGCCGAAAGAATCTCGAGCCAGCCTGGAAGCGGTGCGCCGGGCGATTCTCAAGGGGCTTCCGAATGCGGAAGAAGGGCTGGCCTATCAAATGCCGGCCTATACGCTGAACGGCGTCGGCGTGCTGTATTTCGCCGGGTGGCAGTCGCACTACTCGCTCTATCCCGCGAGCGATGCGATGGTCGAGGCGTTCGGCAAAGACCTGGCGCCATACGAACGCAGCAGCAAGGGGACGCTCAAGTTCCCGTTGTCTGAGCCCGTGCCGGTCCGCCTGATCGAGCGAATCGCGAAGTTCCGAGCCCGGCAAGTCACCACGCGCGACGGGGGCACGGGCCGGCGCAAAGGCGGACGGGAAGGACAGGTCGATCGGATCCGCCGCCTCTGCGCCACGCTTCCCAGCGCGTTCGAGAAGATGTCGCACGGCACGCCCTGCTTCTTCGTCGAGCAGGGCAAGGACTGCTTCGCGATGTTTGCCGAACACCACCGGGACGATGGCCGGCTGGCGGTGTGGGTGCCGGTGGCCGACGGCCTGGCGTCGCTGATGATCGAAGAATCGCCCGGCGTCTATTTCAACCCGCCGTACGTCGGCACCGCGGGGTGGGTGGGCATCCTGCTCGATCAGATCGCGGATGACGCGCTCGAGAGCCACCTGCGCGAGGCTCGGCGGATCATCACGTCCAAGCGGAAGCCCGCGCGCAAACGGCGCGGCGGCATGTAGGTCCGCCTCAGCCCAACCTGCCCACGTCGCGTCCTCTTCTATTGACGACCGACGGTAATCGTTAACTGGGTGCGCGATCCCGGTGCGACGTGCAACACGTCATCAGTAACGTCCTTTCCATCCGCACGGATGCTGACGACGCGCCACCCTTTGGCCAAACCGACTTTGAATATGCGCTCCCCGAAGATATTGCCAAAGTAAAAAGAGCCGTCGGCGGAAACGTCGACACGGACTGCGCCGACCACATCGTCATCGAGCAACCACCACGCCGAGATGCCGCTACCATCCAACAGCGGAACGCCAACCTCCTCCGCAATGATGCGTCCATTGATCAGGCCAGCCGCTTCGAGCTGGATGAATACCTCGACAGGGCCCTCAGAGACGTCGACCTGCTTGAATCCCGCGTATTGCTTGCCGTCAGCGCTGCCGAGCGCGTGGAGGAGATACCGCCCTTCTCGAAGGTTGTCGACTCTCACGACCGGGCCATCCAGCGCTTGCATCGACTGGTCTGACTGCGACAATTCAAATCGATCGAGGCGATACCCTTCCGGCCCAACGACCCGAGCGCTAATCGATCCCATCACGGCTCTTGGTAGCCGGAAGTCGATATTGACCGGTTGCCCGGCGATTACGGCAATTGGCTGTGTCTCGTCGATCTCCCAAACGCCCGGGTAGTAAGCACGCTCGGCACCACCGGTACCGGCGGGGAAGTCTGCTGACAGGGCGACCTCGCCTGGTGGAATCCCCCCTATTTCGAATCGACCGTCGGCATCCGACTTCGTGTGTTCCAGACATTGCTCCGGACCCAGACACATGGTGCTCACAGAGGCATCGGGCATTGGGCGACCGTCGTGACCGATGATGCGGCCCCTGATGATCGCGGCGGGACGAGCGAAGATGACCACGTCACAGATTTGATTATCGTCAACGGGGATTCCCTCACATCGTTCAGGCTCCTCACGGGAGCCACCGAAGCAAATCGGCTGGTGGGTCTTGCCGGTCACCCGTACTCGATATGAGCCCGCGCCGATCTGGCTGACTGAGAATCTTCCGGCAGCGTCGGTGCGTGTGACAGCACTTCGCGGACGCGGTCCCGGACCGCGAACGCCTCCCGCGTCGACTTCGAAGAGAAGGACTTCGAGATCGGCAATGGGATTCGCCGACAGCGCGTCGAGGACGCCGCCATGGATCCCCGCTGTACCCTCCCGCAGGGGCAACGTATCGCACCCCAAATACGAGGATTGCGCCCCGGAACAAAGCAGCTGCGCGATGGAGACGATGACGCCAATCATCGGATGCGACCTGCCTCAATGATATGACTTACCAGGGTCGGAGAACCGAGTCGAAGAATCGGGTGTGCAACTCGCGAGAGGTGCCGACATGACCCGGACGACAGCGGCGAAGGGGTAGGCTAGTGCCGATGACCCCTCGACTCGTCACCGCGTGCGCGGTTGCACTCTGCGTTCTTGCCCTGCCTGCCGGCGCGCTGGCGCAGCGCGCGCTGCACTGGGACCTCGTCGAGGTTGCCGCCCACCTCGACGCCGAGGGCCGGCTGAACGTCACCGAAACCCAGACCATGGTGTTCTACGGCGACTGGAACGGCGGCGAACGGCGCTTCAACATTCGCCCGCGCCAGCAGTTGCGGCTGGTGAGCCTCGAGCGGGCCGACGGCGACCGCTCGATCCCGATGGTGCGCGACAGCAGCCTGGATGATGTGGACGACTACGCGTTCACCGATGACACGACCCTCCGCTGGCGCAGCCGGCTGCCGGACGATGCGCCGTTTGAGAGTGCCAGCAGGACCTACGTCCTTCGCTATCAGCTATCGAATATCGTCCTTAAGAATGGCGACGACTACACACTCGATCACGACTTTCTGTTTCCGGATCGCCAGGGGGTGATCACCCGCGCGAGCGTGGCGCTGACGTTTGATTCCGCGTGGCAGCCGCAAGCCGAGGTGCAGAGCCGCTACACCGCCGAGCAGGTGCCGCCGGGCCGTGGGCTGGTGGTGACGATTCCGCTCCGCTACACCGGCGCCGGCGTGCCCGTGGCACTCGCCACGGACCTGCCACTCGGGATTGTCCGCGCCCTGTGGTCGCTGCTACTCATTCCGATCGTCGTGGTCGGCTGGGTCTTCGCCCGCGAGCGCTGGTACGGACGGTTCGCGCCGCTCCATGCGCAGGTAGACGAGGCGTGGATCCGCGAGCACATCGTGAAGCACCCGGCTGAAGTGGTGGCGGCGGCGTGGGATACCAAGGTCGAGGGCGCGGAGGTGGTGGCGTTGATTGCGCGGCTGGTCGCGGAGGGCAAGCTCACAAGCGGCGCCAAGAAGAAGTCGATGACGCTGCACCTGGCGGTCGACCGCGACACGCTCGACGGCTACGAGCGGGCGCTCGTGGACGGCTTGTTCTTCCAGAAACGCACCGACACCTCCACGGCACTGGTCCAGCGTCACTACAAGAAGACCGGCTTTGACCCGGTGGACCTGATTCGCCCCGGCCTCGAGGAGCGCGCCGCGGCGATACTGCCGGCCGGCCGGACGCCGTGGCGCGTGCCGATGGTCGCAACCGTCCTGTATGGCGCCGGAGCGGTCCTGGTCGGTCTTGAATGGATGAACGACTACATCAGCACCACCGTGGCGGCCCTGTTGACCTTCGGCGCGCTGACCTTGGTCCTCGTCGCACGGGCGCAGGGACTGCGCTTTCGCGCCAACATCCAGTGGGGTCCGAACAAGGCGTTCGCGAGCCTGATCCCAGTGGCCCTGGGCGTGGGTGCAGCGGCGCTCTATCTGTGGCGATGGGCCGACAGCGGCGTTGAGCCGGCCACTGACAGCCTGGTCGTTGGGGTCGTGCTGCTCGCGTTGTCAGTTCTGTTTGCAGGAGTGGGCGCGCTCAAGTCCACGCAGCATCGCGCCGCGCTGGCCTTCCGAAAGACGCTGGCCTCGGGCCGCGAGTTCTTCATCGCTGAACTCGCGAAGGACCGCCCGGCACTGCGCGACGAGTGGTTCCCGTGGATCCTGGCGTTCGGGCTCGGCAAGCACATGGACGAATGGTCGGCACAGCGCGACAGCGGATCTACGAAGCGTTCTGGCGGCGGCACATCGTCAGGCTCGTTCGGCTCCGGCGAGGGCTCCGGATCGGGCACGTGGACCGGTTTTGCCGGCGGCCGCTCCGGTGGCGGCGGTGGCGGCGCGTCGTGGAGCACGATGGCGGCCGGCCTGGCCGCACCGATCAGCGCAGAGAGTTCGAGCAGTTCGGGAGGATCGAGCAGCTCGAGCAGTAGCAGCGGCGGCGGATCTTCAGGGGGCGGCGGTGGGGGCGGGTGGTAGCCGCAGTGCGGTGGGTTCAGGGATCGCTTCGCAGGATTGACTCGATATCCATCCGACCGCCAATGACCCGCAGAATCACCGCGTCGTCCCCCTCGACGCGGTACAAGATGACGTACTCACCGACGGGGAATCCGCGCAGGCCGGGTCGGAGATCATCACGCCGACGGCCGGCCCGTGGATGCGACCCAAGCAGGCTGAATCTTGTGGTAAGTGACTCGATCATGCGGTCTGCAGTCGCAATGCTACCGCTCTCGACAAACAGGTAGTACGCGAGGTTATCGACGTCGGCCTGGGCTTGCGGCGACAGCCGATGGGCCATCAGCTCGCCGTGGGGGAACCTTCGGCAGCAATGCGGCGGCGAAGGCGGAGCTTCGCGTCTTCGGCAAGAGCCTTCATGGAGGCCTCGGTCACGGGAAGTCCTTCCCCGCGCGCCAGAGAGGCCTCGGCCTCATCCAGAGCGGACAGGATCTCGTGCCGCCGCCGCTCACGCTCTTCCCACAGAGCGAGCGCCTCCTCGACCGCGTCTTCTTCGCGCGCGAAGCGGCCACTGTCGATGGCCCGCTGAGCAAACGCCCGCTGGTCCGGCGTCAGATCGACTCTCATAGAGTCAAGGTAAGGTGTGCCACTGACCCTGTCAAGGCTGGAACTGTGGGCACGTCGCACGGACAGAGGCGTAGGGAGGGGAAGGACAGGAAGTCCACGATCAGGTGAAACCAGTAACGCAGCGACGACACTGCAGCGGCACTTGCGCACCACCGCACCACCTACCAGCGACGACTGACCATCAACCACGGATCCTTTGCAGGGACCAATCGTCTCTTGGGCTTTTCGTGGGCTGACAGACCCACTAGACCGCGCGCCCATCCTGCCTTCCCCACAAGCTCGCTACGACAACTCTCCCAACACCGCATCGTCCTGCTGATACGCCTCGATTGGCGTCTTGGCGTTCGTGGTCTTGAGAGCCTGCTCGAGCAGCCGAATCTCCCGCGCGACTCGCGTGACCATACGGTCGAGGATTCTCACGTCGTAGATCGGCTCCTTGATAATCTCCTTGTCGGCGGACGCGCCGTAGAAGCGCCGTTCCCGGTGCGCGTTGTCATTGCGCAGCGCCACCAGCTCCTCGTGGCGCTTCTTGAGCGTCTTGAGCCAGGCCAAGCCTTCGTTGATGGTGATCTCTGCCATACCGCCTTCAGTCCGACGCCCAGTAGCGTCGACGACGACGATGCCATCGTCGTCCAAAGAATGTCAACGGTCTGGGATCCCAACAGGCCGGCGTACCATGGCGGCGCGCTCAGGCGGTCCTCCCCCATAAGGTCGTGGACGCTGACCTCGGGACCATGGCTCTATAATTGTGCCGCAGCATGGTTATCCAACGCGCACTGCGGCTTAGCATCTTCGCCGTCCTCATCATCATCGGCACTGCGGCGCCGGCGCGGACCCAGGGCTTCATCAGCCCGTTTCTCGGCGTTAACTTCGGCGGCGTGTCGGGATGTCCCCAGTTGAGTGACTGCGAGAACCAGCAGCGCAACCTCAGCCTCAGCCTGGGAAAGTTTGGCTCGTTCTTCGGCGCCGAAACCGAGGTGGCCTACTCGCCCAAGTTCTTCGGCGAGGCCCCGGGACTGTCGTCAAACGTCCTGACGATGATGGGGAACGTCATGCTGGCACCCAAGGTCGGACCCGTCCGCCCCTACCTTTTGGCCGGCACGGGCATCATGAAGACGCGGTTCGAATTGAGGACGACGGACCTGCTCTCGACGAACGACACCTCGTTTGGATATGTCGTGGGTGGCGGCGTGTTCGCGTTGCTCGGCGACCACTTCGGCGTGCGAGGCGACGTGCGCTACTACCATTCGTTTCCGGCCGTCACGATCCTGGGGATCACACTGCGCAGCGACAAGCTCAACTTCTCCCGCGCTGGGGCCGGCGTCGTCTTCCAGTTCTGACGAGCTCCGCCTCGGGGTCTGTTGGGATTGGGCGAGCTCGGGAATTGGTCTATTGGAGCCACCAGCTCGGCTGTCGAATTGCCTCGGCGACTCTCGATCGTTAACATACCAGCCGATGTCTACACATCATCACGCCGGCGAACACGTCGTGCACTTCTATCGCGACGACCTTGATTTGTGCGCGGCTGTCACTCGCTTCATCCTTCAGGGGGTGGACCGGGGGGAACGATCGATCGTCCTGGCCACTGAAACGCACTGGCGCGCGATCTGTGAGTCACTGAAACAGTCAGGCCATGAGCCTGCGACGCGCGAGGTGACGTTTGTCGATGCCGACGCCATGCTTCGCGACATCGTCGTTGACGGCGTACCCAATACCCGGCGGTTTGCCGAAGCCGTCCAGCAATTCATCGCCGGCGCGCACCCACAACGCGTGCGGATTTTCGCTGAGCTGGTGACGCTATTGGCAGAACGCGGCTTACTCGATGCTGCCCTTGAGCTCGAGCTGGTTGGCCACCAGCTGACGGCTTCGACGGGCTGCGACATCCTGTGCGCGTATGACCTTTGCCATCTCAATACGGCTGGAGATGACGTGCAGCGGGTCGCCGGCGCTCACCACCGTGCCGTTCCCGACGTGCCGAGAGGCCAGCTCGGTGCAAAGACAATTTTGCTCGCCGATGATTATGAAGATACCCGCGACCTTTACCGGGAGTACTTAATCGCCAGTGGCTACCGTGTCATTACCGCCGAGAGCGGGCGTGATGCGATTCGCGCGGCGACGATGTGGACGCCGGACCTGGTCTTGATGGACATTCGCATGCCCGACCTGAGTGGAGTCGATGCCATGCTCGAGCTAAGGCAGGAGCCACGTTTCAGGAACGTTCCGATCATCGCGTTTACAGCCCATGCGAGTGAGAATACGCGGGTCGAGTGCCTCGCAGCGGGCTTCACTGCAGTGATTGTGAAGCCCTGCCTGCCTGATGAGCTGCTCGAACTGATCCGCCAGTTTTCCTCATGGATACCTGACGTCGACGCGCCGGCACCGGCCCAGAACGTTTAGCCGTTGAAGCGCGAGAGCGCCGTCTGTCCACTCACCGGAAGCGTCGTGACGATCGTCGTCCCCGATCCGACGCCAGCGCTGACCGCGTGAATGGTTCCGCCGTGCTGTTCGACGAGATGTCGGGTGATGGCCATTCCCAATCCAAGACCGCCGTGGCGTTGCGTCGCGGTGATGTCGGCCTGCCGAAACCGGTCGAAGATGTGCGGTAGGAATTCCGCGTCGATTCCGACCCGGTATCTCTGACGCGGATGCTGACCACGCCAGCGTGGACGTCGGCGGCGATCTCGACCTTGCCACCCTCGGACGTAAACTTCAGCGCATTAGACAGCACGTTGCCAAACAACTGATGCAAGCGCCGCGGGTCGCCGACGATCTCCGGCAGATCGGAGGGTATCGCCGACACGATTTCAATCTGCTTGGCCGCGGCCGCCGGTGCCACGCTGTTCACCAGAGTGTCAAGAACCTGTTGCAACGATACCGGCTTGCGTTCGATCTCAAGTTTGCCGGTGATGATCCGGGACACATCGAGGATGTCCTCGATCAACTGCCCCTGCAATTTCGCGTTTCGCGCGATCACGTCGATCGCGTGCTGGGTACGGTCGGGCGATAACCCGCCCATCTCGAGCATCCGCACCCAGCCCAGGATTGCGTTCAGCGGGGTCCGCAGCTCATGCGACAGCGTCGCAAGGAACTCGTCTTTCAGCCGGCTCGCCTCTTCCGCCGCGGCCAGTCGGGCAAGCTCCGCCTCTTTTCGGCGGGTGACCATCATGCACACCCCGGTCATGCGCACCGGCCGCCCGTCGTCGTATTCGACGAGGCCTTGTCCGTCGACCCACCGTACGGTGCCATCGGGTGCCACGATGCGATACTCGACGTCGTGCGGCATGCCTTCGGCAATCGCCCGCTGTACCGACGCCAAGACCCGTTCTCGGTCGTCCGGGTGAATCTCGCGCTCGTAACTTGCGAAAGTTCCGTCGAAGGTGCCCTCCGGCAGGCCGTGCATGCGGGCAAGATTGTCTGACCACTTGACCGTATTCAGCGCCAGGTCCCAGTCCCACGTCCCCATCGACGCCGCGTCTAACGCAAAACGAAGCCGCTCCTCGCTGCGGCGCGCAGACTCCTCGGTGCGGGTGCGCTCGACGGCAAACGCCACCTGCGCGGCGATAATGCCAGCCAGTTGCAATTCCTCGGGGGTGAGCTCACGGCGTACCTCTGAGTACAACATGAACTTGCCAATCACGCGGTTCTGGCTCACCAGCGGGACGAACGCCATCGCCGCGATGCCTTCCGCACGAATCGTCGGCAAGTACGCGCTCAGAGAGGGTTCGGTGCTCACATCAGCGACGACGATAGATTGGGGATCGACAGACTCGGGTGACCACGGCGTGTGTCCCTCCACCGCGCCGCGATATGCGCCAGACAGCCCGCGGTAGGCCTTGAAACGCATCACGCCATCGGCGTCGAACAGCAGAATCGACGCGCGCTCGACTCCGAGGCCTCGAGCGAGAGCCTCAAGAGCGGCCTCATAGACCTGCGCGACGGTCCGCGTCGAACTGAGCGCCTGCGTCAGATGCAAACAGGCCGTCAGCGGGGTATCAAACAAAGTCTGCATGAGGCAGCACCGCTCCCGAGTCGCGCTTCTGATACTGATCTACAGAAGAGAACACTGCCGAGCTAAGGGATCGCCCAGATCCACGCCGTCATCGTAAAGGCATTGGGGCCCGTAACGTGAAACAAAGCTCTCCGGAACTGCCGAGCTTGGCGGGCGCCTTGCGCGGATACGCGCGAACTCGCACGTAAAGGCATGGCTTCGGCATGCCGGGGTCTCTGGTAGTGATGAGCTGTCGACGCACGACCGTGATCGCGTCCGGGTTGCGTGCTCAATTTGTATGGGGTTGTCATCCAACACGCGTATCATCATTTCGGAATAGCCCGTTGGTTGACCACTCTTGCCTCGACCATGCGGAATTTGCTGCGCGTCGCGACGAAGGCATTGGGGTTTACGGGCCAAGGTGAACATTGATGACGACGTCCGCTCGGCAGGTGCGATTAGCGGGAACGACGCTCGGCGCTACGCGCCACGTCTGCGCCTTCTTCCACTCCAAGGCCGACGAGTACCGGGTGCTGCTCCCTTTCATCACTGAGGGCTTCGACCAGGGCGACCGGGCCTTCCACATCGTCAAAGACGACCACCGTCCTGAACACCGCCGGCAGCTGGAAGCCGCCGGCATCGCCGTCGCGGATACCGAACGCACCGGGCAATTGGAAATTCGTCGCTGGGAAGATGCCTATCTGATCGACGGACATTTCGATCAGTTCCGAATGCTGGCGTTAATCGAGGACGTGTTGCGCGATGGGAAGACCCGTGGCTATCCCTTGACTCGATTGGTCGCGAACATGGAATGGGCGCTCGAGGATCGACCCGGCGTCGGCGACATCCTCGAATACGAGACACGCCTGAACTACGTGCTGCCTCAGTATGACGATGCCGTGTGTTGAACGTACGATCTGCACCAGTTTGGTGCTGAAGTCGTGATGGACATCATGCGGACGCACCCGGCGGTCATCATCGGCGGCATCCTCCAGGAAAATCCGTATTTCGTGCCGCCCGATGAGATGCTGCGCGAAATCCAGCAGCGCGCTCGGCAAAGCGCCCGTTAAGCGATGGCGCCGGCTGCGACCAACGGCAGTTCCGACGACGCGGTCTCGTTGCGTCGCTGCGTACGCGAGCTTGCCGCGCTGTCGACGCTGTCGGCGGTCTGGAGCAAGAACGATCTTCCGCAAATTGCCGACGGCCTGGCCGGCGTTCTGCTCCGCGCGCTGCCCATCGATATCGTCGGCGTTCGATTGCGAGGGGCCGACGGTAACATCGCGGTCGAGACGGCACGCACTCCGCGGGGCCCGATTTCGGACGACCACCTGGGGGCATTCAGCCGCGGGTTTGATGACTGCGGTGACCTCGCCGGCGGCGCCACGACGATCAACAATCCACTCGGTGGTGGCTTGCTGCGAGTGGTCACCGTGCCGCTCGGTTACGGAAGCGATTGTGGCACGCTCGTCGCCGGCGCGGAGCAAGCGGATTTCCCGACGCAAACGGATCGACTGATGCTTGGTGTGGCGTGTAACCAGGCCGCCATCGTGCTGCAGCAACGACGCTCGCAACAGCAGCTGCGGCGCAGCGAGCAGGAGCTGGCGGACTTTTTCGAGAATGCGACGATCGGCCTGCATTGGGTCGCAGCCGACGGCACGATACTGCGCGCCAACCGCGCCGAACTGGATCTGCTCGGATATGCCGTCGATGAGTACGTCGGACATCACATCGCCGAGTTTCACGTCGACCGCGAGGTGAGTGACGACATCCTGCGTCGCTTGCGGGCGGGCGAGCGCGTGCGCGATCGCGAAGCGCGCATGCGTTGCAAGGATGGCTCGTTCAGACACGTGACGATCGATTCCAGCGTGCTGTGGGAGGATGGCCGTTTCATTCACACCCGTTGCTTCACGCGCGACGTCACCGAGCAGAAACGGGTCGAGGAGATTCGGCGGCGGTTGGCGGCGATTGTCGAGTCGTCGGGAGACGCCATCATCAGCGAGGATCTCAACGGCATCGTCACGAGCTGGAATCACGGCGCCGAGGCGATCTACGGGTATACCGCCAGCGAGATTGTCGGCCGCCCGTTCGCCACGCTCGTTCCGCCGGAGCGGATTGATGAGTTGCCGACGATCCTGGGTCGGCTGTCGCGGGGCACGTCGATCGCGCACTACGAGAGCGTCCGCGTCGCGAAGGACGGACGCCGAATCGACGTGTCGTTGATGGTCTCACCGATTCTCGACGATTCGGGGCGCATCCAGGGCATTTCCAAAATCGCCAGGGATATCACGCCGCGCAAGCGCGCCGAGGGCGCTCTGAGGCGTCAGAGCGAACGGCTGGCACTGCTGTGGGAGGCCGCGTCGGTATTGCTCGTGGCCAGCGACCCCGACGCGATGCTGCGCGGACTGCTGGACAAATTTGGCGCCCACCTCGGCATCGACGCGTATTTCCATTACCTGGCCGCCGATAGCGGTGATCGGCTGAGCCTGTCGTCGTATCAGGGCATTAGCGCGGATGCCGCACGGGAGCTCGAGTGCGTGAAGTTTGAAGACGCCCTCTGCGACACCGTCGCGGTGCAGCGCACGCCGCTGGTGATCAGCGCCATTCAGCAGTCAAGTGAACCGGTGACGCGGGCGCTCAGACCGCTGGGCATCCGATCTTACGCATGTAACCCGCTGCTCGCGGGCGATCGGCTGCTCGGCGCATTGTCGTTCGCCAGCCGGACCAAGGATCGATTCGATGCCGACGAAGTGGCCTGTATCGAGACGATTTGTCACTACGTCGCGGTGGCGTTGGAGCGCTTGCGACTTCTGCACGCGTTGCAGGAGAGCGACCGGCGCAAAGACGAGTTCCTGGCGACGCTGGCGCACGAACTGCGCAACCCCCTGGCGCCCATTCGCAATTCCGTCCAGGTTCTTCACCTGCAGGGGTCGCAAGCGCCCGAGGCCCGTTGGAGCCGCGCCGTAATCGAGCGGCAGGTCGACCACCTGACGCGGTTGATCGACGACCTGCTGGAGGTCAGCCGGATCACGCGCAACCAGTTCGAACTGCGCAAGCAGCGCGTGGCCCTGGCCGACGTGGTCGCGGGCGCGATCGAGGCGAGCCGGCCCCTGATCGAATCGTCCGGCCACACACTCACCGTATCGCTCCCGTCCGAGCCGGTTTATCTCGACGGTGACGTGGTCAGGCTTTCTCAGGTCATTCTGAATCTGCTCAACAACGCCGCGAAGTACACCGAGCCATCTGGCCGCATCGATCTGACCGCGGAACAGAACGGGAGCACCGCCACGATCCGCGTGAAGGACACCGGCGTGGGCATCCCCGCCGACAAGCTGCCGCTCGTGTTCGAAATGTTTTTCCAGGCCGATCGATCGCGCGAGCGAGCCAAAGGCGGGCTCGGTATTGGTCTTGCGCTGGCGCGGCAACTCGCGGAGGCCCACGGCGGCTGTGTCGAGGCACGCAGTGACGGCATCGGCACGGGCAGTGAATTCATCGTCCGGCTGCCGGTGCTGAGCGACGAAACAGAGCCGCCGTCAGCGCCCAGTCAACCCGCGGCACGATCGGCAGCTCAAACCGCGACAATCCTCGTCGTTGACGACAACCGTGACTCAGCGGACAGCCTGTCCGCGTTCTTGCGGTTGAAGGGCAATGAGGTGTTCAACGCCTATGATGGGATCGACGCGGTCGACGCCGCGGAGCGTCACCGGCCGGAGGTCGTGCTGCTCGACATTGGCATGCCCCGCTTGAACGGCGAAGATGCGTGCCGGCGCATCCGCTCACAGCCGTGGGGTGTCGGCATGACGCTAATCGCGCTCACGGGATGGGGCCAGGAAGAAGATCGCCGCCGAACGTTGGATGCGGGATTCGACGCCCACTTCACCAAGCCGGTTGATCCCGTTGACCTGCTGACACTGATCGAGTCCCGGCGGCGGCGGTAGACGGCGCTCACAATCTTGTGGTCTCGAGATCTTGTGAATTGGTGATTTGGGTTGCGTAATTTTGGGATCTCGCGATCTGAAGATTGTCGGCCGGTCGCGGCCTCGAAACAGCGCGACGAGCGAATCACCAAATTGCAAGTCTCCAAATCCCTACATCATTAGATCCCGATACAAAATCACCAATCCGCCAAATCACCAGATCACTAAATCATCCAACGTAAGATAGACCGCATGACTCGACGGTTCGGGATGGCGGCCTTGCTGGTAGTGGCCCTGATGGTGGCGACGCCGCCGGCATCGGCGCAGACCAGGGTGACGGTGGACTGGCTGAAAACGCTGGTGTGGACCAACGACAGCCCTGCCGGGGACGCCTTTACCGGCACCCGCGAACATCTGACGACCGTCGTCAACGCCATCACCGCCGACACCTCGCTCGTCAGCCCCATGCTGTTGTTCTTCGCGGCGCAGACCGCGTTCTCGCTGAACCGGCTCGAAGACGCGGCATTCCTGTTCTATGCGGCACAGTTGCGCGCGTCGTTCGACTTCTCGCGCTACGACGTTCCGGGCACGCCCGAAACCGGCGACACCGCGCGCTACCTCAGCTTCCTGCGCAAGACGATTGGCCACAACGTGAACTCGGCGATCATGCTGCAGCCGAAGCAGTTCGCGACGGTGATGGACCGGCTCGAGCGCTGGACGGTGGTGCCGTCGCCGCAGGCGTTCTATCCGGAGTTCGCCAACGCTAAGGGCTTCAAGACGCCGGCGGCAAAGTGGCCGTCGATGGCGGCCACGCTGAAGGGCCGCTTCATGCTCGAGTTTGGCCGCAAGCAGGCACGCCTGCTGCAGGACGCGCAGTACTTCGAGGCCTTCAAGATCGTGCAGGCCATGAACCTGGGCCGCATGACCGACACGCCGGCCAACCGCACGCGGTTCCAGAAGGCGAACGAAGAGATGGCCGCGGCCGAGAAGCGCCTATTCCCGACGAAGTAGTTAAAGAACCCGCCGTTCACGATCCGTCGCGTCATTCCTCAGGGCGGCACTGTCGTCCAGCCCAAAGTGCTCCTGATGTGGGTCAGTACGAGACCAATCGGGACTGCACGGTTCACATATATTTTCTTGGCCGTGTCGAACCCAAGGTGATGCAGACCAATTACCGCGCCCGAGCCGTCGTCCATCACCGGTGACCCAGAGCTGCCGACCAGGGTGTCGCACCGGTGGCCGAAGTCGGTTGGCGCGGCGGTCGCCCCCGCGATCTTCTCGTCGCTAATCTCGCACGATTCGAGCGACACCTGCTTGAAGCCACCCAGTGGATGCTCGATCAGGATCAGACGCTGATTCACGGCGATGTTCGATGCCGGGTCGAGCGTTACGCGGCCCCATTCCGCCGGCGCGGCGCGCTCGAGCCGCAGCAGCGCATAGTCCAGCGCCGCATCGTCCGACAGCAGCGCCTCGACCCGCAGCATCACGGGCTTCTTCCCGGTTTCGTAACCCAGGTCAACGAGCGTCGCGCGGGCTTCGGTGTCGGTGGTGACGCAGTGTTCGTTGGTCAGGACCAGGCGATCGTTGAGGAGGAACCCCGTGCAGCTCGATTCACCCAGGTTGGGCACCATCGTTCTCAGGCGGACTACGGGCCTGGCCAGCTCCTGGACCCGCGGCCCGGCTTCGGTAATGTTCAACCGCGCATCAATGCCGTGAATGGCCTGCTGCTGCGCTGACATGACGGAGTAGCCATAGGTGGAAATGGCAACGGTCAAACCGCTGACATCCCCCTTGGTGTTCAGGCTGACCTCGGCAACGCTTCCGTGAACGTCGCTCGACCAGAATCCGCCGGCTGCGTCGAGCGGTGTCTGCGGCGTGACCGTGTCGGCGACCAGCCCGGTGGCTTCGGAGCGAATGACCAGGGTCCAGCCAGTGCCGCCACCGGTAATCGTGACGTAGACACGAAGGGCGGCCACGGGATCGGAGTGCGCCACACGGTCCGACCACACGAGACCCCGCGCCGCCGGCGGAAACCGCGGTGAGCGCACCTCGCTGCTGCTGAACGCCTTCGTGACGGCACTGACCACCGTTCGGGCGAACGACGGCGGCGATTGGGCGCCGGCCGCGTGCGCACCCATCACCATCGCAACGGCCGCGGCGGCGACGGTCGAGCGGCGATTAGCGGACGGGGCCCGCATAATCCCTGAAGTCCGTCAACCTGCCGTCACTTTTCCGCACGCCGTTCGGAAGCACGTACTGCACTGGCCAGTTACCCGCGTCCACGATCGTGCTTATCAGCCGGAGCGGCGTCTGATCCTGGGCCTGGTCGAGCGCCGCCGGGGGCTCGATCGGACTGTAGAGAAGCCAGTACTTGTTGCCAGGCTGTCTGATCAATCGGCGAATTTGCCGGAGGTTGAGCACGAACTGCGTGGTGGCCGTGGCGAACCGCACTTCCGTTCCTGGCCGCACCAGTTCGATCAGCAACTCATCACCTTGATTGTTGACGCCAAGTGCGTGCGTGACCGTCGATGTCGCGCGAGCCGCGTTCAGCCGTCCCGAGTTCAACACGCGGCCCTTGAGACCGTCGACCTGGTCGGCGGTCTCTATGATGTGTTGCTTGAGGTCCCACGGACTGGTGACGCCCTGCCGGTACAGCAACGCGGCAGTTGCGGTGACGAGCGGCGTCGAGAAGGACGAGCCCGACACCTTGACGTAACCGCTGCTCTTCCCTGCCGCGTAGAAACCATCGCCAGGGGCTGCGACGTGGACGATCCCGGGATGCCAATTGGCGCCAGGCTTGCCGGGCTTGGGCGGGAGAATGGCCTGGCCGTCCAGGGTGGTCGCCGTCACGACCAGCACGTTCGGGTAGCCACCCAGGCAGGCGGGGTAGATCTTGAACGTGTCGCTGCAGACGCTGATATTGATGTTTTCGGCAATGTGGTTCCCGGCGGCGACGACGAACAGCGCACCGGGTGTTTGCTTGATCCGGTCCAATAGCGAGGTTGGTTCTTGACCCGGCCGAAACGCCTGGCTGATGTTGAAGATGCGAACGTCGTGGTTGAAGTACGCATTCCTGATGCCTTCACTAATCACCGCGTCGTCCGTGCCAAACGGCAGCAGTTGTGTGCCTGCGGCTAGGGCTCCGCTCGCATACTGCGAGGTCACGGCTACGATCTGCGACGCCACGGCGGTGCCGTGATCGTCATCCTCGAAATCACGAACCGTCAGCTGCAGGGGCGACGGTGGGTCCTCGGCGGCGGGTGCCGACTCATCTTCGCGGCTCCTCGGCTCGCCGATGAAGCCAACCAACAGCGGATGATTCTCATCGACGGACTGTTCGACCAAACCGAGATACATCAGTCCGTTGCGCGCCGGTGGCGTGAATCCGGGCTTGATGCCGATGCCGGTTCGCTTCTGACCATCAAGCAGCCGGATCTCCTCGGCGGTCGGTATCTGCGGCTCGGGCTGGGCGGCGATCGAGGCCGATTGCGACGGAGACCGCCGGAGCGCTGTAAAGCGGAGCGTTGGGAACTGCTTGATCAGGACTGGGATCTGATCGTCAGGAAGGCCAACGACAAAACGCACCAGCTCGATGGGCATCGAGGCCAGGCCCTTGCTGAGATCTCGATACGGCTCCGACGTTTTGGTCGCGCTGTTGTACTGCGCGAGCCGCGATTCGCCCGCGAACACCGACAACTGCGGCGTCGGCACGGCGGCGTCGGCCAACTGCCCAAGCGTGTTTTTGCCGTCCAGGATCACGGGGCCGATATCCACGAAACTCTCGCCGTAGACATCCGGAACGGTGAGGCTGCGAGCCCTGCCATCCGCCACAAAGTCGTTTTGGCCAGCATTGCATGCATCGGGTGTCAGCGCGCACGCGATCTGAGTCATGGCTCGTTGCATCGACACGGTCGCAAAGCCGGCAGCACGCACCGCATCAGGGCCACTGGCACTGGGCGGCAACAACCTCACGGGAAGCAGTCGTTCGCGGTGCAAGCGGTCAAACAGTCTCGCCAGGGCCGCGTACTGTTCCTGCGAACACGGCGGCGCCGTGGAGGGCTTGACCTCGGAGATCGAGCAGCCAATCCGGGTCGGGGTGAACCGCGGCCAGCGCTCGATCACGCCGCGAGCCCCGTCCAACACGAACAGGTTCTGGTCCGTGGCCACCAGGCCCGCGGCCACTTGCACCGGCTTCGCGCCGTAGCGCAGGCGCGTCGGCCGCGGCCACAGCGTGGATGACGCGAAGACATTGTCTGAATTGCCATCGGCCACGTAGAACACGCTGCCGTTCGACGTGATCACGGTCGGCCGGAGCGGATACTTCACCTCGCCGGCGGTCACGATGTCGTCGGACACCGGCAACTGCAGCGACGCCGATTGGCTGGACGGCTTCTGAATCTCGGCCCACTTGGGCGCGGAAGGTGAGCGACCGAAATCCGAGGCCTGCCAGACCACACCTTCGTCTGGAGAGGTCATCAGCAGGGATTGCTCGCTGCTGGCGATGTAGTGCCGTGATGAGGCGGAGGCCCTCTCAAAGGGCGGTGTCACGTCCACCGCTTCGTTGTTGCCGATGAGATATAGCTTCGACGAGAACCGATCGGCGACATACAGGTTGTCGGCAAACGCCAACTCCGACGGCGAGACACCTGGCCCCATCATCAGGTGTGTCCTGGCCTCGCCGGTCATGATTTCGATCGCCGAGATTTCTGACGAGCCGACATACGACACGTACAGCTCACGGTCCGTCGCGGCGAGCCCGGCGACAGGCCGCGCGGCGCCGGCCTTGAAGACCTCCCACGGTCCCTCGGTCGCGAGGCTTTGTCGAACAATCGTCGCGCCATCATTGGCGACCGCGAAGAAAGTGGTCTTGTTGACGGCCAATGGTGACTTCGCATGCAGCGTCATTGGGCGCCAGGCCGCCTGCATCGCGGACAGGTCGTCCACAAGCAGGGTTCGATCACCGAGGAGAACTAGCGCCGAGTAGACCATGCCGACGAAGAAGCATCGAGTCATCATGGTGTTCCTCCTTACCTGGGCGCGACGCTGGCGGCCTGAACGGCCGCCCAAATGGTGTCAAAGACCTGGTCGTGAATGAGGTCGGAGTGGTTCATCACGACGTTGCTGCCATCGACGTTGACCAGCCTGGTGGCGCGATCGCTGAAGGCAGCTGCCGCCGCGGCTTCGGTCAGACCGTCGAGACGCAACAGTCTGGCCGGCGGTCCCTGGAAACCGGAGGCGCCGATGCTGCCGTATCGCAACACCTTGAGACCCTCGCGGTCGCTGCCCTTGATCCTGGAGGCCACTGGATACAGCACCTGGTTGGGCAGGTCGCCGGCCGAGAACATGGCCGCCATCCAGCCCCTGACCGCTGGCGTCGCCGTGGACAGACTCGCGACCACCGGTTCAAAGGCGCCGTTCTTGTCGCCAGGGAACCCAAA
The DNA here is from genome assembly GCA_030697165.1 of Acidobacteriota bacterium. NCBI lineage: Bacteria > Pseudomonadati > Acidobacteriota > Acidobacteriota bacterium. The sequence continues at coordinate 213,543 of JAUYQQ010000008.1, forward strand.
GCGCTTGATCTGGTCGGCAGTGGAGAACGCGAAATGCGAGAAGGCGCCCTCCAGCATGATCAGTGAATCTACCTGGTTGAGGGACGCCGGGCCGCGACCACCCACTGCGGCCGCGACCAGCCGGCCTCCGAAGCTGTGACCGATCAGGTGAATCCGCACACTGTCGCCACCGCGCTCGCGAATCGCCTTCACCAGGTCGTACACGCCTCTCGAGCCAACCACACCGGCTCGGGTCTTCATGGTCCAGAAGGTGAAGGCATTGCCAAAGTCCAGGATCTTGGCGAGCGAGAACTTCTCGGCCGGACCCCGGTTGGTGGCACCCAGCCACTCGTCGGTGATGGACACGGGATCGGAGAGGAACATCTCCTCCGCGGCGCCGTCGCTCGCCGTGGCGTCGGCATTCGGAGTGGCGCGGCGCCAGCGATCAAGAATGGTCATCAGCTCGATGGTTTCCACCCGCGTCAGCCGCTCGCCAAGCCGCTCTTTATTAAACAGCTCAACCACGCGGAGGCGATCGGCTTCAAAGCTCGTCAGCCGCGAAGCCGCGGGGAACGCGGCTTCGGCCCACGCCGACAGGTCGTTGCGAAATGAGCCCTGCACCATGGCTTCGGCGCCGGTCGGCACGCGGACGACGGGTGCGCAGTCCCCGGACTGCGTGGGAAAGATCACGGACGGCCAGTAGATGCCGACGATCACGGGTTTGATGGTGGGCTGAAGGTCTTGCGGGATCCGGCTTCTTAGTCCGTCGGCCAACTGTCGATAACGGCAATCGGCGTCAGCAGCACTGTTCCACCAGCCGTGGCTCATGATGAAGACGTCGGTGACGCCGGACACCGCGCTGAGCAGCCGGTCTCTCGTGGCGGCACTTGATTTCTCGAGGTCGCCGGCTTCCGTGTAAGACAACCGATACCCCGCGCTCGAGAACGAGAACGCCGAAGCGGCAGACTCGCGATTCGTCTCAACATTGCCGACGCCGCTCACGACCGGCGTCGGCTTGGCCGTCGTGGCCGGCGCAGGTGTGGGTGGCGCCGCAGGCGCCGGAGTGGGCTCGTTCTCCTCTCCGCCAAAGGGGTTGCCATCGAGCCGCAGCGTGACAGAGACAGAGAGCACCGGACGCCAGACCTTGGTGTGCAGCTGATCCGGGGTCAGGGCCTCCGAAATAACCTGGTCCTTCGTGTACTGGCCGGCCAATCGCGTCTCTTTCAGCATGGAGCCGCCGAGCACGAGCCCGATGTTGCGATTGAACGCAATGCCCAGGCCCGCGAACACGGCCGGCGAAGCGTCGGTCACGCCCAGGCCGACGGTGGGCCCGATCGACCAGTTCTTGAGTTCGTTCTTGCGCGACTGCCAGGTGAAGAAGATTGACGGCACCAGCGTCGCGCTGTCGATCTCGCGTTCCTCCGCAATCGAAAACTGTCCGTTCTCGACGCTCTTGGCGTAATAACGCTCGTCGCCGTTCTTCGCAAAGGAGAAGCCGTAGGTCGTAACCCACTGGCCTCGAGCCGGCCCGGTGAGCACCAGAGTCCACTGCGCGGCGGGTTGGCTTTCGGCCGTGGCATCGCGCCATAGGCGTATCTCAACTTCCTCGCCCTCCTTGATGGTCACCGTCATGCTGCGCGTCGTGCGAGCGAGGATCGCTCTTGCTCGAACGACGATCGCCTGATCGGCACACCCTTGATCCAGCGCCGTTTGGATGGCTGCGGACAGTGCGGCCACGTGGGTTTCGGCCGTGGCGGCCAGGAGGTCAGCGATGGCTTTGCTGACCGCCGGACAGGTCTCCATCATCGCCCGTTCAGTGGCCGACGCCAGGCCTCGCGGAATCACACTCGCGGGCAGTGGCTCCGGCGGTAACGAATGGTGCTGAATCGACAAGCTGTATGCGCGACCGGGTAACAGGTTGGAGAACGTGACCACATGCGTTCCCGGGTTCACCGACGCTCTTCCGGCGTCAGTGGCCGCGGATGCCAGGTCAATCTCGAACCCCTGGGCTTCGGCCAGGCGGTGATCGGCGAGCAGTAGCACGGCTAAGACAACGACGCGAAGGACCAGGGTGCCCATGACTCTGCCTTTCGTTTTGATCGGCCGACATAGTGTTAGACGGACATCGGACTGGACTTTCTCGGCAGTTGCACAGGGTGGCGCTGATGGCTGGAAATCCCAGTGATCCTGCGCTGTTTAGAACTTGGCCAAGCTGTCAAATTGGGCCAGAACGCGGACCGGGCCGTCGGGCGTCATAATCGTCCTTAGACTATGCGCGAGGATTTCAGTTCGTTCCCGCCCCTGCGCGACCGCATCCAGCCCGGTGTCCAGGTCCTGTTTGTTGGCATTAACCCAGGCGTGCGTTCGGCACTGAGCGGCCATCACTTCGCCGGCCCCTCGAACCGGTTCTGGAAGTTGCTGTTCGAGTCGCGGCTGGTGCCCGAGCGCATCACCTTTGAAGACGATGACCGACTGCCGGAGTTTGGTTACGGCATCACCAACATCGTGCCGAGGGCGACGCCGAGTATCAGCACGCTCGGGCCGGCGGAGTATGTGGACGGACGGCTGCGGCTGCGGCGCAAGGTGCTGCGCTTCAAGCCGCCCGTCATTGCGATGGTCGGGGTGACGGTGTTCCGGGCGATGTTTCCGGAGCGCAAGGACAAGGTGACGCTCGGGCCACAGCCGGAACGCATTGGCGACACCGAAGTGTTCGTGCTGCCCAACCCGAGCGGGCGCAACGCGAATTTCACGTACGCGGAGATGCTCGCGGCCTTCCGGGCACTACGCAAGAGGGTCAACAGGAGATAAGGAGGTCAAGAGACAAAGACTTCAATAGAATTTGGCGATGTCAATGCGAGCGTTCTATCACCCGCGGCAGTCGGTTCACGATCCGCAGCAGTTCATGCGCTACGGCCGGATGGTGCCGGCGAAAGACTTGCCGGCCAGGGTGGACGCGCTACTCGGCGCGCTGCGCGCGATGGGAGTGGAACCGGAGGCGCCGAAAGGCGATCACGTGGATGCGCGCCTGGCGGTGCACACCGCCGGCTTCCTGGCGTACCTGGAGACCGCCTGGGACCATTGGCGCACGCTGCCGGAACACGGTCCAGAGGTGTGGCCCAACACGTTTCCCTATTGGAGCGGACGCCCGGAAGAGCGCGCGCGTCCAGACTGCCCGGCCGAAAGCATTGTCGCGCGCACCGGATGGTACTTGGGCGACCTGTCGGTGGCGCTCGGACCGAACAGCTGGGAGTCAATCCGCGAATCGTGCAACACCGCGGTGTCCGCAGCCGATGCCGTGGCCGCGTCGCAAGGCCTGGTCTACGCGCTGTGCCGGCCATCGGGACATCACGCGCGAGCCGATCGCGCGTCGGGGTTCTGTTTCCTGAATAACACCGCGGTGGCAGCGCAGCGGCTTCGCTCGGCATTCAACCGCGTCGCCATTCTCGACGTCGATGCCCATCACGGCGACGGCACGCAGCAGATCTTCTACTCCCGGGCCGACGTGCTGACGGTGTCGATCCACGCCGACCCAAAGAATTACTATCCGTTCTTCACCGGCTATACCGGCGAGACGGGTATCGGCGAAGGCGAGGGCTTCAACCTTAACCTGCCACTCGCCCATGGCTCGACCGGCGGCACCATGATGACGGCGGTGGACACCGCCTGCGCACGTATCCAGCAGTTCGGCGCGGAGGCGCTGGTCGTGGCGCTTGGCTTCGATGCACACGCCCGTGATCCCATTGGCGTGCTGAAGCTCGAGGCCGGGGACTTCGGTGCCATCGGCCGCCGTGTGCGCGAGCTGCAACTACCGACCCTGGTAGTCCAGGAAGGCGGCTACGCCATCGACGTGCTGGGCGATTGCCTGACGGCTTGGCTAAGGGGGAGCAAGCAAGTAACAGGAGATCAAGAGATAAGGAGAAACCGGGTTTACTTCTGATCTCCTGATCTCCTGTTTATCCGTTCACGACGTCGTACTCGACGAACAACGTGCCGCTCTGCTTATAGAGACGCTGCGACTTGAGCTTCAGGCTCAGTTGCGGTCCCGGCGTGGCCATCATCGGCAGGCCCTTGCCAAGCACCACCGGGATGATCGCCACGTCGATGCCGTCGAGCAGTCCCGCCGCGGCCAGCTCGCGGCACAGGTCGCCACCACCCCACAGCCACAGCGGCTTGCCCGATCCCGATGCCTTGAGCGCGCGGACGTGGCTGACGGCGTCATGCGCGAAGGTTACGCCGTTGCGCTCGCCCTCAGGCAACGTCCGCGAGTAGACATAGGTTGGCAGCGCCGGACCAGGCGAGCCGCCGGTGGCCTGGAACACTTCGTAGGAGCGACGGCCCATGACCAGTCCGCCGAAGCCGGCATAGAGCGCCTCGAAGTCGATCTCTGGGTCCACGACGATCCAGTCGAACTCGCCGCTGGGACCGGCAATGTAGCCGTCGAGGCTCGAGGCGACGGAGTATCTGAGCTGTAGCATAGGCATAAGCTACTGCATTCAAACAGTTTATGCGACACACTCTCATTATAACATCCAATGTTATAATGCCTCATGACCGGCCTGCAGCTAAAGGCATCCCGCGAGCAGCGCCAATGGAACCAGCAACAACTGGCCGAGCAGTTGGGCGTCTCGCAGGCCTATGTGTCGCTTCTGGAGCGCGGTCGACGGCCACTGCCTCCGGACCTCGTGGACCGGTTGGCATGTTGTCTCGACCTGCCGGCCACGGCGCTGCCGCTTCGCGCCGGCAAACCACTTGATAGCGCCAGTGCCACGCAAGCGGTTGGAACGCTGGGCTACGACGGGTTCGCTTATTTGCGCGATCGCCAGCCGGCCAATCCCGCCGAGGTTCTGTTGCGAGCACTCGGGGCCGACCATCTCGATGCGCGAGTGGTGGAGTCGCTGCCGTGGCTGGTGCGCACGTACGCCAACCTCGATTGGGATTGGGTGGTGTCTCGCGCGAAGCAGGCGGACCTGCAGAACCGGCTCGGCTTCGTGGTTTCGGTGGCTCGGGGCCTCGCGGAAGCCGCGCGCGAGGTCCAGACGACGGCAGTGCTGCGGACGCTTGAAGCGCGTCTCGAAAACTCCCGCCTTCAGAAACAGGATGCGTTTGGCCGGTCCTCAATGACCAACGCCGAAGAGCGCTGGCTGCAACAGCACAGCTCTCCGGAAGCCAAGCATTGGAACATGCTCAGCACGCTGACCGCTCGCACGCCACAGCCATGACCACCGGCGGCTTGCGCGAACCCTGGCGATCATTCCTGCTCGAGGTTGATCAGCGGCTCGGAGGTCCGACCGAGCTGCACTGCCTCGGCGGCTTCGTCCTTGCGGAACGCCATGGACTGCTCCGCCCCACCGCCGACGTCGACATCATCGAGGCCCGAGGCACCACCGATCTTCGCACCCTGCAAGACATCGGCGGCAAGGGAAGTGAGCTGGCTCGCCGCCACCAGGTCTTCCTCGACATCGTTACCGTGGCGACCGTGCCAGAAGACTATGAGCAGCGACTGGTGGACATCCCATTCGGCGAGTTGAAACACCTCCGCCTCAGGGCGTTCGAGCGGCACGATCTGGTCCTGGCCAAGCTGGCACGTAATGCCGATCACGACCGCGACGACGTGAAACATCTCGCGCTGGGACCCGGATTGGACTGTAACCTTCTGCGAGAGCGGTACCAGACGGAGCTTCGCTTCCAGTTCGGCAATGTCGTCGCTGCCGACCTGACGCTTGAACTATGGCTCGCGATGATCACCGAAGTTCAAGGCCTGCGGCCGCGTTGATCTACGGAGCGACCAGCTTCACGATCAACTGCTCGTTCTCGTAGTACAGCCCGTTATCCACAGGTACGAGGAACCGCGTTGGCCACCGCCCGGTCGGGTCGTACTGGTGGGGACGGCCCGTCGCATGGCTCCACAGCACCTGCTTACTGGCCAAATCGATCGCGTGCACCATGGACGAATTCGCGGGCTGGCCTACGTTCTGCACGAACATGACGCCCCCGGCCGCCATCAGGACGATGTTGCCGACGTCCGACGGGGCGGGCAGGGCCATCTGGAATACGGGCTTGCCGGATCCGCGATCGAAGCCGAGAGATCCGCCGCGGAGGCGGTGTAGTGACGCTGCCGGTGACGGTGCGGCCGTGGCCTCAGCCACGAGTTCGCCATTCTTTCGACCCGTTCGCTGACCGAGAATCGGTCGTTGACTCCGAAGGAGGGATGGCGAATACTGCGCGCCGTCCTCCGGTTGGCCCAGTGTGCCGCTCTGGTGACGGCGCGCGCACCAACCAGCGTTTCTGTCAGCTCTAAACTCTTGGTTGGGGGTAGCGATGACGCATCGTCACTTTCGCACGCTCAGCGTTGTCTTCGTGATCACCTTGCTGCTGGCCAATGCAACGGCCTGCAGCGGGCCCGAATCGCGTTCACACGCACCGACCGCGCCATCGAGCACGGCGCCCGCGGCGGCCAGTGCAAGCGGCGCTGCCGGGAGCAGCGCCCCAGCCGGAGTGATCCCCGAGCCCGGCGGGTCGCGCCTGCCTTCAGAGGTTTCGGGACCGACCGCCGTGAGCTTTCCGCCGCGGACGGAGGCCCTGTTCTTTAGAACGGCACTCGAGGCTAAGTATCGCGACGGACTGCGACGTTCATCGGTCCTGACGTATGTCGATCAGGAAGGCACGGTGGTGTGGGTGCAAGAGTACCTCCGCTACCGCGTCAACTTGTGTTCGCATGTCGACGCCATCACGCGGGTCTTCCAGCAGATCGAAGGGTTTGGGGTTCAGCCGGTGTGTGGGAGTACTAACACCGCCACGTTCCCCAGCCGCCAGCAGCCGCTAGATTTCATGGTCCAGTTGGAGGCCAAGTACCGAGACGGGCTCCGGCGACCCTCCGCGCCGACGTTTGTGGACGTGGAAGGCAACGTCATCTGGGTGCAGGAATATTTCCGCTACCGCGTATCCGGATGTGACCATTCCACTTCGCAACAGAAGGTGTTCGATCAGATTGACGGACGTGGCGTTGCGGCGAATTGCACGCCGGTTGCCCCGCCGCCTGCGCCCACGCCTGCGCCATCACCGGGAGGAGGAGTCTTCACGCTGTCAGTCTCGATCTCGCAATGTTCGTGTGTGGTCGGCGCGATCCAGGTGCGCGCGAATGGGGCCGTCCTTGGACAGATGGCCTGCCCACAGACCCAATCTTTCTCCGTGTCGAGCGGTGCGTCCGTCACGATTTGTGATAACACGGGCTGCTGGGGTTCGGCATTCACGATGACGGGAAACCGATCCGTGAATCTGAACTGCGGCTCCGCTGCGACCAGTTCCCAAGGTGACGGTCCGTTCGTCTGGCTTGGAGGCGAAGGCGACGGACAACGAATACTGGTCAAATCACGATAAGCATGAGCGCACGCATTCGTCGGTCTCTAGCCCTTACTGCCCTGGTCGTGGTCGCGTCGCAGGGTGCGGGCCGCCTGTCGGCCCAGGTTGCCACCGCGACGGCGGTGGCCAATCCGCCGGCGGTGTTTGCCGATCCCAGCCGTCGGGCGAAGCTCGCGACGGCCTTCCCCGAGATCGACAAGGTCGTCGCGGAGTTCATGGCGCGCGCGCACGTGCCCGGCGCCGCCTGGGGCATCGTCATCGACGGCGAACTGGCGCACATTGGCGTGGCGGGCTACCGGGATCTGACGACCAAGTCGCCGGTGACCCGCGACTCGGTGTTCCGCATTGCTTCAATGTCGAAGAGCTTTGCCGCCATGGCGATTCTCGCGCTCCGAGACGAGGGCAAGCTGTCGCTCGATGACCTGGCCGAGAAGCACGTCCCCGAGCTCAAGAACCTGCACTACCCCACCTCCGACTCGCCGCGCATCCGCGTGCGCGACCTGATGTCACACGCCGCCGGCTTTCCTGAAGACAACCCGTGGGGCGATCAACAACTGGACGCCACCGAGGAAGCGTTCACGCGGATGATGCAGCAGGGCATCCCGTTCTCGAACCCGCCGGGCGTGGCCTACGAGTACGCCAACTACGGCTTCGCCATTCTCGGCCGCATTGTCACCAACGTCTCGGGCCAGCCGTATCGGCAGTACCTGAGCGACAAGATCCTGAAGCCGATGGGCATGACTTCGACAACCCTCGAGCCCAGGGCGGTGGCGGCCGATCGTATGGCGCTCGGCTATCGCTGGGAAGACGAGCAGTGGAAGCTCGAACCGGCGCTCGCCGACGGCGCCTTCGGCGTGATGGGCGGCATGCTGACGTCGATCTCGGACTTGACCAAGTACGTCGGTGCGCTGCTGGCCGCGTATCCGCCGCGCGACGGCGCCGAGACCGGACCCATCAGCCGGGCGTCGCTGCGCGAGATGCAGCAGATCTGGCGCTCGCGCCCATCGATCGTGACGCGCACCGCCGCTGGGGCGCCCAACCTGAACTCGGGCGGCTACGGCTACGGCCTCGGCATCACCCAGTCGTGCGAGTTCGACCAGATCGTCGCGCACAGCGGCGGCCTGCCCGGCTACGGATCGATGATGCGCTGGCTGCCGAGCTACGGCGTGGGCGTGATCGCATTCGGCAATGTCACCTACACGGGCTGGGGCGGCGTGGTGACGCAGGCCTTCGAATTGATGAACAAGACCGGCGCCCTGCAGCCGCGCATGCCGCAGCCGTCTCCCACGCTGGTGCAGTCGCGCGACGCGGTCTCGCGGCTGATCATGGACTGGGACGACAAGCTGGCCGACGACATGGCCGCCATGAACCTGTACCGGGATAGCGCGAAAGAGCGGCGACAGAAGCAGATTGCCGACCTGCGCGCCAAGGTCGGCACGTGCACCGCGCCCACCTCGTTCGACACGGTCGAGAACTGGCTGCGCGGGCAGTGGACCATGAAGTGCGAGCGTGGCGACCTGAATGTGTCGATCACGCTGGCGCCGACCATGCCGCCCAAGGTTCAATACCTGGATGTCAGGATGGCAGAGCCTCGACCATCGGCCACGGCCTGTCGATAGGCAAGGTGCCAGGGTGCCAAGGTGCCAAGGTGCTGAGATAGGATTGCGCATGCGATTCAGACGTTTCATCCTCGTCTCTGCGCTTGTTGTCGTCTCGCTCGCCACGCCTCGTGCGCAGACGCGGTCGTTTGAATTGACGACGGCGAGCATTGCCGATATTCAGGCGGCAGTGGATGCGGGCAAGCTGACCTACGAGGGCCTCGTCGGCCTGTATCTCAAGCGCATCGAGGCGTACGACAAGCAGGGCCCGCGGCTGAACGCCATCATCACCATCAACCCGCGAGCCGTGGAGATTGCCCGGGAGCTCGATGCCGAGCGCAAGGCCAAGGGCCGCCGCGGACCCTTGCACGGCATCCCCATCGTCGCCAAGGACAACATCGACACCGCCGACATGGCAACCACCGGCGGCAATGAAGTGTTCGCCGGCAGCCGTCCCGCCCTCGACGCGACGGTGATCGAAAAGCTGCGGACGGCCGGCGCCATCATCATCGCGAAAACCAACATGGACGAGATGGCGCAGTCGGTGCGCGGCTTCAGCACCGTCGGCGGGCAGATCCTGAATCCCTACAACCTGGCGAAGAACCCCGGCGGATCGAGCGGCGGCACCGGTGTCGCCGTCGCCGCGTCGTTCGCCACCGTCGGCCTGGGCACCGAAACTGGCGTGTCGGTGCGCAGCCCGGCGGCCAATAGCGCTCTGGTCGGCGTGGTGCCGTCACGCGGCCTGGTCAGCCGTGCCGGCGTGCTCCCCATCTCGTTTACGCAGGACCGCGTCGGTGTGCACGCCAAGACGACCGCCGATGCGGCGGTGGTGCTGAGCGTGATTCGCGGCTTCGACGCCGACGACCTGGCCACCAGCGAGAGCCTTGAACACCAGGTGGCCGATCTCACTTCGCTGCCGGCCAACAGCCTGCGCGGCGTGCGCGTGGGCGTCTTGCGCGACCTGTTCCGCAAGGATCCCGAGGTCGAGGCCGGCAACGCGATCATCAACAAGCAGCTCGCCGTGCTGACCGCCGCCGGCGCCATCGTCATCGACGGTCTGTCAACCGGCACCGACCTGATCGGCCTGATGCCGTCGCTGCGCGTGAACAGCTTCGAGCTGCGCGCATCGTTCGACAGCTACTTGAAGCGCCGCGGACCAAGCCCCGTCAAGTCGTTTGCCGAACTCTTTAGCACCGGCAGGTGGCTGAAGGGGGGCGTGCTCGAGGCGCGCTTCAACGACACCATGAAGGCCGGCGACCTCAACACCAACGCCGACTACCAAGCGCGGCTGCTCAACCAAAAGATGATGCGGCAGGAGCTAATCGGCTTGATGGATCGCTACGGCGTCGCCGCGCTGGTCTATCCCATGAAGCCACTCGGCGCGCCCGCGGTGGGTGTGTCAGACGATGGGCTGAGGGATAACAACCTGGTGTCAACGGCGGGCATGCCGGCGATCGTGGTGCCGGCGGGATGGGATGCCGAGGGCCTGCCGCTGGCGCTCGAGATCATGGGCCGGCCGTTCAGCGATGCGACGCTGCTGAAGATCGCGCACGGCTACGAACAGGCGAGCAAGAACCGGCTCTCGCCAAAGACAGTGCCCGCGCTCGCGGGCGAGACCATTCAGTACTAACAGGAGGTCAAGAGATAAGGAGTTAACTCTTTAACTTCTTATCTCCTGTTCTATTGGGGCACGTGTGTCTTCATGCGGCTGATGTCGCAGCCGGCCGGTAGCCGGTCTTTATCGGGCAGCACATTGCCCAGGTAACAGCCGGGGATGAAGTAGAGCGTCCTGCTGCCGGTCGGCACCACCACGGGCGCGGCGGGTACTTCGACTCGCACGTAGATGATCTCTGGAACCGGCGGCGGTGGTGGCGGTGGTGCCGGCGGCGGCACTGGCGGCGGTTCGGCACCCGGTGCGACGGCAGGCGCCATGACGTAGGGCACGCCGTACGCGTAGCCAATTCCATACGTCGGGTACACGGGTCGTCCCGGACGCCGTCGCTCGCGAGGGTTGTGAATGGGCTGCGCGGGACGCGGGCCGCGCTCCCACGCCGGCGGATCCTGCCTCTCCCACGCGGGCGCCGGCACGGTCCACTCCCAGGGTTTTTGATACGGCACGGTCATCGGCAGCCCGATCGCGGGCAGTGGCAAGCCGATGCTCCCCTGGGCGCTGGCCGACAGCGGAAGTCCGAGAACGATCAGTAGAACGCACACGTAACGCATGTCAGAACCCCGCCGCCAGGTGGCATCGCAGACTGACGGGACACACCCATTGTAAGCACAGTCTAGAATTGCTGCGTGCCCGAGCTGCCTGAAGTCGAAACCGTCCGCCGAATGCTCGAGCCGGCCCTGCATCGCGCGAAGTTCAGGCGCGTGATTCTCAATCGACCCAACCTTCGCATCCCATTTCCCGACCGGTTTGCCGAGCGGTTGCGCGGCACCACCGTCGAAGCCGTGCTGCGGCGCGGCAAGTACCTGGTCGTGGCGCTGTCGTCCGGCGAGAGCCTGATCATGCACCTGGGCATGTCGGGATGGTTCCACGTCGCGCCAATCGGCGACCGCACGCGTGAGGCCGATGCGCACGACCACGTGGTGTTCGTGATGTCGTCGGGCCAGAGCGTGGTGTTCAACGACCCGCGGCGGTTTGGCTTCATGGATCTCGCGCCGGTCGCGGACGACTACCCCTCGCTGAAGGCGATGGGTCCCGAGCCCTTGTCACCCACCTTTACCGCCGCCTCGCTGGCGCGCGCGTGCCGCGGCAAGAGAATTCCCATCAAGGTCACGCTACTGGATCAGCGCATCGTTGGCGGCCTTGGGAACATCTATGCGAGCGAAGCGCTGCACCACGCGCGGCTGTCCCCGCTGCGCAAGGCCTCGAGCATCGCGACCATCACCGGCAAGCCGCGCAAGCAAGCGGAGCAACTGGCCGCCTCGATCAAGGCCGTGCTGACGAACGCGATTCGCCGCTCGGAATCACCGTACCGAGCGGGACGGTTCCGCGTCTACGAACGGGCCGGCGAGCCGTGCCTGCGCAAGGGATGTGGCGGAACGATCCGGCAGCTCACCCAGGCGGCGCGATCGACCTACTACTGCCCGGTCTGCCAGCGCTGACGCTCACGACACGCGCGGCAGCACCGGCGCCTCGTCCAACTCGACTTCTTTCACGGCTTCAGGCGACGACCTCGGCGGCGACACCTCGGCCGCCAGGCTTTCATCCATCGGCCGCTGCTCGCGGCTTTCCGTCAGCTGCACCTCGTCCGTGAGGTCGAGCCGCAGCGGCGTCATCGAGACCCACCGTTGCTCGATCGCCCACCGGTCGGTGCCTTCGTCGGCGCCTTCGAGCGGCTTCACGCTGAACCAGAACAACTCGCGGCCCAGCGGATCCTTCGTCGGCACGATCAGCCCGTCGTATTGCCGCACCGACACGCGGGTCCAGATGATGCCGCGCGGATCCTTCGGCAGGTTGACGTTGACGAGGGACAGCTCGTGCGCCGGCGCTAACACCTCGAGCACGCGGCGCATCCACGGTTTCAGCGTCGTGAAGTCATCGATGCCCGACGGGGCGCTGAACGCGATGCCGCGCAGGCCAAGCAGGGCCGCCTGTTTCGCGGCGGCCAGGGTCCCTGAATGCCAGATCGAGTTGCCGATGTTAAGGCCGAGATTGCAACCCGACACCACCAGGTCAACCTTTTCCCATTGATGGGCGCCGAGCGCAACACAGTCGGCCGGCGTGCCGTTGACGCGAAACGCGGGGAACCCGTGAATGGGCGTTTGTCGGTACGACAGCGGACGGCTGGCGGTAATGGCGTGGCCCATCCCGGATTGCTCGACGTTGGGCGCCACAATGCGAACCGAGCCAAACTCGGCTGCGACTTCCGCCAGCGCGGCAATGCCCGGGCTGTAGATACCATCGTCATTGCACACGAGGATTCTCATTGCACGGGTAAATGCAAGAGACCGGCCAGCGGCACGGGATGTGCTAGAAAGCTGGCGCGCATGAACGTCTGTCTCTTCTGGAACCCACACGCCGGCGAGGGCCTCTCCATGGACGAGGTGACCGCCATGATCGGTGACGCGGGTCATTCAGTCGCTCGCGTGATCAGGCACCCGTCGGAACTGCAACTCACGTCGCATGCAAGCGTGGATGCAGTCGTGGCGGCCGGCGGCGATGGCACGGTGGCGATCGCGGCGAGGGCCCTTGCGGGTGGCCAGGTGCCGCTGTGCGTGCTTGCGCTCGGCACCGCGAACAATATTGCCGACAGTCTCAACCTTCGCGGACAGCCACGGCAGGTGATCGCGGCGTGGGCCGGACAGCAAGTGGTCCGCATCGACGCCGGCATCATCCAGGACGCCGCTGGCGAAACTCCGTTCTTCGAGAGCGTCGGCGCCGGTCTCGTCGCAACCGCGATCGGACGTGCGAACACGGCCGTCGACCCCAACGCTGACGTCGCCACCCAGCTTCAGCAAGCGCGCGACATGTACGTGGAGCTGATCGATGACCTCGAGCCGCGCCGGCATGAGATCAACATCGATGGCACGTTGATCGCCGGCGACTACTTGTTGGTGGAAGTGCTGAACATGCCCTCGGTCGGGCCCAACATCCGCCTGACGCCCGAGGTCAACCCCGCCGACGGCCTGCTGTCGCTCGTGGTCGCCACCGAGGCCGATCGCCCAGGCCTGCGGGCCTATCTGCAGTCGCGGGCCACCGGCGAACCGTGCGATGCCGGGCTCAAGTCCTGGCGCGGCACCAGGATCACGATCGCCGGGCTCGCGCGGTATCACGTCGACGACGAGCTGAGAACAGCCAACGACCGTGCGGTCACCATTGGGGTCAAACGAGACTACCTGCCGGTAGTGGCCTAAGCCACCGCTTAGCCGCGGGCTGTTCGCTGGAGTGCAATTCGGGTCTGACTAGCGGTGGTGGCGGCGCGCGAGCGCCAGGCCGTTCAGGCCGTAGTCGTCGCGGCGGCCGAGGCCAAGCTCCACGCGAACTTCGTTTTCGCGTTGGATGGCGCATGCCTCGGTGGCGCGCTGGCCCGGCGCAGGGTCGGCGCACCGGCCCGACATGTGGCCCTTTAGCAGATACGGCAGCGCGTGCCCGTACACCTCGTGCGCGAGAATGCGGTCGAGGTCGGCGTCGAGGTCGAACATCCGTCCATTTCGCGCGTGCAGCACTTCGAGCAACTCCACGTTGACGACCACGACGACGAGGTCAACGGTGTCGTTCTCGCCGGGAATAGGCTGGACCTCGGCGAGCACCCGGTCGTCGAACGGCTTGGCCGGCCCACCGGCGGAGTCGGCGACGCGCACCTGGTCGGGCGTGACGAGCAGCGCACGGCGGCCGGTCGCGGCCAGGTCGTCGATGGCCTGTCGCCACGCGGCGCTGCCGGCATGCAGCCGGAGCACACTGGCCACCAACGCCGGATGGCTGGCGTGAATGATCCTGGCGTCAGCAGCGGGCTTCGTTTTCGGGAGCTGCGACTTGGCGAGCTGGGTCTGGGCGAAGGCGCTAGTCGAGTAACCGGCAATCAGAATTGCCGCGACCGCACACGAGGCGAACCACCGCGACTGGCTCACGTCCATACAACAGTGAAGTAACAGTAAAGTTAATTGTGTGTTACATCAAGTAAACTTCGCCGCCCCGAATGGTCGAGTTTGCCGTGTGACGAAGTTGTAACGGGAAGCAGGCAACCCCAGAGAAGGGGTTGCCTCCACCGAGCCCTAGCGGACCAGGGCGACGCGAAAGCCGATAAAGGCGCGTCGAGCGCCGGGATCGGCGGCGCCGCGGGTGGTCGTGCGAACCTGGCGTGCCGCGTCTGCGAAGTGGCCGCCGCGCATCACCCACAACGCATCCGCGTCGAGGTTCGCGCGATCGTCGGACGGATCGTACGGATACGGCTGATAGGGACTGCTCGTCCACTCCCACACGTTGCCGCTCATGTCGGCCAGGCCGTACGGGCACTCTGGACACGCGAACTGCCCCACTGGCGTGACGCCCGTGCCCTCGAAGTTGCCGCGATCCTTTCGCGGCTGCTCACCCCACGGATACGCACGACGATCGCCGCCGCGCGCCGCCTTTTCCCACTGCGCCTCGGTCGGCAGGCGCACGCGCCAGCCGGCGCGAACCAGGTCGCCCGCCGGACCCGGCGCCTTCGCCAGCACGCCCTCGAGCCACCGGCAGTACGCGATCGCGTTGGGCCAGCTGACAAACGTCACCGGATGCGTGGGGTGGCCGGCCAGGGTGGTGGCATCGACCGGCGCCTTGGTCGCGTTCACGAACGCGGCGTACTGCGCCACGGTGGTCTCGTGCCGCGCGAGATAGAACGCGGGCACATCAACGATGCCTTCACCCTGCGACGGCGACCACTTCTCGTTGTCGAACGCACGCGGGTCGACCGCGGGATCCGCGCCCATCGTGAACGGTCCCGCGGGGATCTCGACAAATTCGGGAACACCCGTTGTCGACAGCGATTGCCCGTCCGTGGGCGTGGAGGCGATCACCGCCACGACGAAGGCGGCCAGGCAGAAGGAACCGAACCTCAACTTCATCGCGTCGCCGTCTGCGTGCCGCACGCGAAGTCCCACCCGTGCTTGCACGCGCGCGTGTAGAGATCGGGCTCGGGCATCTCCATCAGGTTCGGTCCGCCCTCGCGCAACAGCAACCGCAGATCAAACGCCCGTGGGTTGGCTTGCGCCGGTGAAGATGAGTCGAGCAGGTTGACGCAGCCGGCCTGGAAGCGTCCCTCGCACGCGCGCGAGAAGTACGCAAACGCGCGTTCGGGGTCGGCAGGCACCAACCGGCCTTCGGTGTAGTGCCGGCCCAGTTCGTTGCAGGCCCACCCGGCGTTGTCGCCGCAGTACGACGCTTCGATTCGCAACAGCCGCTCGCAGGCCTGCGGCTTGCCGGCCGCGCACGCCTGCTGCCAGAACGGCAGCGAATCGCCCTTGTGCATCCCGTCTGCCCCGCCGGTCATGGTCATCACGCCGAAGACGAGGACCCACACGCCCATGTGGGCCAGGTTGGCGCGGCCAAGCGGCGGGTCGAGGCCAAGCACGTGGATCCACGGCCGTTCGCCCAGGTTACGCACCGCGCGATCGATTGCCGGCACGGCCAGGTTCAGCAGCGGCACGCACAGCAACTTGTCGTAGAACGTCGGCATGCCCATGGCGCCGAGCAGCGCATACAGGCCGAAGACGCCCAGCCCGTACAACACGCCGAAGATCGCGCGCCCGAGTGGCGTTCGTGGCGACGTGGAGGGATCGGTCACGAGCAGGTGCAGTCCGAGGAACACCGCCGACGGGATGTCTGAATCCACGAAGTACGGCACGCCCGTGATGGCGGTGTAGATCAGGCTGCCGCCAAACAGCGTGAGCGCCGCCATGGCGGTGACCGGCGTGATCGAGAAGAAGTACATGACCACGAGCCCCACACCGAACAGCACCTTGTAGATGTTCGGGCCGAGGCTGAACGTGGTGGCAATTTCCTGGCCCCACGTCAGGTGCGTGGTGCCGGTGGCGAGCAGCACCACCGAGAAGATGGCCAGCGAGAACGCCGACGGATTGAAGATGTGGACCTTCTTTCCATCGCGCTCCCACCGCACGAACGCCTTGCCGGCGAAGCCGACCGCGACCAGGAGGAACTGGAACGCAAACCAGTCGTCCACGAACCACAGGAACAGGTTGGTGCTGAAGATGATCGGGAACGGCCCGAAGCCCAGGCCATAGCGTTCGCGGCGCGACCACGCCAGCAACATGTCGAACGCGTAGGCGAACAGGAGCTGGCCGGCCAGCAGCGGGGCAAAGTCGTAGACCGGGCGCCAGTAGTAGCCCCAATAGGCGTAAACGGTCAGATGGCAGCAGGCCTGGATGTAGTGCTGCTGGCGGGGAGGAGCGAGGTAAATGCCGGGCGAGCCCCCCTCGCGATCCCGTAGGAAGATGACGCCGAGCCACGCCAGCAAGATCGCGCCAGAGCCCCAAAACGACCACAACAGAGCCTGGCTTGCTTGGATCCGGGGCAGAAGCGTCAGGGCCAGCAGCCCGGCGGTGAATACCAGCGGCAGCAGCAGGACGCCGGTCGAGCGTGCTCCCGGGGCATCGAACGATTGTTCAGGACGGGGGGGTGTTCCCTCGCGCCGGTCCCGGCGCTTCGCGGACGACATGGTTGTTCTGGGTGACCGAAAGGTGAGCTTTAAGCTTGTACACCACGCTCCCCCCCTGCGCAAATGGTTGACAGAAACCGTCTGGACAGGCACTCTTGGCCGGCTGTACTTATAGTTCGGCGCGACCACCTCTTCGGGGCAGGCGCGCGAGCACATAGCAGAGGTGCCGATGACAAGGGGAATATCGGGTAAGTGGACCCGCCACGCATTTGTGGGCGGGTTGGTGGTCGCGGTCGCGGTGGTCCTTTCGGGGCTGGCCGGTGTCGCGCAGAACAAGGCCGACTGGACGACGATCACGGGAGGTAATGACTCCACGAGATACTCGCCGCTCGATCAGATCAACGCGTCGAACTTCAACTCGCTGGCCGTGGCCTGGGAGTGGGGCGCCGCGTCGGCCCCGGGCGTCGACATTGGCGATGTCAATGGCCGCTCGCTGCCGATTTATGTCGACGGCATGCTGCTGACCACGTCGGGCCCGCGCCGCACGGTGGTGTCGCTGGATCCGGCGACCGGCAAGACGCTGTGGACGTTCCAGGAACCCGAGACGCCGCGTCACGCGTACTCGATGCGTTCGAACCACGGCAAGGGCGTGGCCTACGGCCGCATCGACGGCCGCGGCGTGGTGTTTGTCACCACCCCGGGCTTCTTCCTGCACGCGCTCGACGCCAAGACCGGCCAGCCGCTCGAGAAGTGGGGCGGGGCGGTTCCGGTGCGCGGCTTCCCCACCACCGGCTCGGTCGACATGCTCAAGGACCTGATTGCCGACTGGGATCCGTGGCTGAACGCGAAGCTGCCGTATGACCCGGCGCAGGGCCTGCCCTTGACGCTCGGCTACATCACCACCTCCTCGCCGCCCATCGTCGTCAACGACACGCTGGTCGTCGGCAACTCGGCCGAGCAGGGTTACAACCAGACGCGCGTCGAGAACGTGCCCGGCGACATCCTTGGCTACGACGTCAAGACTGGCAAGTACCTCTGGAAGTTCCACGTCATTCCGCGGCCGGGCGAATTCGGTCACGAGACGTGGGAGAACGATGCGTGGAAGTGGACCGGCGACATCTCGTCGTGGGCGCCGATGTCGGCCGACCCGGCGCGCGGCCTGGTCTACATCCCGACCAACGGCGCGACCATCGATTACTTCGGCGGCTTCCGTCCCGGCGACAACCTGTTTGGCACGAGCGTGATTGCCCTCGACGTGAAGACCGGCAAGCGCGTGTGGCACCACCAGCTGGTACGCCACGACATCTGGAACTACGACACGCCGACCGCGCCCGTGCTGATGGACGTGACGGTTGACGGCAAGCGGATCCCGGGCCTGTTCCAGGTGACAAAGCAGTCGTGGGTCTACTCGTATGACCGCACCAACGGCCGGCCGATCTGGCCGTTCGTCGACAAACCAGCGCCGCAGTCGCTGGTGCCGACCGAGAAGCTGGCGGCGACGCAGCCGCACGTGACCAAGCCCCTGCCGTTCGACAAGCAGGGCCGGACCGAAGACGACGTGATCGACTACACGCCCGAGATCAAGCGCCTGGCGCTCGCGCGCGCCAAGGAACGTGATCTGCTGGCGCCGCTGTTCGCCCCGCCGACGCACCGCGGCAACAAGGAGGGCAAGGGCCCCGCGAACATCTGCCCCGGCGGCGCGGGTGGTGCGAACATCACCGGCCCACCGGCGGCCGACCCGACGACGGGCTACCTGTTCATCACGACGTTCAACGGCTGCTCGCCGACGATCCTCGCTCCGGCCAAGGAGAAGGACAACGACAAGATGACCGGCACGACGCTGGCCATGTGGGCCACGGCGCGTGGCGAAGGCGCACCGCCGGCCAAGCCGGATCCCAACGATCCGCTGTTCGGCATTCCCGACATCTTCAAGGGACCGATCGGCCGCATCGTCGCGATCAACATGAACACCGGTGATCACGTGTGGATGATCCCGCACGGCGAGATGGCACAGGCCCAGCAGGATCAGTTCAAGAACAATCCGCTGATGAAGGGCCTGACGTTCGACACCAACTGGGGCCGCCGCGGCCACGCCGCGATGGCGGCGACCTCGACGCTTCTGTTCGCGACCGGCCAGACCGCCGACAACCGCCCGCACCTGTTTGCCATCGACAAGGCAACCGGCAAGCGCGTGGGCCAGGTGGCGACCCGCGCCATGGGCCAGTACGGCCTGATGACCTACATGCATGGCGGCAAGCAGTATCTCGTGATGCCGCGCAACGGTGGCTACACGACGCTCGCACTGCCGTAACGCAGTCAGAGACTAACGACAAGGGCCGGCCACAGCAATGTGTCCGGCCTTTTTCTTGTACGGACTAGTTGGTGGTTGCGAGGAACTGATCGATCGCGGCGGCGGCGCGCCGGCCATCATCGATCGCCCAGACGATCAGCGACTGGCCGCGTTGCATGTCGCCGGCAGCGAAGACGCCGGGGACGTTCGTCATCCACTGCTCGTCGCGCGCGACGGTGCCGCGGTCGTTCATGCGGACGTCGAGGTCGGTGAGCAGGCGGCTCTTCTCCGGTCCGACAAAGCCCATCGCCAGCAGCACCAGGTCGGCCCTCATCTCGAACGTGCTATCGGGCAGCGGTTCGAACGACGCGCGGCCGTTGGTCACGACGCGGCTCACCTTGTGGCCATGCAGCGTGCGGACGCGACCGTCGCTGTCGCCCGTCAGCTCGGTGGTCGCGACGGCGTAGACGCGCTCGCCGCCCTCTTCGTGGGCGGATGAGGTGCGGAAAATCTTGGGCCACAGCGGCCACGGGTTGTCGTCGGCGCGCGCGGGTGGCGGCGTCGGCATCAGTTCGAGCTGGGTTACTGACAGGGCGCCCTGGCGGTGCACGGTGCCGAGGCAGTCGGCGCCGGTGTCGCCGCCGCCGATGATCACGACATGCTTGCCGGCAGCGGTGATCTCGGGCGCACTAAAGTGCGCCCCTACATCGTCTCCTTGGCACTTGCGGTTCTGCTGCGTCAGGAACTCCATGGCGAAATGCACGCCTGTGAGTTCCCGCCCTGGGACCGTGAGGTCGCGGGGACTACCGGCGCCGCCGGCCAGCAGAATCGCGTCGAAGTCGCGCTGCAGGTCCTGCGCCGTGACGTCATCGCCGACGTTCATGCCGGTGCGAAACACAACCCCCTCGGCCCGCATCAGCTCGAGGCGGCGGTCGAGCACCCGCTTTTCCATCTTGAACTCGGGGATGCCGTAGCGCAGCAACCCGCCCACGCGGTCGGACTTCTCGAACACGGTCACGCTGTGGCCGGCGCGATTGAGCTGCGCGGCGGCCGCCAGGCCGGCGGGACCGGAGCCAATTACGGCCACCTTCTTCCAGGTGCGGGTGACCGGCGGTTCGGGGACGATCCATCCTTCGTCGAAGGCGCGATCGACAATCGACAACTCGATCGACTTGATCGTGACCGGATCCTTGTTGATGCCGAGCACGCACGACCCCTCGCACGGCGCCGGGCACAGCAGGCCGGTGAACTCGGGGAAGTTGTTGGTCTGGTGCAGCCGCTCGATGGCCGCCCGCCAGTTGTTCTTGTAGACGAGGTCGTTCCAGTCGGGGATGAGGTTGCCAAGCGGACAGCCCTGGTGACAGAACGGGATGCCGCAGTCCATGCAACGCGCCGCCTGGCGCGTCAGGTCCTCGACGGGATAGGCCGTGTAGACGTGGCGGTAGTCGCCAATGCGTTCCGCCACCGGCCGCGACGGCGGCTTGCTGCGCGAGAACTCGATGAATCCGGTTGGCTTACCCATGAATGCGGCCCACAGAATCACGGAACCACGGGATCACTGAAAACCCGATTTCAGAACACACCCTTTGACCTTCCCAAGATTGCTTCAGTGCTTCCGTGTTTCCGTGCTTCAGTGAAAGCATTACGCCACCAGGTCGCTGAACGCCGGCTCACGGGACTCGGCCCGTGCTTTCGCCTCTGCCTCTTTTACCCGTTTGAAGTCGCGCGGCATCACGACCACGAACTGCTTGTGCATGGTCGCCCACGATTGCAGCACCCGTTCGCCGACGGCACTGCCGGTCAACTCGACGTGCCGGCCGATCAGGCTGCGCACCAGTTCGATCTCGGCACCATCCTCGAGTTGCTCGAGCGCCACCATGTCGATGTTGCAGTGCAGGGCGAACGAGCCGTCGGTGTCGAGCACGTAGGCAATGCCGCCGCTCATGCCGGCCGCGAAGTTGCGGCCGGTCTGGCCCAGCACGACCACGCGGCCGCCGGTCATGTACTCGCAGGCGTGGTCGCCAACGCCTTCGACCACGGCTTGGGCGCCACTGTTGCGCACGGCGAATCGCTCGCCGGCCACCCCGCGGATAAAGGCCTCGCCGCTGGTCGCGCCATAGAGCGCGACGTTGCCGATGATCACGTTCTCTTCCGCGGCGAAGGCGGCGTTCCTGGGTGGACGAACAATCAAGCGGCCGCCCGACAGGCCCTTGCCGACAAAGTCGTTGGCCTCGCCGGCCAGCGACAGCGTGATGCCGCGCGGAATGAACGCGCCGAAGCTCTGGCCCGCCGAGCCGGTGAAGTCGACCCAGATAGTGTCGTCGGGCAGGCCGGCGCCTCGGTAGCGCCTGGTCACTTCGTATCCGAGCATGGTGCCGACGGTCCGGTCGGTGTTGCGAATGGCGAACGACAGCTCAACCGGCGCGCGGTGCTCCAGGGCCGGCGCCGCCTGCTCAATCATCCGGCGATCCAGCACCTGGTCGAGGCCCGCGTCCTGTTTACAGGTGGCCCGGCGGGCCGCATCCACGGGCATCTCGGGGACGTGCAGCAGTTGCGACAGGTCCACGCCGTGGGCTTTCCAATGGTTGGCCGCCGGTTCGAAGTTGAGGCATTCGGCGCGGCCGATCATCTCGTCGAGGGTGCGGAAGCCGAGTTCGGCCATCAGCTCGCGCACTTCCTGCGCGATGAAGTGGAAGAAGTTCTCGACGAACTCCGGCTTGCCGCCGAAGGTCTTGCGCAACTCGGGGTCCTGCGTGGCAATGCCCACCGGGCAGGTGTTGAGGTGGCACACGCGCATCATCACGCAGCCCATGACCACCAGCGGCGCCGTGGCGAAGCCGAACTCCTCGGCGCCCAGGAGTGCCGCCACCACCACGTCGCGCCCGGTCTTCATCTGGCCGTCAACCTGCACGACAATGCGGTCGCGCAGACGGTTCATCAGCAGCACCTGCTGCGTCTCGGCCAGGCCCAGTTCCCACGGCACGCCGGCGTGCTTCAGGCTGGTAAGCGGCGAGGCGCCGGTGCCGCCGTCATGACCCGAGATCAACACCACGTCGGCATGCGCCTTCGACACGCCGGCAGCGACGGTGCCGACGCCGGATTCGGCGACCAGCTTCACGTGCACGCGCGCCACCGGGTTGGCGTTCTTCAAGTCGAAGATCAGTTGCGCGAGGTCTTCGATCGAGTAGATGTCGTGATGCGGCGGCGGCGAAATCAGTCCGACCCCTGGGGTCGAGTGACGGACCTTCGCAATCCACGGATAGACCTTGTGGCCCGGCAGCTGGCCACCTTCGCCGGGCTTGGCGCCCTGCGCCATCTTGATCTGGATGTCGTCGGCGCTGACCAGGTACTCGCTGGTCACGCCAAACCGGCCCGAGGCCACCTGCTTGATCGCACTTCGGCGCGAATCGCCGTTCGCATCGGGCACGTAGCGCGCCGGATCCTCGCCGCCCTCGCCGGTGTTCGACTTGGCGCCCATCCGGTTCATGGCAATGGCCAGCGTCTCGTGCGCCTCGCTGCTGATCGATCCGTACGACATGGCGCCGGTCGAAAAGCGCGGCAGGATCTGCTCCACCGGCTCCACCTCGTCGAGTGGCACGGGCGGGCCGAACGGCGTCATGCCGAACAGTCCGCGCAGGGTGGCGCGTTGACGGCTCTGGTCGTTGACCAGGCGCGTGTAGTCCTTGAAAATGGCGTATTGGCCGGTGCGGGTGGCGTGCTGGAGCTTGAAGACGGTGTCGGGATTAAAGAGATGCACCTCGCCATCCCTGCGCCACTGGTACTCGCCGCCGTTCACCAACGCCGACGAGACGGCACCACCATACGCGCGGGCATGGCGCTGCCGGACCTCTTCCGAGATCTCCTTCACGCCGACGCCACCAATGCGCGAGGCGGTGGAGGTGAAGTACTTCTCGACGAACTGCCGGTCGAGGCCGACCGCCTCGAAGATCTGGGCGCCGCAGTAGCTTTGCAGCGTCGAGATCCCCATTTTCGACATCACCTTCAGCACGCCCTTGTTGAGCGCCTTGATGTACTTGGTCACCGCCTGGTGGTGGGTCAGGTTTGGCAGCGCCCCTTGCCGAATCAGGTCGTCCAGCGTCTCGAACGCCAGGTAGGGGTTGACGGAACCGGCGCCGTAGCCGATCAGCAGGGCCACGTGATGCACTTCGCGCGCGTCGCCGGTTTCCACCAGCAGGCCGCACTTGGTGCGCGTGCCCTCGCGCACGAGGTGGTGATGCACACCGGCCGTGGCCAGCAGGCTGGGAATGGGCGCGTGCTTCGCGTCAACACCGCGGTCCGACAAGATCAGGATGCCGTAGCCGGCGGCGACCGCGGCGCTCGCCTTGCGGCACAACTCCGCCATCGCCCGCTCGAGCCCCGGGCCGTCGTCATCCGGGTTGTACAGCAGCGGCAGCGTCGTCGAGCGAAACGGCGAGCCCGGCGGCAGGTGCCGAAGCTTGGCTACCTGGTCGTTGTGCAGCACCGGGAACTCGACCTTGATCTGGCGGCAGTTGGCCGGCGTCGGGTCGAGCAGGTTGCCCTCGGGCCCGATGGTTGACCCCATCGACGTGACCAGCTCTTCGCGAATCGCGTCGAGCGGCGGGTTGGTGACCTGTGCGAAGAGCTGCGTGAAGTAGTCGTAGAGCAGGCGCGGCTGGTCCGACAGCACCGCGATCGCCGTGTCGGTGCCCATCGACCCAATCGCCTCTTCGCCGTTCTGCGCCATCGGCGTCATCAGCACGCGCAAGTCTTCCTGCGTGTAGCCGAACGCCTGCTGCCGGCGGACCACCGTCTGGTGGTCGGGCCGCTCGGCGGCGGCGGTGGGCAGGTTCTCGATGTCCACCTGGTTCTGCCGCAGCCAGTCGCCGTAGGGCTGCTCACTCGCCAATGTCTGCTTGATCTCCTCGTCGCTGATGATGCGGCCCTGGGCGGTGTCGATCAGCAGCATCTTGCCGGGCCGCAGGCGGTCTTTTCGGACGATGTTGTCGGCGGGGATGTCGAGGACGCCGACTTCCGAGGCCATGATGACGAGGTCGTCCTTGGTGATGCAGTAGCGCGATGGCCGCAGGCCGTTGCGGTCGAGCACCGCGCCGATCAGCGTGCCGTCGGTGAACGTGATCGAGGCGGGTCCGTCCCACGGCTCCATCAGCGACGCGTGGTACTCGTAGAACGCGCGCACCGCGGGATCCATGGCGGGGTTGCCGGTCCACGGCTCAGGGATCATCATCAGCACCGCGTGCGGCAGCGTCCGCCCTGACATCACCAGGAACTCGAGCACGTTGTCGAAGGTCGCCGTGTCGCTGCCCCCGGGCACGATCACCGGCAGCACCTTCTGCAGGTCGTCGCCGAACACCGCCGACTGCAGCAGGCCCTCGCGCGCCTTCATCCAGTTGGCGTTGCCGCGCAGCGTGTTGATCTCGCCGTTGTGCGCGACGTAGCGGTAGGGATGCGCCAGCGGCCACGACGGGAAGGTGTTGGTCGAGAAGCGCTGGTGCACGAGCGCGAGCGCGGAGTCGAAGGCCGGATCCGACAGGTCGGGGAACATTCCCTCGATCTGCGTCGCCGTGAGCATGCCCTTGTAGATCAGCGTGCCGGCCGACAGGCTGGCGATGTAGAAGTCGCGGCGGTGCTGCGGCGCCAGGTTCAACGTCGCCAGTTCGTGCTCGATCCGCTTGCGCGCGAGGTAGAGCTGCCGCTCGAAGGCCGGGCCGGTCGTGCGCGGCCCGGTGTCGGCCGAGCACATGAACAACTGCTCGAACACCGGCGCGACGGCCGCCGCGCTCGTGCCGATCTTGGCCAGGTTGGTCGGCACCGGGCGCCAGCCCAGCACGGCCAGCCCTTCCTCGACGGCAATGCGATGCACGAGGGCCCGCAATTGCGCCTGCACCTTGTGGTCGTGCGGCAGGAACACCAGGCCGGCGCCGTATGCACCCGCCGACGGCAGCAGGAACTGCACGGTTTTGCGCAGAAACCGGTCGGGCATCTGCACGAGGATGCCGGCGCCATCTCCGGTGTCGGGGTCCGAGCCGCAGGCGCCGCGATGTTCGAGGTTGATGAGGAGGTCGAGCGCTTGGCGGACTATCGCGTGCGAACGGACGCCCTTGATGTGCGCGACGAAGCCAACGCCACAGGCATCGTGCTCGTCGCTCGATCGATATAGAGACCGCTGCTGGTGTGCACCCATTTCCCTGGTCGGTATTAGAGAGGAAGGCCAAGCATAACCAAAGCGCAATCTATTTATCTTTAGCATGCGATATGGGCATGGACCCCGTTACTCGATGGCCGGCACTGGCGTGACCGCGTCCTGGTCTTCACCGTGATCGGTGACGTCCACGCCGACGCCCTCGTCGCGCACTCGAGGTCGGCGTTGTTCATGACGATAGTGAATAGGTAGAGGCCGTCTCATATCCAATATAAGAAAGTAGTGGTTTCCAACTTGAGGAAAGGGGACGATATTGCTGATGGCTACCACCAAGACCCGTTTCGACTGGAGCGACCCGTTCCTCCTCGATCAGCAGCTGACCAGCGAAGAGCGCATGGTGCGCGACAGCGCCCACGCCTATTGCCAGGACAAGCTGGCGCCGCGCGTGCTCGAGATGTTCCGCAAGGAACAGAACGACCCGTCGATCTTCCGCGAGCTGGGCGCCCTCGACATGCTCGGCATTGTCATCCCGGAGGCCTACGGCGGCGCTGGGCTTGGCTATGTCGCCTACGGGCTGGTGGCGCGCGAGATCGAACGCGTGGACTCCGGCTTCCGCTCGATGATGAGCGTGCAGGGCTCGCTCGTGATGGTGCCCATCAACGAATTCGGCACCGAGGCTCAAAAGAAGAAGTTTCTGCCCAAGCTTGCCACCGGCGAGTGGATTGGCTGCTTCGGGCTGACCGAGCCGAACGCGGGGTCCGATCCCGGCAGCCTGACGACCCGCGCCGAGAAGGTGGATGGTGGCTACCAGCTCACCGGCACCAAGTCGTGGATCAGCAACAGCCCGATCGCCGACGTCTTCATCATCTGGGCAAAAGACGATGCGGGCGAGATTCGGGGATTCGTGTTGGAGAAGGGCATGAAGGGCCTGACGGCCCCGCCGATCCACGGCAAGGTCGGCCTGCGCACGAGCATCACCGGTGAAGTGGTGATGGACAACGTGTTCTGCCCCGAAGAGAACGCGTTCCCCGACATCAAGGGCCTGAAGGGGCCGTTCACCTGCCTCAACAGCGCCCGCTACGGCATTTCGTGGGGCGCGCTCGGCGCTGCCGAAGACTGCTGGCTGCGGTCACGTGAGTACGTGCTCGAGCGCAAGCAGTTCGGCCGGCCGCTCGCGGCCAACCAGTTGATCCAGAAAAAGCTCGCCGACATGCAGACCGAGATCGCGCTCGGCCTGCAGGGTTGCCTGCGCCTGGGCCGCATGAAGGACGAAGGCACGGCGGCGGTGGAGCTCACGTCGCTGCTGAAGCGCAACTCGGCCGGCAAGGCGCTGGAGATTGCCCGCATGGCGCGCGACATGATGGGCGGCAACGGCATCACCGACGAGTTCGCGGTGATCCGCCACCTGGTGAACCTCGAGGTCGTGAATACGTACGAAGGCACGCACGATATTCACGCGCTGATCCTGGGGCGCGCACAAACCGGTATTGCCGCGTTCGCGAACTAGATAGTCCGGCTAAAGCCGGACGCCACATCAGGCCGGACGCCACATCGATGTAGAGTCCGGCTTTAGCCGGACTGCTTGACGAATTTCAGCACGTCAGCAATCAGCCGATCCTTGTGCGAGGCCAGCAGCCCGTGGGGCGCGCCCTCGTATTCGATCAGCGTGCAGCCCGGAATGCCTGCTGCCGCCGCGCGGGCCGACGCATCGATCGGCACCGTCTTGTCCTCGGTGCCGTGGATGATCAACGTGGGCACGGTGAAGGCCGCGAGATCGGGACGCAGATCCGTGGTGCCAAAGGCCTTCGCGCACTCGAGCGTCGCCTTGAGGCTCGCGTACATCGAGACATCGCGCGACCACTCCAGGACCTCGTCGCTCACAGACTGCGACGCCGTGCTCACGCCGTAGAAGCCCTTGAAGAAACTCGACCAGAACTTCGCCCGGTCTTCCTTGATAGCCGCGCCGATCTTGTCGAACATGGCCTGCGGGGTACCATTCGGATTGTCTGTCGTCTTCAACATGTAGGGAACGATTGACGCAATCAGGATGGCCTGCTGCACCTTCGACGTGCCATGGCGGGACAGGTACCGCGCCACCTCGCCCCCGCCCATCGAGAAGCCCAGCAACGTGGCATCGCTCACCTTTGTGTGCTCCAGCACGGCCGCAAGATCGTCGGCCAGCGTGTCGTAGTCGTAGCCCTCCCACGGCTGGTGCGATCGGCCGAAGCCGCGACGGTCGTAAGAAATGGCTCGAAAACCGTTATCTGCCAGTGCCATCGACAGATCGTCGAAGGTCGCCGACGATAGCGGCCACCCGTGCATCATCACCACCGGTCGGCCGGTGCCCCAGTCCTTGTAGTACAGCTTCGTTCCATCGGATGTCTTGATGTAGCTCATGCGGAGGCCCCTCTTTTCGTCGACGTGACGGATTCCAGCGTGCACGATGAGTGCCATGATGTGGAATGGTTCCACTCTCGGTTCTCGACCTGTGTCCCATCATCGAGGGCGGTACCGCGGCCGACGCATTCCGTAACACGGTCGACCTGGCGCAGCACGCGGAGCGCTGGGGCTATCGGCGGTTCTGGCTCGCCGAGCACCACAACATGCCCGGCATTGCCAGCGCGGCGACGGCGGTCTTGATTGGCCAGGTCGGCGCCGCCACGACGACCATTCGCATTGGTGCCGGCGGCATCATGCTGCCCAACCACGCGCCGCTGCAGGTGGCCGAACAGTTCGGCACGCTGGAGTCGCTCTTCCCCGGCCGCGTGGACCTGGGCCTCGGCCGCGCGCCGGGGACCGACCACGCCGCGGCCTATGCCCTGCGCCGCACGCTCAATGCCAATCCCGATCAGTTTCCACAGGACGTGATCGAGCTGATGGACTTCTTCCACGCGCCACAGCCCGGCCAGGCGGTGCGCGCAGTCCCGGGCGGCGGGCTGGCCGTGCCGATCTGGATCCTTGGGTCGAGCACGTTCGGCGCACAAGTGGCCGCGGCCCTGGGACTGCCCTTCGCGTTTGCCTCGCACTTTGCGCCGGCGCTGCTCGGCGAGGCCTCGGCGATCTATCGCGAGCGGTTCAAGCCCTCGCAACAACTGCCGCAGCCGTACCTGATGCTCGGCGTCAACGTCGTGGCCGCGGACACCGATGCCGAGGGCCGGTTCCTGGCCTCGTCTGGGAGGCAGTCATTCGCCGCCTTGCGCGCCGGGCGTCCTGTGACGCTGCCGCCGCCGTCGAAAGAGTGGGAGCGCGAACCGTCAGATACGGCGACTGTCGATCAGGGAACGCGCGTGTCGTTTGTCGGATCGCCCGAGACTGTCCAATCGCAGATGGCGGAGTTCGTCGAGCGCACCAGGGCCGACGAGCTGATCATCGTGTCGCACATCTACGATCACGCGGCGAGGCTTCGGTCGTACGAGATCGCAATAAACAACAGGAGGCCATGAGATCAAGAGTTTCTTTTGGTCTCTTGATCTCCTGTAAGCATTTAGGTCACGGCGGCGCGGACGTTGAATCGTGGCTCGCGCCATTCTCCCGACGTCATCACCTGTTCCAGATGGGCCATGGCATCCCACACATCGACAAATCTTGTGTAGAGAGGCGTGAAGCCGAAGCGCAGGATGTCGGGCGCGCGAAAGTCGCCGATCACGCCGCGCGCGATCAGCGCCTGCACTATCGGGTAGCCGCCGGTGGCGTGCGCGAAGCTGGCTTGACTGCCGCGGTCGGCCGGCGCGCGCGGCGTGACCAGCGTCAGTCCGTGACCCGCGCAGCGTGACTCGACGAGCGCGATGAACAGGTCGGTTAGCGCGATCGACTTCTCGCGAACTGCCGCCATGCCGCCGAATGGCTCCGCCGCCAACACCGTGTCAACCCCGCACTCGAGCGCCGCCAGCGACAACATGGGCGGCGTGCCGCACATGAATCGCGACATCCCCGGCCCGGGCCGATAGTCGGGCGTGAACGCGAACGGGGCCGCGTGACCCAGCCATCCCGATAGCGGCTGGCGCCACTGCTCGCGGTCCATCCACGCCACGTGACGGGGATGCGCCCACGCCAACGCCGGAGCACCGGGGCCGCCGTTCAGGTACTTGTAGCCGCATCCCACCGCGAAGTCAGCATCGGCGCCGGTGAGATCCACGGGCACGGCGCCCGCCGAATGGGCCAGGTCCCACACCACCAACGCACCGGCAGCGTGCGCGGCCTTCGTGACCTCGGCCATGCGGTGCATGCGGCCGGTGCGGTAGTTGACGTGCGTCAGCATCAGGATGGCGGTGCGACGATCGAGCAGCGCGGGGATGGTGTCCGCATCGGCGAGGACGAGCTCGAAGCCATGCGCGCGCGCGAGCGTGTCGGCAATGTAAAGGTCGGTCGGAAAGTTGGTCCGTTCCGACACGATTACCGTGCGCGGCGGCGCGCTCGCCTTCGCAATCGCGATGGCGGCGCTCAAGACCTTGTAGAGATTTACCGAGGTGGAGTCGGCGACGACGACCTCGCTGGGACCGGCGCCGACGAGCGTCGCGATCTTGGCGGCGATGCGCTGGCCCAGGTCGATCCAACCGGCGTGGTTCCAACTGCGGATCAGGCCGACGCCCCACTCGTCCTGCACCACCGCAGCGACGCGGGCGGCGGTGGCGGCGGGGAGGACGCCAAGCGAGTTGCCGTCGAGGTAGATGACGCCTTCGGCGTCGGCGCCGGCCAGGTCGAACTGCGCGCGCAGGGGCGCAAGGGGATCGGCCGCATCACGGGCGAGGCATTCGTCGCGGGTCATGGCAGCGACCGCAGGACGGCGCGCACCGGCGAGGCATCGGCAGTCGCGAGCTTCAGCGGCAGGGCGATCAGCTCGTAATCACCCTCGTCCACATCGTCGAGCACCAGGTTCTCGAGCACGCGCATGTCGTGCGCCAGCAGCTGTTGGTGGCTGTCGAGCGTCTTGCTGTCGGCCGGATCGACGGACTGCGAATCGATACCGACCAGCCGGACCCCGCGCTTGGCCAGCCAGGCGATGGTCTGCGGTGCGAAGGCGCTGAAGGTGGGTGACCACTCCGTCGGTGCGCGCCGGCAGGTCCGCACCAGGATCCGTGGAGGCAACCCTTCCTTGTCCGCCGAAGCGCGACGCGCGAAGGTGGAAGGATCGCCCAGATGCTCCGGCGTGATCAACGCGCCCTTGTCGATGGCGTGAATGACGCGGCAGGGCCCGAGAAACGGCGACAGGTCCACGCTGCCGATCGCGGCGGCATCGGCGCCGTAGTGCAGCGGCGCGTCGGCATGCGCTCCAAGGTGCGGCGAGAGGGTGATGGCGCTGACGTTGACCGGGCAGCCCGGTCCAATCTGCGCGTTCCACCGCTGCGCGTACGCCGTGTCGCCGGGGAAGCACGGCGTCGCAACCGAGATCGTCGGCGAAATATCCCAAAGTCGCATTGCTGTGAACACGATAACATCCCGGTCCATGTCTTCATCCACGGCCGGGAACGAGTCGCTCGTCCGCGTGATCGGCACGTTCGGCCTCGCCGCGGCCATCATCAACATCACCATTGGCGGTGGCATTTTCAGGCTGCCGGCGAATGTCGCGGGGTCACTCGGCGCGGCCGCGCCCATCGCCTACCTGGTCTGCGCCGTCGCGATGGGCCTGATCGTGCTGTGCATTGCCGACGCGGGCAGCCGCGTTTCGCTCACCGGCGGGCCATACGCCTATGTCGGCACGGCATTCGGCCCCTACGCGGGCTTCCTCTCTGGCGTGCTGCTCTGGATGCTCGGCACTTTTGCCACGGCGGCGGTCTCCACGGTGTTCGCCTCGGGCCTCGGCTTGCTGGTGCCGGTCCTGGCCGGCCGTGGCATGGAGATCGGCATCCTCGTCGCGGCCTTTGGCTTCTGGACCATCGTCAACCTGAGGGGCGTCACGCTGGGAGTGCGGCTGAATTCGATCGCCACCGTCGCCAAGTTGTTGCCGCTGCTGCTGATTGCGATTGGCGGGTTCTTCTTCATCGACGTCGACAACCTGCGGGTCGCCGCGATGCCCGCCGCCGGGGATGTCGCGCGCACGTCGTTACTGCTGATCTTCGCGTTCGCCGGCATCGAGTGTGCGCTCGTGCCGAGCGGCGAGGTGCGCGACTCCGCGCGGACCGTGCCGCGTGCGATCGCCCTCGCCATGGTGGGCATCACCGTCCTGTATCTCGCGCTGCAGACCGTGGCGCAGGGCATTCTCGGCGACGGCCTGGCGCAGGCCACGGTCTCGCCACTCGCCGATGCCGCCGGTGCTTCGATGGGCGGATGGGCCCGCGCGCTGCTGCTGGGCGGCGCCACGTTGTCGATGTTTGGTTACCTGGGCGGCATGACGCTCTCGATTCCGCGCATGGTGTTTGCGCTGGCCCAGGACGGGTTCCTTCCCCGTGCCCTCGCGACCGTGCACGCGACCCACCGAACGCCGCAAGCGGCGATCATCGCGCAGTCGCTGCTGGGCCTGACACTTGCCATCTCCGGCACGTTCGAGAAGCTCGCGATTCTCGCCAATGTGTCGGCGCTGGCGCTATACCTGGGCTGCGCGCTCGCCTCATGGCGGTTGCGGCAGCTGGGCGTGCAGGGTGATCGCTCGGCCACCGCGTTCACGGTGCCGGCCGCCGGCGCCGTGCCCTGGCTGGCGTGCGCGGTGATCCTGTGGCTGCTTACCGGCCTGACATTCGATGAATGGCTCGGCTTCGGGGTGTGCGTCGTGGCCGCGACTGTCGTCTACGCCGCCACGCAGCGTCGAAACAGGAGCTAAAGAGATCAGGAGAAAGTCTATTTGGATGGTGGGTTAGGACAAGGTCCCGAGTTCACCGATAATGGCGCGATGAAAGCGTGGACTGCGTCGATTGGGATCGTCGTTCTGGCCGTCCTCACCGCAGGGCTCGCCGCCCAGCCCGCGGCGCGTTACGACCTGCTGATCCGCAACGGCCGCGTGCTCGATGGCACCGGCAACCCATGGTTTCCGGCCGACATCGCCATCCAGGACGGGCGCATCGTCGCCGTGGGATCGCTCGCCAACGCGCAGGCGGCGCGGGTCGTTGATGCCGCCGGCAAGTACGTCGCTCCTGGCTTCATTGACATCCACTCGCATGCGGACGATGGGTCGGGCCCGCGGGGCGGGTTCCGCGATCCGGATCCGGTACGGCGATCGGCACCGAACCTCGTCTCACAAGGCATCACCACCGTTGTCGTCAATCAGGACGGCCGTTCGCCCTGGCCGGTGGCCGACCAGCGCCGGCAGCTCGAGACCAACGGCATTGGACCGAACGCCATGCTGCTGGTCGGTCACGGCACCGTTCGACGCCGGGTCATGGGCGATGATGTGCGACGGCCGGCGCGGACGGATGAGATCGAGAAGATGCGGGCGCTCGTGCGGCAGGCCCTGCAAGAAGGCGCGGTGGGCCTGTCGGCGGGCCTCGAGTACGACCCCGGGCGCTGGAGCACGACCGACGAAGTGGTGGAGCTGGCACGTGAGCTACCCGCGGTTGACGGCGTCTACATCTCGCACGAGCGCAGCGAGGGCAGCGACCCGCTGTGGTACGTGCCGAGCCAGGACGGCCCCATCGCCCCGACGTTGCTGGACGCAGTGCGCGAAACAATTGAGATTGGCGAGAAGTCGGGCGCCCGCGTGGTCGCGTCCCATCTCAAGGCCAAGGGCGAGCACTACTGGGGATCGAGCGCGACGGCGATCACACTGATCCAACGCGCTCGCGATCGAGGCGTGGACGTGTGGGCGGATCAGTATCCGTACCCGACCAGCGGCACCGACGGCTCAACGGTGCTGATCCCCGCGTGGGCCACGCGGGCGCCCGGAGCCGCGGGCGGCCAGCCGCCGACCGATCGCGCGGCCATGCTGAAGCGCGTGCTCGGCGATCCGCCCACGGCCAAGCAGGTGCGCGGCGACATCGCCCACGAGATCCGCCGCCGCGGCGGCGCCGACAACATTACCGTCTACGAGTTCACCGACAAGTCGCTCTACGGCAAGTCGCTCGCGGAGATCGCGCGGCTGTGGAAGCTCGATCCCGTCGAAGCCGCGATCAGAATCCAGATGGAGGGCCTGACCACTCGCAACGGCGGCGCGCGCATGCGAGGGTTCTCGATGGCCGAGTTCGACATGGAACTGATCGCGAAGCAGCCGTGGGTCGCAACCTCCACCGATGGCGGCATCGCCCTGCCGGCGGATGGACCGGCCACGCATGCGCGGTTCTACGGCAGTTTCACGCGGAAGATCCGGCACTACGCAATCGATCGCGGCGCCATCACGCTGGAGCACGCGATTCGAGCGGCCACGTCGCTGCCGGCGCGGATCATGCGGCTGGCCGACCGCGGTCAGGTGCGCGAAGGGTTCGCCGCCGACCTGGTGGTGTTCGACCTGGCCACCATTCGCGACAAGGCGACGTTCTTCGAACCGCACCAGCATTCCGAAGGCATCGACTACGTCTTCGTCAACGGCATCGCGGTCGTTGATGCCGGCAAGCTGACGCAGGCGCTTGCCGGCAAGATTCTGGCGCGATAGGTCCGGCTAACGCCGGACACCACATCTTTAGACAGGAGCTAAAGAGATCAGGAGGAAAGTTTTTCTCCTGATCTCCTGGTCTCTTGTTCATCTGGTGCTGCGCTCGACGGGCTCCATCCGCAGGATCGGCGTCGGCTTGCCGTCGCGGTCTTCAATGGCCAGGTAGATGAAACCGTCGAGCCCCTGCCGCACGTCGCGGATGCGGCCCATCTGCGGCACCAGGGTTTCTTCGTTGACGACGCTCGTGCCCTTCATGGTGAGACGCGCGAGCTGTTGCCCGGACATGCCCGCGGTGAAGTAGTTGCCCTTCCACTGCGCAAAGCGATCGCCGGTGTAGAACATCCCGCCCGAAATGCCGATCGACGGCACCCAGATGTGGCGCGGCTGCTCCATCCCCTCACGCATGGTGCCCTGGTGGATCGCGAGGCCGCTCGTGTAGTTCACGCCGAACCCGACCACCGGCCAGCCGTAGTTGAGGCCGGGCAGGATGCGGTTCAGTTCGTCGCCGCCCATGGGACCATGCTCGGTCGCGAACACATCGCCGGTCTCGGGTTGGACGGCAATGCCCTGGACGTTGCGATGGCCGTAGCTCCAGATCTCCGGGCGCGCACCGGCGCGGCTGACGAACGGGTTGTCCGCCGGCACCCGGCCATCGTCATGCAGGCGAACGATCGTGCCGTGATGGTTGGTCAGATCCTGCGCGGGATGCGCCTCGAGATTGCCCGTCGGTGGCACCTGGCGATCGCCGAGGGTCAGGAACAGGAAGCCCTTGCCGTCGAACGCGATCTTGCCGCCGAAGTGGCCGCGGCCCTTCGAGACCGACTCGAACAGTTGCTGCACGTTGGTCAGGCGATCGTTCTCGAACCGGCCTCGCACGAGCGCCGTCGTCGCTTCCTTGCCGTCGGCCAGCGGCTTCGAGAATGTCAGGTACAGCATTCGGTTCGACGCGAAGTCCGGGTGCGGCGCGACCTCGAGTAGCCCGCCCTGGTTGGCGTACGAGACGGCGGGGACGCCTTCGACCGGCTGGGGCAACAGCGTGCCGTTGCGCACAATGCGCAGGCGGCCGGGCCGTTCGGTAATCAGCATGTCGCCGCCCGGCAGGAACGCCATGGACCACGGCTGCACCAGCGAATCCACGACGGTGACCACGCGGTAGTCGTGAAGCGCTGACCGAAGCGGCGTCTGCGCCAGCACGGTGGCCGACAACAGCGCGGCGCCGGCGATCAATCCCAACACTTTGCGAACCATTCAGAGCCTCCTGGTTTGGACCTCCCATCATACTCATCTCGGCCGCCCCAAGTTCTACCCCGTCGTTACTCGAAAAACTGCTTCTGGGCGGTCGGGGTAGCCGTTCCGTTCTTGACGTACGAGTCGATCCACTTCAGCTCGTTCAGCATGCGGTGCACGTTGTTCCAATGACCGCTGATGCCGTGAGGCTGGCCGGCGTATTGGATCATCTTCGCCGGCACGCCCTGCCGCCGCACGGCGAAGTACATCTGCTCCCCTTCCTCGTAAGGCACGCGCTGGTCCTGCTCGCCCTGGATGAAGAGGGTCGGCGTTCGCACCTTGCCCGCCTGCATGAGCGGCGATTGGGCGATCATTGGCCCGATGGCGCGTTCATTCCACGGCGCGCCGTAAAACTCGGTTTCCTTGGTGCGATAGATGTCGGCCGTACCGTAGTCGCTGAACCAGTTCGAGATGCCGGCGCCGGAGGCGGCCGCGGCAAAGCGATCGGGGTACTGCGTGATCAGCCAATTGGTCATGAACCCGCCGTACGAATGCCCCATGGTGGCGACCTTGCCGCGATCGACCGGGTAGTTCGCCAGCACGAAGTCGATGCCCGACACGACATCCTGCCCGTCCTTGGTGCCCCAGGCGCCCCACGTGCCCCACTTGAATGCGTCGCCGTAGCCGGTTGAGCTGCGGAAGTTGGTATCGAGCACGAAGTAGCCGTTCGCGGCGAAGTACTGCTGCTTGAAGTTGAAGCCGTAGCCGACGGCCGAGTGCGGGCCGCCGTGGTTGAACACCACCAGCGGATAGAAACCGTTTGCGCGGTCGTAGCCATGCGGGTAAGTAAGCCAGCCCTCGATCGTGGTGCCGTCGGTGCTGCGCCACGTCTGCCGCTCGGTGCGGGTGATGCCGATGGCGTCGCGGATCTCCGCGTGCACGTTCGTGAGACGGCGTTCAGATGAGCCGTCGAGGTTGGCGGTCCAGACTTCCGACGGGCTGTCGTAAGTCCCCACCGTGTACGCGATCCTGGTCATCGACTGGTCAAAGGTGATGCTGCCGAGGCGCCGTTCGCCTTGCGTCACCTGCTCGACGGTGGCTCCTGCTTGCGCGGCCACGCGGAACAGGTGGGTGGTGCCGCCCTTCTCGGCCACGAAGTAGACGTAGCGGCCATCGGGTGACCAGCGCGGCGCATTCGGCTCGAGGTCCCACGAGCCCGTGAGGTTGAGCGGCGCGACGCCGGGTGCCGCATCCGCGGGCCACACCAAGAGGTCGTTGGAACCGCCATGGTTCAGCCGCTGCTCGATGATCATGTCGGTGCCGAACGTGCGCTCTCCAAGCAGAAACCGGCCGTCGGGCGAGTACGCAAGTGAGCTCCAGACGTAGCCGTCGGCGGTCAGCCTCCTGACCTGTCCCGCGGTCGTGACGATGTAGATGTCGGGGTCTTCGTACGACTGTTCGTCGCGCCATGACTCGTCGGCGGTGAAGGCGATCTGCAATCCGTCCGGGTGCCACGCCAGACTTGCCGGACGCATGCCGAGCGTCGTCAGCGTCTTGCCTGGTCCGCCGGCAGCCGGCGTGACGGTGATCTCGGCCGCCGGTCGCAGGCGCGGGTCGGCAACCGGGTAGTCCTGGCCGTCCTGCTGGAAGCGCATCCAGTCGAAGGTGCGGCCCTGGAAGCGGTCGGCGTGGCGCTTCTCGAAGTCAGTGCCCGTGGCGGGCTCCGTGGCACGGCGTGGGCCGTCTTGCGCGTGCGCACGCCACTGCCCGTCGGCGCTCAGCACTCCCGGCATCGCCGGCGGCGACGCGACCGGCGTCGCGTTGGCCGCATTCACGGGGATCTGCCACCGTCCGTCCACCGTTCGCACGCTCGGCGCCGGGGCGGGCGCGCCGGGCCCGATGAAGACCGCGCTGGCCACGCGCGCGTTGAGGGAGTACGACAACTGGTTGCCGTCGGTCCACCGCGGGTTCGCGACGTTGGCGCCGTGGTGCGTGATGCGCCGCTCGCCCGAGCCATCGACGTTGACGATGTAGGTTTCGATGGCGTTCGTGTTGTCGTCTTCGATACGGGTAGACACGGCATAGGCCACGCGCGTGCCGTCGGGCGAGATCGAGACATCGCCGATCGTCTTGATGCGGTAGTAATCCTCGATCGCCAGGGCGCGGCCCCGCGGCGCCTGGCCCGAAATGGTGCCCACCAGGAGAAGTGACAGGACGGCAGTCGCGGTGGCGTGCTTCAGGAACATGCGCGCACTCTACGCCCGGAGCGACGGCTTTGCAAACGCCATGCGCAGGTATTCGCCCTGCCGGTCTATGGGCCGGGTGGGGTAATCTTGGCGCCGGTTTCTCGGTGCCGGTCTACGACCGTCTCGAAGACCTCACCCAGGAGTTGCAGCAGTCATGAGTTTCATCATCGATCTCCGCGTCGCGCTTCGGTCCCTCGGCCGGGTCAAGGGAGTGGCCATCACGGTCATTCTCACCCTGGCTCTCGGCATCGGCGCAAACGCGGCCATCTTCAGCCTGGTCCGCGGCGTGCTGCTCAAGCCGCTGGTCAACGACGATGAGGAGCGGTTGATCTACATTCGCCAGAGCGCCAAAGGTCGCGGCTCCGAGAATGCCAATTTCTCGGTGCCCGAGATCCGGGATCTGCGCGCGCGGGTGAAGTCGATTGCGGCGTTCGGTGACTTCTCCACCATCGAGTTCACCATGGTCGGCCTCGGCGAACCTCGCGTCGTCCGGGCCGGCGTGGTGGGCGGCAACTACTTCAACGTGATGGGGCTCCGGCCGGTGGCTGGGCGCCTGCTCGACGCGACAGACGACGGTCCGGCGGCGGCGCCGACGGCGGTGCTGACGCACCGTTTCTGGAGCACGGGCTTGAACAGCGATCCGTCCGTTGTCGGCACGGTGATCAAGCTCGGCGACCGCGCCGTGACCATCGTCGGCGTGCTCGAGCCGTCCATTCCGTATCCCGCGCAGACCGAACTCATGGCGAACGTCGTCACCAGCTCGCACCACATGGACGCGACCATGGTGGACGGGCGGGTGCACCGCATGACAGAGCTCTTTGGCCGGCTCGCGCCCGGTGCGACCCTCGAGCAAGCCCGCGCCGAGCTGCAGACCGCCCATGGCGCGATGCTCACCGAGCACCGCCAGGACTACCCGGTGAACGACGACTTCCAGATCAACGCGGTGCAGCTGCGCGACCAGATCGTGTCGCCGGCGAGAACCGTGCTGCTGATCCTGCTGGCGGCCTCGGCGCTGATCTTCATCATCGCCTGCTCGAACGTCGCCAACCTGATCCTGGCCCGATCGGTGAGACGCGAGGGCGAGCTGGCGGTGCGCGCGGCCCTCGGCGCCAGCCGCGCGGCCCTGCGGCGGACGCTGCTGGCCGAAAGCCTGCTGATGTGCGGTGCCGGCGCCATCCTGGGCGTGCTGATCGCGCGGCCCATGGTGGCGATCCTGGCCCGGTACGCGTCACGCTATTCGGTACGCGCCCTCGACCTGACCGTTGACGCCACGTTGCTGTGGGTCGGCGTCACCCTGGCCTTGATCGCGGCCGTGCTGCTGGCGTTCGTGCCCAGGTTGCCCTCGGCCGAGGCTTCGAATGGACTCGGGTTGTCGAACGGCAGCGTCCGCATTACGAGCGGCACCAATCGCCGGCTGCGCCTGTTCGCGGTGACGCAGATCGCCGCGTCGTTCGTGCTGGTGGCCGGCGCCGGCATGCTGGTCACGACGCTGATTGCGCTGCAGTCGACGGCCCCGGGCTTCAACACCCGCAATGTCCTGGTGCTCAACGTGCCGGTCAACTACGAGCGGCCGCCGGCGCTGATTCTGCCGTTTTACCGCGAGGTCATTCGCCGCATCGGCGAACTGCCCGGCGTGGAGACGGTGGCGATCGGCACCATGGTGCCGTGGCGCGACGCCGGCCAATGGTTTGCGGCGCAGTTTACGGTCGAGGGCTACCGCAAGGCCGACGGCGAAGACGATCCGCGCGCCAAGTTCCGCACCGTGTCGCCCGGCTTCTTCCGCGCGCTCAACGTGCCGATCATCGCCGGCCGCGACTTCAACGCCGACGATCGCACCGACGGCGAGAAGGTGGTAATCGTCAGCGAGAGCCTGGCCAAGCGAATGTTCCCGAACCAGGAAGCGTTGAACCGCAACCTCATGTGGACCGACCCGGTCACCAAGTTCATCGGCGTCAGCAACGGCCCGCGCCGCATCATCGGCGTGGTCGCAGACCTCGATGATGAGAACGTGGTGGCGGAGCCGGTAATCGCGGTCTATCACCCGATGGAGCAGGAGATGTTCCAGGGACGGCTGTTCGTGCACGCCGCCACCGATCCCTACGCGCTGGTGCCGCCGGTCACGAAGCTCATCCGCGACCTGTCGGCGGAGCAGCCGGTGGAGCAAGCGGCCACGCTCGAGGATGTCCGCACCGAAGTGCTGGCGCCGGACCGGTTGAACGCCATGGTGTTTGGCGGCTTCGCCGCCGTCGCGCTCACGATTGCCGTGGTCGGGGTGGCCGGCGTGCTGGCCTTCTCGGTGAGCGCGCGCACCCGCGAATTTGGCGTGCGGCTGGCCATTGGCTCGACGCCGTCGAGCCTGCTGGCGAAGATTCTCGCTGAAGGCGCCGTGATTGCCGGACTCGGCGTCGCCGCGGGCGTTGTTGGCGGGCTGGCGCTGGCGCGATTCGCCGGCGGGTTCATCGGCGAGCTGAGCATGCCCGGACCGGCGCCGCTGGCCGGCGCCGCGCTGCTCCTGATGGCCGCGGCAGTGCTCGCGTCGCTGATGCCGGCCGCGCGGGCGGCGCGCGTGGATGTGATGCAGGCGCTCAGATCGGAATAACAGGAGATCAAGAGTTAAAGAGTTTGGAAATCAAATGCCTCTTGAACTCCTATCCTCCTGTTAAGGCCTATCTCATGATCAGATCATCTTCATCCGGCACGTCGGCCAGCTGCACCCGCAGGTTGCCGGCGTTGGTCGCGTAGAGATACGCGGTCGACGGCGCGATCAGGCCCGCACGCACCAGCTTCTCGAGCTCGCCGTCGAAGTACTGCATGCCGTCCAGCACGCCGTCGCGCATGGCGTCGATCAGCGAGCGCCCTTCTTTCTCGCCGTTCTCGATGTACTCGCGCGTGCGCATGGTGGACTTCAGCATCTCGATGATCGCCATGCGCCCGCCGCCCTTCTTCGGCAGCAGCCGCTGCGAGATGAAGTAGCGGAACGACGCCGCCAGGCGCGCGCGCACCGCCTGCTGGTCGGCCACGTCGAAGGTGCCGACGATGCGCTCGACGGTCTTCGAGGCATCAATGGTGTGCAGTGTCGAAAACACCAGGTGGCCCGTCTCGGCCGCCGTCAGCGCGATCTCAATCGTCTCGCGATCGCGCATTTCGCCGACCAGGATCACCTTCGGCGCCTGGCGCAACGCGGCCCGCAGCGCCAGCGCGAAGGTCGGCGTGTCGGTATGCAGCTCGCGCTGGTGGACCGTGCCCTTCTTGTGCTTGTGCAGGAACTCGATCGGATCCTCGATGGTGAGAATGTGCTCAGCGCGGCTCTCGTTGATGAGGTCGATAATCGCGGCCAGCGTGGACGACTTGCCCGATCCGGTGGGCCCGGTCACCAGCACGATGCCGTTCTTCAAGGTCGCCGTATCGGCAATCGCCGGCGGCAGGTTGAGCTCGGCAATACTCGGAATGCGCGACGCGATCATGCGCAT
This sequence comes from Acidobacteriota bacterium, assembly GCA_030697165.1. NCBI lineage: Bacteria > Pseudomonadati > Acidobacteriota > Acidobacteriota bacterium. The sequence goes on from JAUYQQ010000008.1 coordinate 254,468, forward strand.
GACGATGGCGTAGGTGTTGCGCTGGCGGAAGACGTTGACGCGGAAGCGGCACCGTTCGGGCAGCACGTACGACAAGTCGCAGGCGCCCTGGTCCTTCAGCGTGCCGAGCAGGTATTGGTTATCGTTGATCAGGTCGCAGGCGACGCCGGCCGTGTCTTCGGCGCGCAAGATGGGCATTTCGGCAATCTCGACCGGCACCAGGTCGCCGTGGCGCTCCACTTGCGGCGGCCGGCCCGGCGACAGGACCAGGTCGCTGATGCCGTCGCCCGAATCGATCATCTGCTGGATGAGGGCCGGTGTGGCCAGGGCGCGGGCGGTGCTCGCGCCGAACATGGTCTCGCTCAGAGGGGAAGCGGTGGTCATAGTGGCGCCGCTAGCTTATCGCAACGCGTTAGCCCGAGACCTCTCACGCGGGCAGAAACTGGCCGGGATGAGCTTAAGGGCGCGGCACGGGCGAATCGTCCCGCTCGAGCGCCACGCTGACCCGCGTGACCTGGTTCGCGGGCACCGTCACCACGCGAGTGAAGCGCCGATAGCCCGCGCGCTCAATCCACACCAGGTGCGAGCCCGCCCGCAGCCCCGACAAGCGGACGGGTGCCTTGCCCACGCTCCGTCGGTTGATGAAGACTTCCCCGCCCGTGGGCACGGCCTCAATCGACAGCGTTCCGACAAACTGTGCTCGAGGCTCGGGTTCGGTGCGCTGCGGCGCGCGCGCTCGAACAACAGGTCTCGGAGCGGGAACTGGGGGCCTGGCTTCCGTCGTGGGTTCCGGTTCCGTGATGGCCGGCGGCGGGTCAACGGCCGCCGCCCTCGCCGGCTCGACGGCTGCGACAATGGGTGGCGCCACGGAAGGAATGGAACGCCAACCCACGGTCACGAGCGCGACCAGGCAGGCCGCGGCAAGACCAAGGGTGACGGCAGACCGGCGCGCCCGGGCGCGATTGTCCTTGGCAGCGCTGACTAAGGTCGCCACCTCACGCTTCAGTGCCGCGGCGTCTCGTCTTGATTCGCGCAGCAAGCGCTCGGCGGTTTCGGCGCGGTGAACGAGCGCGGCCCGCTCCGGAGTGGCGCGGGCCGGTTCGATTTCTATCGGGATTTCGACTTGCGGCGCGAGTGCGGCTTCGGGCTGCGGCTCGGTCGCGAACAACAGCAACGGATCGGAATCAGCAGACTCGTCGTCGGGACGCTGTGACACATGGGCCTCCGGGGCCTTTGGGTCATTGCGACTCCCGTGCCAGCGGCACACTGATCAGGCGGATTGCTTTTCGGCCGCCTTCAGCTTCATCTCGTTCTGGCCCTGAAGGATCGAGCACCACTGCTTGTGGTCTGCCACCGGCATGCCACATTCGACGCAGACCTGGACGCGCTGCTTCGGCGATTCGCTCTTCCCCAACAGACGATTCAAAAACGACATGACCCCTCCGGCCAATTATCTGCACCTGGCACCCTGGCACCCTGGCACCCTAGGCACCTTAGGCACCCTAGGCACCCTAGCTTTTGATTACGTAAGACGGTCCGAATCGGTTCAGGGTTGGCACTTCCCGATCGTTGACCTCAAGGACAAGTACCGCCTACGCCGCGCCGACATCGTCGACTCCCGCGCCGGCTATGTGACCGCCACCGACCAGGCATGCGCGGCCGGGCACCTCCGAAGCCTATATCTACCCGAAGTGCCGTGATGGCCGGGTCGTCGCCGACTTCGTGCGGCTCGACAAGGGCCATACCGAAGGGCTCGAGCCGAGCGTGCTGGAAGAGATCGTCAAGCTGATGGTCAGCGTGCGCGGCGGCAAGGCCCGCGCGCGATAGCGGGGGTGGCCGTCCCAACCCCGGACCGGGGCGACCCGTCTAACCCCGCGTAATGAACGACCTGAAGCTCGCCGTCCGCGGCCTGTTCCGCAGCCCGCTGTTCTCGATCGTCGCCGTCCTGTCCTTGGCCCTGGGAATTGGCGCCAATACGGCGATCTTCACACTGATCGACCAGATCCTGCTGCGCAAGCTCCCGGTCAAGAACCCGGATGAGCTGGTCATGCTCCACCAGCAGGGTCCGCACAGCGGCAGCAACATGGGCTCGCGCATGCACTCGTATCCCATCTACGAGGAGTACCGGAAGCGCGGCGAGCCGCTGGCCGAGGTCCTGGCGCGGCGGCTGGCCTCCGCCTCGATCAGCGTTGACAACCAGACCGAACGGGTCGAGGTCGAGATGGTGTCGGGTAATTTCTTCACCATGCTTGGGGTCGGCCCGGCGCTCGGCCGGGTCTTCAACTCGCAGGAAGACGACCAGGTCTACCAGGGCCACCCGGTGGTGGTGCTGAGCCACCACTACTGGGTCACGCGCTTCGGCAGGGACCCGGCCGTGATCGGCAAGAAGATTCTGGTCAACAACTACCCCATGTCGATCGTCGGCGTCTCGGCCGAAGGCTTTGCCGGGATCGATCCCGCGCGCTCGCCGCAGATCCGCGTGCCGATCCAGATGAAGCCGGTGGTGGTGCCCGAGTGGGAATGGGTGAGGATGAACGACGAGCGGACGCGCTGGGTGCAGGTGTTCGCGCGCCTCAAGCCAGGCTACACCGCCGAAACCGCGCAGGCGCCCATGCAGGGCCTGTTCACGCAGATCCGCCAGCACGAGATGACGCTGCCCGGCGCGAAGAACTGGACCCAGTTCGTGCGCGACCGTTTCATGACCGGGCAACTCAAGGTCGAGCCGGCGGCGATGGGGTACTCGTCGCTGCGCAACGACTTCTCCACTGCGCTGGTCGTGCTCATGGCGATGGTCGGCCTCGTTCTGCTGATCGCGTGCGCCAACGTCGCCAACCTGCTGATCGCCCGCGGCTTCATGCGCCAGAAGGAAATTGCCGTGCGGCTGTCGCTCGGCGCGACCCGCGGACAGCTGGTGCGGCAGTTGCTGACCGAAAGCGTGCTCCTGTCATTCATCGGCGGCTCGGCCGGCATCCTGTTGTCGGTCGCGCTCACCCGCGGCCTGATCTCGCTGATTCCATCGGACCAGCCGCTGCTGGTGCAGCCGACCCCGGATCTGCGCATCCTGCTGTTCACGTTCTCGCTGACGCTGCTGACCGGCGTGGTGTTTGGCCTGCTGCCCGCACTGAAGGCAAGTAATCCCGATCAGTGGGGCACGCTCAAGGACACCGTGGGCGGCATTGCCGGGTCGGGCGGATCTTTGTTCCTGCGCAAGGGCCTGGTCGCAGCGCAGGTCGCGCTCAGCTTCCTCCTGCTGTTTGGCGCCGGCCTGTTCGTGCGCAGCCTGCAGAACCTGCAGACCACCGACACCGGTGTTGTACTCGACAACCTGGTGACGTTTCGGCTGAACCCCGCGCTCAGCGGCTACGAGAACCAGCAGGGCGTGAACTTCTACCGCGAATTGCTCGATCGCCTCAACTCGTCGCCCGGCGTGAAGTCGGCCGGCACCGCGTCGGTGTCGATCCTCGCCGGCGATGAATGGGACAGCACCATGTCGGTCGAGGGCCACCAAGCCGAGGAAGGCGAGGACATGCAGGCGTTCATGAACTCGCTGTCGCCCGGGTACTTCCAGACCATGGGCATCCCGTTCATCGAGGGCCGCGACTTCACCCGTGCCGATGCGAAGCAAGACGCCACGGTTGCCATCGTCAACCAGAAGTTCGCGCGGCATTTCTTCGGCGACAAGAGCGCCGTTGGCCGGCACGTCGGCTTCGGTCCGGGGCCCGAGGCCAAACTGACGATTCAGATCGTCGGGGTGGTCGCCGATTCGCTCTACGAAGGCCCGCGCGAAGGGGTACGCCGCCAGGTGTTCATTCCCAGCTGGGGTCGCGGCGGCGTGGCCTTCTACATGCGCACGACCGATGCGTCGAGCAGCGCTTTCAACCTGGTGCGAAGCGAGGTCAAGCGGCTGGATGCCGGCATGCCGGTATTCGGCATAAAGACGCTGCAGGGCCAGCTCGACGAAACGCTGTTGAGCGATCGCCTGATCGCCATGCTGTCGGCCGGCTTCGGCTTGCTGGCGACGCTGCTGGCCTCGGTTGGCCTCTACGGCGTAATGGCGTTCATCGTGGCCCGCCGCAAGAAGGAGCTGGGCCTGCGGCTGGCGCTCGGCGCCGAGCCGGCGTCCTTGGTCTGGCTGGTGATGAAGGAAGTCCTGCTGCTGCTGGTCATTGGCTTGGTGGTCGGCGTCCCCGCGGCGATTGCCCTGGGGCGGTACGTGTCGTCGCAGTTGTTCGGCATCGAGCCGAACGATCCATGGATGGCCGTCTCGACCATGGCGCTGCTGACCCTGGTATCGGCGGCGGCGGGGATGATTCCCGCGCGGCGGGCGAGCCAGATCGACCCAATCCTGGCACTGCGGTATGAATAGCCAGCTCAACAGGGTGGTTGACAGGGCCCGGTGCGGGGCGTCAGAGTTACCCCGCCATGCAACGCATCCTGATTACCGTCCTGCTCGTACTTCTGGCCAGCCCGTCCTGGTCAACCGCTCAAACCGCCATCACCAGCGCCGAACCATTCAAGCTCGGCACTTTTGAGATCGCCGGCGACGAACGTATCGGCATCGTCCTCCAGGACAAGCTGATCGTCGACCTGAACGCCGCCAACCGCGCGCTCGAGCGCAACCCCGCCTATCCGCGCATCCCGATGCCTGAAGACATGCGGGCGCTGGTCGGCCAGTACGAGTATGGGATGAAGACCCGCTTGTACGAGATCGTCAACGACATCGTCGCCAACAAGCGCGTGTCGGCGAGCCCGCGCCCGCTGTATATCCACGACCTCGCCGCGGTGCGGACGCTCGCGCCGCTGCAGCCGCGCAAGATCCTGAACGCGGCCGTGAACTTCTACAGCCACGTCAACGAGGGCGGTACGCCCGAGCAGCAGAAGAAGGCGGCCGATGAGCGGCGCGCCTCGCGCGGCGTGCCGTACCTGTTCCTCAAGCCGACCGAGGGCGCCATCATCGGCAACGGCGCCAACGTGATCCTGCCGTATGGCCGCGATCGCATCGACTGGGAAGTGGAGCTCGGCATCGTCATCGGCAAGGCCGCGAAGTATGTGCCGGCGAGCAAGGCGGCCGAGTACATCTTCGGCTACACCGTCACCATCGACGTGTCCGATCGCGGCGGACGTCCGCCAGACTCGCGTCCCGGTTCGGACTGGTTCGTCGGCAAGGGTCACGACACGTTTGCGCCAATGGGTCCGTGGATCGTGCCGAAAGAGTTTTACGGCGACCCCATGAAGCGGCTGCGCCAGACGCTGTCGGTCGGCGGCCAGCAGATGCAGGAGGGCCTGCCCGGCGACATGATTCACTCGGTCTACGAGATCATCGAGTACGGGTCGTCGATCATCACGCTGTTCCCGGGCGACCTGGTCAACAACGGCACCTCGGGCGGAGTGGGCATGGGCTCGGCCGTTCGCGGCAAGCCGAGCTTCCTGAAGGCGGGTGACGTGATCACCGCGAGCATCGAGGGCATCGGCACGTTGACGATGCCGGTGGTCGCGGAGCCGGCGCCGACGCCGGGCACCGGATCGTACCTGCCGCCGGTCAGCAGCTACCGCAAGCCGCAGCAGTAGTAGCCAGTAGCCAGTAGCCAGTAGCCAGTAGCCAGTAGCCAGTAGCCAGTAGCCAGGGAGCAAGAGTTCCTCTGGCTACGGGCTACGGGCATCTGGCTACTTCTTGATTTCTTCCGCGACCCTCGCCTCGAGCGCCTTCATGGCGTTGGCGGCCAGCGCCCGGCAGGCCTGCGGATCAATGAACGGGTCCACGGCCGGTTTCGCGGCCCGCTTCTTCAGCTTGCCGGCCAGGTCGGTGGCCATCGGGTGCGTGGTGATCATGATGTCGCACGGCAGTTCACCGACCGTGGTGATGCTCTTGCGGAATTGATCGACGCGGCTTGGCGTCTTCGCATCGCCGGTGAAGCGGAATCCCGGCGCTGCAATGGCCGAAATGCTGTCGGCGTAGACCAGGTTAAGGCAGTTGCCATCAGCGCACGACTGCCACGTCCAGGTGGTGCTGCCGGGTGTGTGTCCGGCCGTGTTGTGCATCTGAATCGCCAGCGGTCCGAGGCGCACCACGTCCTTGTCCTTCACGACGCGCACGTTCTTGACCGCCGGGAAGTCGTTGTTGCCGAAGCCGGCCTGCGGATCATCGGGTACGGCGTTGCCAATGGCGAAGCCTTGCGCGCCTGACGCGCTCGACACGACGGTGGCGCCGCTGGCGCGCTGCAGGGCGGCAATGCCGGCGGCGTGGTCGTAGTGCGCGTGCGAGTTCAGGATCAGCTTGACGTCCTCGAGCTTGAAGCCCAGCTTGCGGATGCTGGCCGCGATGAGTGGCGCCGACTGGGAGAGGCCGCCGTCGAGCAGGACGTGGCCCGCTTCCCCGGTGATTAGCAGGGCCGACAGCCCCGCGGTGCCAACGTAGTAGGTGTTGGCGTAAACCTGGAACGGCTCGATCGGCTCGTTCCATTCGTCGCAGCTCGAGCACTTGATGGGTGGATCCGGACGCAGCGTGGCCTGGCCGGAGGACATCAGAACTGCGATCGCCGCGGCGATCAATCCCTGCTGGATCATCTACATCTCACCCACTTTGAAGGTTCGCTGGCCGACGGACACGCCGTCGAGAAAGATTTCAACACTGTAGTCGCCCGCTGGAAAACCCCCGGAGTTGACCAGGTGGAATTCGGTGCTGGCCGGACCGTCGTACGACACCTGCTTGACCGGCTCGTCGATCACCTGGGTCCCGAACATCCACTTCACGCCGACGGTGCCCTTGCCGGCTGCCGCCGTCTGCACCGATACGTAAATCGTCTCGTTGGGCTTGAACAGGGTCGTGATGCTGGCCACACTGCGGTCGGGGTTGAGGGCACGGCCGACCTGGATGTTGGCAAGGCTGAGTGGCGCGTCGGCACAAGCAGTTGCCACGAGCATGAGGACGAGCGACAGGAGCGTGAACAGACGAGTCACCATCCCATCTTAGCTTGCAAGAACCACTCCTTAAATATCCGCGCTAAGCTCGAGGTCGTGACGAAAGCGGTCCGCGTGAGCCTGGCCTATCGGGCCCCATTCGATTGGGGTGCGCTGATTGGCTTCCTGGCCGCGCGCGCCACGCCTGGGGTGGAGGTGGTCGAAGCAGATGGTTATCGGCGAACCATCGCGATCGACGGCCGGGTCGGCACCCTCGCGGTAGGCCTGTCTTCGGCCGCGCCGGCGATCGATTTGGCTATCCGGTTCCCCGACGCTCGCGCGCATGCGCTAATCGTTGCACGCGTGCGGCGCATGTTCGATCTGGACGGGGATCCCGCAGTTGTCGCCGAGCACCTGGGTGGCGATCCCTGGCTTGGGCCTGTCCTCACACGGCATCCCGGGCTGCGGACTCCGGGGGCCTGGGACGGGTTCGAGGTGTCGGTGCGCGCCATCCTGGGACAACAGGTGTCGGTGGCGGCGGCCACGACGGTTGCCGGCCGATTGGCCAGGCGCTTTGGCGGCGTGGTCGAAGGAGCCGACGGCCTCAATCGCCTCTTCCCGGTCCCCGAGCAGTTGGCCGAGGCGCCGATCGAGGAGGTTGGCGTCATCTCTGCCCGCGCCGGCAGCATTCGCGCCCTTGCCTGCGCAGTCCTGGCTGGGGACGTGCGTTTCAGCAACACGCCGGCTTCGGAGGTGACGCGCTCGCTCGAGGCCTTGCGCGGGATCGGCCCCTGGACTGCACAGTACATCGCAATGCGGGCGCTCGGTGACCCCGACGCCTTTCTGGCCGGCGACCTGATCCTGCGGCAGAGGGCCGGCGGCTGCAGCGCTCGTGAACTCGAACGGCATGCCGAACGCTGGCGTCCGTGGCGGGCGTCGGCGGTGATGCTGATGTGGCAGGCCGCCACGGACGCGCAGAAGGATATGGACGAGGTCGGGCGGTTGAGGCCAATATCCTTGGATGCGCGTGGCGATCGTCGGCGGGCCCGGGGTGGGCAAAAGCACCCTCGTAAGGCAGCTGGCCGACCTGTACCACAACGGGGCGTACGGCGAAGGTGAGAAGGGCGTGTGGGATCCGCGCGTGCTCGAGGACATTGCCAATGGCGTCAACGCCGTCGGCGTCACCGAGTATTTCGGCCGCCTCTACGACGCCAATTACCAGGACGCCGCGCTGAACGACTCGCCGGCCAAGGTGATCTTCTTCGAGGGCGCGCGGATCACGCTCGAGGCGCACATCGCCGAATATCCGCAGGAGCACCACGCGGCCCTGCGCCAGGTGCTGGCCATTGGCGACGCGTGGTCGCCCGACAAGGTGATCGTGCTGACGTCGAGCACCGACACCATCGAGAAGCACATCCGGCTGCGCAACCGGCCGCACGAAAGCGCCGAGAACATGGTGCGCCGGTTCCGGCTGATCGACGCGGAGTTCCGCCGGCTCGCGCCGCACTATCCGAACACCATCGTGATCGACCGCGACAGCAAGGAATTCCACGAACGCGCCGGCCTGGTCGACATCATCACTATGGCGGGCCTGCCGATGTTCACCGAGATCCCCTACCACCGGCTGGATTAGGTCTGAATTACGTGTGCTTGACAATAGGTGTGAAAACACCTACTGTCATGACATGTCATCGGCCTTGGCCGCGGAACTGAAGCAGAACAAGCCGTTCGCGAGCCTCAAGGAAGAGGCGGCGCTCAGCATTGCCCGGACGGCGGCGGTGCTCGACCACCAGGTGGCGCAGGCCCTGAAGGGCCACGCCCTGACGCCGAGCCAGTACAACGTGCTGCGCATCTTGCGCGGGGCCGGCGCTGCCGGCTTGTGCCGCAACGAGGTCGGCGAGCGCCTGGTGGCCCAGGTGCCTGACGTGACCCGGTTGCTAGACCGGATGGAAGAGACCGGCTTGATCTCCCGTCAGCGCAGCGCCGAGGATCGCCGCTACGTGACGACCCGAATTACCCGCAAGGGCCTGGACCTCGTGGACAAGCTCGACAAGCCGATGCGCGAGCTGGTGCAAACGCAGCTGGGCCACGTAAGCGAGAAGAGCCTGCGGGCGGTCATCGACGGATTGGCCGAAGTTCGTAAGAAACCCTGAGTCCATTTTTTGCGTCCAATACGTGTTTAAACAATAACTGTTGTAACTTTCGTTCAGGAGACCATCATGACTACCGCCATCGCCACCGTTCCCACGCTCAAGACCTACAAGATCGACGCGGCCCATTCGGAGGCGACGTTCCAGGTCCGCCACCTGATCACCAAGGTGCGCGGCCGCTTCGCCGAGTTCGACGGCGCCGTCACGTTCGCTGCCGACGCGCCGGCCAGCTCGTCGGTTGAATTCACCATCCAGACCAAGAGCATCGACACCAGCCAGGCGCAGCGCGACGAGCACCTGCGCTCGGCCGACTTCTTCGATGTCGAGAAGTTCCCACTGCTGACCTTCAAGAGCACCGCGGTGGCCGCGCGCGGCGACAGCCAGTTCGACGTCACCGGCGACCTGACCATCCGCGACGTGACCAAGACCATCACGTTGCCGGTCGCCTACCTCGGCGAAGCCAAGGACCCGTGGGGCAACGCCAAGGTGGCGTTCGAAACGGAGCTCACGCTGAACCGCAAGGACTACGGCCTGAATTGGAACGCCGCGCTCGAAACCGGCGGGTTCCTCGTCGGCGACGATGTGAAGGTGAGCCTGTCGATCCAGGCCGCCTGATGCTCGGGGGCCCGGCGTTTGTCATTCGTTGTCTTGCGCAGGCAACGCCGGGCTTCACGGAGGTGCGCCGAACAGTAGAATGACCACGCCAAGGAGTGGCCATGTTGAAACTGTTCGTGTTGCTTATCGGTACCATCCTGCTCACGGGTCCGGCGATCTCCGCCCAGGCTCCCGCGCAGCCACAGCGTCCCGCTGCCCTGCAGTCCATCGAGGACCGCACCACCGGCATGAAGAAGATGGACGGCTACTTCCCGCTGTACTGGGATGAACGCACCGGCTCCATGTATTTGGAGATCTCGCGGTTCGACACCGAGTTCCTGTTCTCGACCGGCCTCTCGGCCGGTCTCGGCTCGAACGACATCGGTCTCGACCGCGGCACCGGCCGCGGCGGCGGGCGCCTGGTTTACTTCGAGCGCGTCGGTCCGCGCGTGATGCTGGTGCAACCGAACCAGTCGTTCCGCTCCAGCAGCAAGAACCCGCTCGAAGTGAAATCGGTCGCCGAATCGTTCGCCAAGTCCACGCTGTGGGGGTTCGCCGTGATAGCCGAGTCCGGCGGAAGCGTGCTCGTGGATGCCACCGATTTCTTCCTGCGCGACGTGGCCGGCGCCGCCGGCAGCCTGCGCCCCGGCAACTACCGCCTTGACCGCACCCGCAGCGCTTTCTACCTGCCCAACACCCGCAACTTCCCGATGAACACCGAAGTCGACATGACGCTGACGTTCGTCAACGAACCGACTGGCGGCGGTGGCGGCGGCGGTCCCACCCAGGGCCCGGCGCCGATTGCGCCTCCGGGCGCTGGTGGTAGCGGTGGTGGCGGCGGCTTTGGCGGCGGCCTCTTTTCCGGCTCCGTGGCCAGCGTGACACCCTCGCCGAACGAGGTCACGCTTCGCGAGCACGCCTCGTTCGTGCAGCTGCCCGACAACAACTACACGCCTCGCCACGACGACCCGCGCGCCGGCTACGGCGGCGCGACGTTCGTGGATTTCAGCCAGCCGATCAGCGAGCCGATCCAGTTCCGGCTCATCCGCCGCCATCGCCTGCAGAAGAAGGATCCCACCGCCGCAATCAGCGAGCCGGTGAAGCCAATCCAGTACTGGGTTGATTCCGGCGCGCCCGAAGACGTCAGGAAGGCGCTGATCGAAGGCGCGATGTGGTGGGATGCGGCGTTCCAGGCCGCCGGCTTCCGCAACGCGTTCAAGGTGGACGTGCTGCCCGAGGGCGCCGACCCGATGGACATCCGCTACAACATGATCAACTGGGTCCACCGCTCGACCCGCGGCTGGAGCATGGGCGGCTCGGTGTCGGATCCACGCACCGGCGAGATCATCAAGGCCACCGTCACGCTCGGCTCGCTGCGCGATCGCCAGGACTACATGATCTTCGAGGGCCTGCTGTCGCCGTATGCGAACGGCACCGAACGCCCGGCGGTCCTCTACGAGACCGCCCTGCAGCGCATCCGCCAGTTGTCGGCGCACGAGGTTGGGCACACCCTCGGCATCGGCCACAACTACTACAACAGCAGCAAGGGCTGGATCTCGGTGATGGACTATCCGGTCGCCCTCGCCGAGCTGAAAGAGGACGGCACGATCGATCTCTCGCGTGCCTACCACCAGAACATCGGCGAGTGGGACAAGGTGGCCATCAACTGGGGCTACCGCGAGTTTCCCAATCGCGCCGAAGACGCGGCGGCGCTGCTGAAGATCCAGAACGACGCCTGGGCGGCGGACCTGCGCTACTTCACCAACCAGGACATCAGCATCCACCCCAATGCCGACCAGTGGACCAACGGCGCCAACCAGACCGACGAGCTGACCCGCTTGATGAAGGTCCGGCGCGCCGCGCTCGATCGCATCGGCACCAACACCATCCGCACCGGTGTGCCCACTGTGATGATCGAAGAACCACTGGTGCCGATCTACATGTACCACCGCTACGCCGTCGAAAGCACCTCATCGTCGATTGGCGGCCAGGACTTCGTTTACGCGATGCGAGACGATGGCCGCACGCCGGTGAGCTGGGTGTCGGGCGAAGCGCAGCGCAAGGCGATTGACGCGCTGACCGCGACGCTCAAGCCGTCGGAGCTGACCATCCCGAAGCGCATCCTCGACCTGATTCCGCCGCGGCCGCCAGGCTACCCCTCGCACCGCGAGCTGTTCCCGCGCACCACCGGCGAGGGCTTCGATCCCGTGAACCCCGCGTCGATCGCCGCCGACGTCACGATTGGCTTCATGCTCCAGACCGACCGCGCCGCGCGCATGGTCACCCAGTCCGCCGTCGATCAGTCGCTGCCCGGATTGGGTGAGGTGATTGACCGGCTGGTGAGGGCCACGTTCGACGCGCCGACGTCGGGCACTTATGAAGCGGAGGTCCGGCGCGCCACCGAACGCGTGCTGGTCGACCGCCTGATGTGGCTGGCGAGCGCGGCGCCCAACGCCCAGGTGCGGGCGATCGCGTCTCTCAAGCTCGATCGGCTTCGGGCGCGGGCGGCCAATGTCGGGCCGGCCGCCGCGGGTTCGCAGGCTGAATCGGAGCGCGCCCATCGCTTGATGATGGCCGCTGACATCAAGCGCTTCATCGAGCGGCCAGTGAACGATCAGCTCTCGGGGCGGATTATGCCGCCATCGCCGGCGCCCCCCGGCGCGCCGATCGGCGACGAACCGCTGGAGTGGCTCGCGCGGCCGCCGTACAAGCACTAGTGATGGTTCGCGGGGACGCCCTCTGCAGGGGGGCGTCCTCGTCGAATTGACGGCATTGAGCAAGACTCGCTCCCCGCCAACGGCCGTCCAAAGGGGTGCGGCAGATACATAACAAAAAACTAATTTATTCGAGTTAACTATCTATTTGTCTATCGGCCGCAGCGCTCGCTACATTGACCTCGTCACAGCGGCTGGTTCACCAGCCAGAGGGGACGAGGGCACCATGATCTACTTCGGTCAACATTTTGACAGCGATCAGCCGGGCAGCAGCAAGCGAAAGACGCCGCTCACCAGCCCGGCCAACCAGCCGCGCGCCGCCGTGCGGGTGGTGACGACTGGCCGGCGGCCCGAGGGCGCGGCGTAACCGCGGGTGCGGCTGAGCGGGGGCTGGCGGTCAGAACTTTTCGGGTCGAAGGACCGCGACCTCGCCGATGTACAGGATCATGGCGTAGTTGTCGTAATAGCGCGTCTGGAGCATGGCCGCAATCGCATCGGCGACGCCGGCCTGGCACACCACTTCGATCCGAATATTGGCACTCGGCGTCCAACTGGCGTTGCGGACGCCGCGGCCGCCCTTACCGCGCGCGTCGGTGATGGTGTAGCCGGACGCACCCAGCCGTTGAATCTCGCCAACCAACTCGTGCTCCAGTGCGGCTTCGGTAACGATGGTCACCAGCTTGCGATGTTCCACGGACATGGTGTGGTCATCCTCCCAGGCGATAAAGGTACTCGGCAAACCGGTGGTAGAGGGGAATGCCGACCACGATATTGAAAGGAAAGGTGATCCCCAGGGAGGCGGCCAGCGACAGCGCCGGATTGGCCTCGGGTACCGACAGGCGCATGGCGGCGGGCACCGCGATGTACGACGCACTCGCCATCAGGGTCGCCAGCAGCGCCGTTCCTCCCACCGACAGCCCCATCCCCCACCCCAACCCGGCGCCACGGGCGCCGGCGACCAGCGGCATGGCAATGCCGAACACAACCAGAAACGCGCCATGGCGGCGGAGGCTCCCGGCCTGGCCGGCGGCTATCAGGCCCATTTCAAGCAGGAACAGGGCGAGCACGCCCTTGAACAGATCCATAAACAGGGGCTCGACTGGCCTGATGCCCTCGGCGCCGGCGACCCAGCCAATGATTAACCCGCCGAGCAGCAGCACGATGCTCTTGCCCAGCAGGACTTCGCGCGCGATCGGCCGCCAGGGCGCGTTGCGGTCGATGCCTCGCGCCAACAAAATTCCCACGACGATGGCGGGCATCTCCAGCAGCACCAGGAACACGGCGACGTATCCCTCAAAAGCGACCTGCCGACTGGCCAGATAGGCGACGGCCACCGCGTACGTTCCAACGCTCACCGAGCCGTAGTGCGCGGCAATCGAGGCCGCATCGGCCCTCGCCAGGCGGCCTGCGATCCGCAGGACCGGGTAGGCCGCCAGCGGCAGCAGGACGCCCATCAGGACCACCACCAACATCTGCGGCAACAGCGCGCCAAACGGCTGCGCCGCCAGCTCGACGCCGCCCTTCAGGCCGATGGTCAGCAGCAGCAGGATGGTCAGGAAGTCGTAGATGGCCGGCGGCAGCCGCAAGTCGGCGCGCAGCAGGCCGGCGGTGAGGCCCAGCAGGAAGAACAGGACGACCGGATCGAGTGTGGTCATGCTGATCACGCCACAGGATCAGGCCTTGGCGGAGCGCAATGCCAATAGATAGTCGTTATCGGTGGCATCGCTTTGTCCTCAGGCGAGGCCGGCAAGGCGCCTGGCCGACGAACCGGTCAAGGCAAACCCTCCATATAACAAATCCGATCGAGAGGGCCGCGGCTGAAGGCCTAAACTATAGACCGTGACGGTCCCCGAGTCCACTCTCTGGCTTAATTACCATCACCTGCTCTACTTCTGGACCGTGGTCCAGGAAGGCGGCGTGTCGAAGGCCGCGGTCAAGCTGCGCCTGTCACAGCCCACCATCAGCGCCCAGGTCCGCCTGCTCGAGGAGTCGCTGGGCGAGCGGCTGTTCCAGAGGCAGGGCCGGACCCTGGCACTGACCGAGACTGGCCGCATCGTCTACCGGCACGCCGACGAGATCTTTGGTATCGGTCGTGAACTGGTTGAAACCCTGCGCGGCCGGCCGCCGGGCCGGCCCATGCAGTTGGCGGTCGGCGTGGCGAACGCCGTGCCGAAGCTGATCGTCTGCCACCTGCTGCGACCGACGGCGCACCTGTCACCACCGCTGCACCTGATGTGCCGTGAGGACAGCGTTGAACAACTCGTGGCCGACCTGGCGCTGCATAGCGTCGACCTCGTGATTGCCGATTCCCCGGCACCGTCGCACCTTCGCGTGAAGGTTTTCAATCACTTGCTGGGCGAGTCGGATACCGCGTTCTTTGCGCCCGCGGCCCTCGCCGCCCGGCTGCGTCGGCGTTTCCCGGAGTCGCTGCAGGAGGTGCCGATGGTGCTGCCCTCGGTCGATACCGCGGCTCGCCGCAGCCTCAACGCCTGGTTCGACGCCGCCGGGTTGCGGCCACGCATCGTCGCGGAGTTCGAGGACACGGCGCTGATGAAGGCGTTCGCGCACGATACGGGTGCCGTCTTTCCCGCGCCGGTGGTGATCGCGAAGGACATCGGCCGCATCTACGGGGTGCGTGCCATCGGCCTGACCGGTGCCGTGCGCGAACACTACTACGCGATCTCGGCAGAAAGGCGATTGAAGCACCCCGGGGTGTTGGCCATCACCGCGGCGGCGCGCGACGGACTGTTCAAGTAGGTCTATCTGGCGACAATCGACAGGCCCTCGACGCGATGCTGCGCTATGAGGTCGCGCAGCAGGCCCGACGAGGTGATCTCGGCGACGAAAGTTTCGAGGTAGCGCGCCGCGGCCGCCTGACGCCTGGGCACACCCATCGATTGCTGCACCGACGTAAATCGGCCTTCCAGCACGCGCGCGCCTGGCAGCTGGCGAGCGTTGGCCACCAGGTTGGGCTTCAAGCCGGCCAAGGCATCCAGCCGCATCTCGACAAACCTCTCGAATGCGCCGGGGAGGCCCTCGGCCTCGACCAGCGCCGCGTGGCGTAACGTGCGCTGCAGGAACAACGTATAGGCCGCGCGCGCCGCGGTGGCTATGTGAACGCCGTCGCGATCGACATCGTCAATTCGCAGTAACGAGGAACCGGCCGGCACCAGGTAGGACGCTTCGATCTCGACGTAGGCCGGCGAGAAGGTGATCTCGGCAGCACGCTGTGGTTCAGCGCCGATGAACGCGACATCCCAGGCGCCGGTCGCGGCGGCATCCGCGGCCAGGCCGGCGTTGGCATAGCCGATGAACTCGACTGAGGCCCCGGCTCGCTTGGCGAGCTCGCGCGCGAGGTCGGGCGCGACACCGGTGGGCTCCTCGCCCCGGGTCGAAATCAGCAGCGTGTTGGCGTAGTTCAGCGCGGCGCGCAGCCGGGCACCAGGCGCCAGCTCGGCCCGAACAGCGTCCGGCAGTTGTGTCACGCCGGTACTTTACAGCGGCATGGCTCAGTGAGGTGAAGGCCACCCACCGCCGCTCGACTCCAACTGCCCCGAGGGCCGCCAGCCCGGCGCGATATGACGGCCGTCATGGCAGAACGGGGTGCCGACAGCCATCATTGCCGTGATGCCGGCCTTTGCATACGGGCAGGCGCACGTGTCGGGCCTGCTCGTCACGGTGCGACCGGGCCATCTGGATTCCGTGGCACGCAGCCTCGCCGCCCTCCCCGGCGTGGTGGTGCACGTCAGCGACGAGGCCGGGGGCCGGCTCGTCACCACCCTCGAAACGCCCACGCTCGAAGACCTGAAGAATGGGTACGCCGCCATGGCCAGCCTGGCACACGTGGTGTCGGTGGCCGTGGTGTGCCACTACGTCGACGGTCCCGCCGCCGACCGCAAGGCCCCCTGGGCCGGAGGTGCCGCTTGACGGGTCATAGCCGACGCGCGTTCCTCCGGGCCAGCGCCGCGGCGGCCGCCGCCGCCGCCGCCGGCCTGCAACTCCCCGCCGGCCTGGCGGCACTCGCCCGCGACGGCCAGGAGTCGTGGAGCTGGGACAAGGGCGTCTGCCGTTTCTGCGGCACTGGTTGCGGCCTGCAGATTGCCACCAACGAGGGCCGGGTCGTGGCCGTGAAAGGCGACCCCGACTCCCCGGTCAATCGCGGGTTGCTCTGCGTCAAGGGGTACGCCAATGCGCAGATCTTGTACGGCGAGGGCCGGCTCACCACGCCCCTGCTGCGCATGAAGAACGGCCGCTTCGACAAGCAGGGCGCGTTCGCCCCGGTCACGTGGGAGCGGGCATTCGAGGAGATGGCGCGCCAGTTCAAGCGCGTCCACCAGGAGTTGGGGCCGACCGGCGTGGCGGTGATGGGGTCTGGACAGTACACCATCCAGGAGGGCTACGCCGCCGCCAAGCTGGTCAAGGCCGGCTGGCGCAGCAACAACCTCGACCCCAACGCCCGCCACTGCATGGCCTCGGCCGTGGCGGGATTCATGCAGACCTTCGGCATCGACGAGCCCGCCGGTTGCTACGACGACATCGAGCTCACCAACACCGTCGTCAGCTGGGGCGCCAACATGGCCGAGATGCACCCCATGCTGTGGGCGCGGGTCACCGCGCGCAAGCTGGCCGACCCCGGCTACCGCATCATGCACCTGACGACGTTCACCACGCCCACCTCGGCGCTGGCCGACGTGGAGATCGTGTTCCGGCCGCAGACCGACCTGGCCATCTGGAACTACCTCGCGCGGGAAATCATCGCCCGCGGCGCGGTCGATCGCGAGTTTGTCGATAACCACTGCGTGTTCGCCGCCGGGCCCACCGACATTGGGTACGGGCTGCGCGACGACGACCGCGGCATGCGTCCGGCCGAGCGGGACACGCGAGCCGAGCAGCGCGCGCATGTCCTCTCCCAGGATGAAGCCGTGGCGCAGGGGCGGGCGGCCGACGCGGGCCGGGCGGTGCCGCAGGCCCGCAGCGCGCAGGCCCACAACCACTGGCTCATTTCGTTCGACGAGTTTCGCAAGGCCGTGGAGCCCTATACCCTCGACTTCGTGGCCGCTCTCGCGCGAGGCCGCGCCGACGAGCCCCTGGACGAATTCAAGGCCAAGCTCGTGCAGTTGGCCGACGCCTACGCCGACCGCGCACGAAAGGTCGTCTCGTTCTGGACGATGGGCTTCAACCAGAGCACGCGCGGGACATGGCTCAACGAGCAGGCGTACATGATGCACCTGCTCACGGGCAAGTACGCCAAGCCCGGCAACAGCGCCTTCTCGCTGACGGGCCAGCCCTCCGCCTGCGGGACCGCCCGCGAAGTGGGCACGTTCGCAAACCGGCTGCCGGCGGACATGACCGTAGAGAGCGCCGCCGACCGGAGGCGCGCCGAGGAGCTGTGGCGGCTCCCGGCCGGGACGATCAATCCCAAGGCGGGCAGCCACATCATCCAGATGATGCGCGACCTCGAGGACGGCCGCATCAAGTGGCTCTGGGTACAGGTGACCAACCCGTTCCAGTCCACGGCCAACGCCGGCCACTGGGTGGAGGCGGCGCGGCAGCTCGACGCGTTCATCGTCGTGTCGGACGTCTACCCCGGCATCTCCACGCGCGTGGCCGATCTGGTGCTCCCGTCGGCCATGATCTTCGAGAAGTGGGGCGGCTACGGCAACAGCGAACGGCGCACGCAGCTGTGGCGCCAGCAGGTGTCCGCCCCTGGCGAGGCGCGCTCCGATCTATGGCAGATGCTCGAGTTCTCGAAGCGCTTCACGATTGCCGACGTCTGGGGGCGCCAGCGCGTGGCAGGCCTGGTCGCCCAGGGCTTTACGGACGGCACGCTACCCGACGTGATCGAGCATGCGAAGGCCCACGGCCTGGCGCCGGACACTACGCTGTACGAGGCGCTCTTCGCGACGCCGGCCGGACGCAAGGTGGCCTGGCCGGATCCCGTGGCGAAGGGCCACGCCAACGACACCGCCGTCCACCTCGGGGACGGGTGGTTTCCTGAGAAGGCGCTCTTCGAGGAGTACGCGTCGTTCGGCCGTGGCCACGCGCACGACCTGGCATCGTTCGACACCTACCTCGCGGACGACGTGCGCGGGCTCCGCTGGCCGGTGGTCAACGGCAAGGAGACACGGTGGCGCTTCAACGGTGAACACGACCCGTACGTGCGCGCCGGCGCCGCGATCGATTTCTACGGACCGGCGATGAAGTCGCAGCCCTCGGGCGACCTCCACGGCCCCGCGCCAGGGCCGCCGGTGTCGCTGGCCGGCAAGGCCAAGATTTTCTTCCGCCCGTACGCGGCGCCACCCGAGACGCCCGATGCCACTTACGACCTGTGGCTCAGCACGGGCCGCGTCCTCGAACACTGGCATTCGGGCACGATCACCCGCCGCGTGCCCCAACTGCACCGCGCGGTGCCGGCGGCGCTGCTCTTCATGCATCCCGAGGACGCCAAGGCGCGAGGGCTGTCGCGCCATGACTCGGCCTGGATCGAGTCGCGTCGCGGTCGCGTGCGGCTGCGCGTCGAGACCGAAGGGCGCTACGGCATGCCGCGCGGCATGGTGTACGTGCCCTGGTTCGACGAGAACGTCTTCATCAACCTGGTGACGCTCGACGCCACCTGTCCCATCTCGAAGCAAACCGACTACAAGAAGTGCGCGGTCCGGGTGGTGCGGGCCACCGACCCCACTGCGGCTGGAGGGTAATCGTGCGACGGCAGGTGTTCCTCTCGATGGTGATGCTGCTGGCCGCGCCGCCAGCCCTCCTCGGACAAGCCACGACGGACAGGCCTGCGGCGACCGATACGCCGCCCGCCTACGAGTACAACGACCAGCGGCCCGGCCAGAGCCAGCGGCTGCCGCGCGCGTGGGAAGGCGCGCCGCCGCTCGTGCCCCACGCCATCCGTGGGCTGATACCCATCACCGGACGGAACAACGCGTGCGTGCGATGCCATGGTCGCGCGGGCGCCACCACCGGACCGCCGCCGGCGCCGGCGAGCCACTTCGTGGACACACGCGAGGCCCCCGGCGTCGCGCGCCCGCAGCTGGCCGGCGCGCGCTGGAACTGCACGGCCTGCCACGTGCCGCAAACCAACGCGCCGCCGCTCGTGAGCACCCCCGAGGCCCGGTGATGACCCATGCCTGATACCCCCACGGCCCTGCCGGACATCGAGTCGCGGGCGGATGTCGTCCGCCTCGTCGACACCTTCTACGATCGCGTCCGGGCCGACGACCTGCTCGGCCCCATCTTCGACGATATCGCGAAGATCGACTGGCGCGTGCACCTGCCGAAGATGTACGGCTTCTGGGCGGCCGTGCTCTTTGGCGAGCCCGGCTTCAAGGGCAGCCCCATGGCGGTGCACCTCGCCCTGGCGCGCCAGACACCGCTAGGCGCGCGCGAGTTCGCCCGGTGGATCGAGCAGTTTCACGCCAACGTCGACGCCAACTTCGAAGGGCCAATGGCCACTGAAGCCAAGGCGCGCGCGTCGCGCATTGCGGAAGTGATGCAGCAGTACCTCGCCAGGCACTGACAGATCGCCACGGGAGCCCGGCACCGGCGCCCGTTCACAGCGGTGTCACGGGATGCTGAGCCGCGCGTCGCGAGCGCAGCCAGTTCCAGCCGCGAGCGAACACCCGCGCGCCATGCAGCTCATCGAACAACGAGTAGGCCACCGGCGTGACCAGCAACGTCACCAGCAACACCATGGTCTGGCCGCCGATCACGACCCAGCCGATGGCATGGTTCGTCGCCGCACCCACGCCCTGCGACACCACCAGCGGAATCATGCCCGCCACAAACGCCAGCGTGGTCATCAGGATCGGCCGCAGTCGATCGCGGCTCGCCTGCACGACCGCGTCGTGCGTGTTCATGCCCGCCTCTTTCAGCTGGTTGGCGTGATCGATCTGCAGGATCGAGTTCTTCTTCACGACGCCAAACAGCACCAGCAGGCCGAGGCCCGAAAAGATATTGAGCGATTGCTGGAAGATGATGAGCGACAGCAGCGCGAACGGCAGCGTGAGCGGCAACGACAGCAGGATGGTCACCGGGTGCAGCCACGACTCGAACTGCGCGGCCAGGATCAGGTACATGAAGATGAACGACAGGGCGATCGCGGTCAGGAACGCGGTGGCGGTCCGGTTCAGCTCGCGCGAGCGGCCGGAGAAGTCGGCGCGATACTCGGGACCGAAGTTCAGCCCGGCGGCGGCCGCGGCAATCTGCTCCTGGGCAGTACCCTGCGAGGTGCCGGGCAGCATGTTGGCGTTCAGCGTCACTTGCCGCTGGCGGCCCATGCGGTTGATAGTGGCCGGCGAGTCGCTGCGAGTGAACGAGGCGATGTTGTCGAGGCTGACAATGCCCAGTCGCGATGAGGGCACCGGCAGACCGGCAATGGCTTCGGTCGTGCTGCGGTTGATCTCTTCCGCGCGCAGGTGCACCTCGTACTGCTCACCCTGATCGTTGAACGTCGTCACCTGGTCGCCGGCCACGAGCAGCCGAATGGCTTCGGCGGCATCGGCGACCGAGACGCCCAGGTCGGCCGCCTTGGGCCGGTCGAGATAGACCGACACTTCCGGCTTGCCGGCGTTCAGCGTCGTATCGACGTCAACCAGGCCGGGAATGGCGAGGGCCTTCACGCGGAGGGCCTCGCTATACTCCTCGAGCTGTTTCAGGTCGGGGCCCTGGATCATGAACTGGATGCCGCCGCCGCCGCCGCCGGGCCCGCCGCCTTGCTGCACCGCCGTGCGGATGCCGGCCTCGATATAAGGCGGCAGGATCTCGTCGCGCACCTGCGCCATCACCTCGAACTGATCGCGGTCGCGGTCTTCGATGGGATGCAGGCGGACCAGCATGCTGGCGGTGTTCAGCGTGCCGGCCGCATCGCCGGCCACGGTCACGAGCGTGAACTCCACTTCGGGAATGGCGCGGACCGCCGTGCTGAGACGGTTGGCCAGCACTTCCATCGACGCCAGGCTGGTGCCCTCCGGCGCGCGCATGGTCACGTCGAACTGCGACTGGTCGTCTTCGGGCGTGAAGTTCACCTTCGTAATCTGGAACAGCGGCACGCTCGACAGCAGCACCAGGATCGCGCCGATCGCCACCAGGCCGCGGTGCGCCATCGACCACTCCAGCATGCGCGTGTAGCTGCGGTCGATCGGATCGAACAGCCGGTTGTGCTTCGAGTCGCCGTGCGCGCCCTTCCTGGCCGGCTTCAGCCAGTGCGCCGACATCATCGGCGTGAGCGTGAAGCTGACAAACAGCGACACCATCACGGCAAAGGCCATGGTCAGGCCGAAGCTCTGCATGAACTTGCCGACCATGCCGCTCATGAAGCCGACCGGCGCGAAGATCGCGACCAGCGAGAAGGTGGTCGCCATCACGGCGAGGCCAATCTCCCTGGTGGCTTCGACCGCCGCCTGCATGGGCGGCATGCCTTTCTCTTCGATGAACCGGAAAATGTTTTCCAGCACCACGATCGCATCGTCAATCACGATGCCGACCGAAAGCGTCAGCGCCAGCATGGTCAGCATGTTGAGCGTGAAGCCCATGTACCAGACCAGCGCAAAGGTGGCGACAATCGAGGTCGGGATCGAGATCGCGGCGATGACCGTCGATCGGAGATTGCGCAAGAACAGGAACACGACCAAGGCCGCGAGCAGCGAGCCGACGATGAGGTGTTCCTGCACCGCGGCGATCGACGCCTCGATGAACTGGGCCTCGTCGCGAACGATGCGCAGCTGGTAACCGGCGGGCAGGATGGCGGCCAGGTCGGCGAGGCGCTGCTTGACGTTGTTGGCGACCTGGACGGTGTTGGTGCCGGACTGCTTGCGGATCTGCAGCAGCACGGTGGCTTCGCCGTTGACGCTGGCCTGCGTGCGCGGCTCGGCCATGCCGTCCTCGATGCGCGCCACATCGCGCAGTTGAATCGGGTGGCCATCGACACTGCGCAGCACGACGTCGCCGAAGGCGTCGATGGTTTCGATGCGCCCGCGCGTGCGCAAGGTCACCGATTCGGCGCCCTGGTCCATGCGGCCGCCAGGAATGTCTGCATTCTGCGACTGCAACGCGCGGGCCACGTCGTTGACCGACAGCTTCTGCGCCCGCAGCAGTTCCGTGTTGAGCCAAAGATTCAGCTGGCGGCTGCGGCCGCCAATGACGACGACCTGGCCCACGCCGTCGGAGCTTTCCAGCCGGCGCCTGAGGACCTTGTCGGCAAACTCGGTGATGTCGCGAACCGGCTTGTCGGCGGTCACCGCCACCGTGATCACCGGCGCGGCGCTGAAGTCGAGCTTCTCGACCGTCGGTTGCAGCACCGTGCGCGGCAGCAGCGGCAGCACGCGGTTGATGCGGTCGCGCACCTCTTGCGCGGCAATATCGGCGTTCTTCTCGAGCGTGAAGGAGACCACCACCTGGGAGATGCCCTCAGACGAGGTCGAGCTGAGGGTATCGATGTTGCTGATGGTGTTGACCGCCTCCTCGATCTTGTCGGTGACTTCGGTCTCGATCTGCTCGGGTGCCGCGCCGGGCAGCCGGGTGGTGATCGAGATGGTCGGGATATCGATGTTGGGAAAACGGTCGACACCCAGCCGGCCAAAGGCAAACAGCCCGACCACCGTCAGGGACAGCACCAGCACCCAGGCGAACACCGGTCGACGGACGCAGATCTCAGCCAGCCACTGCATGGGCTACCTCACGACGACGCGGACGCCGTCGACGACTCGCTCCACGCCACTGGCGACCACGCGCTCGCCCGCCTTGACCCCGCTCGTGACCTCGACGCGCTCGCCGACCGCCTGGCCGACCATGACCACGCGTTCTTCAACCCGGTCGCCGTTCACGACAAACACCCGGGCCGTGCCCGACACGGTACGCACGGCGGTCGCCGGCACCAGCAAGCCCGGCAGCATGCTGGCGTGCTCGATCTGCGCCGTGGCAAAGAAGCCTGGCTTCAAGCGATTGCTGCCGTTCGGCACGATTGCTTCCAGCGTGAGAGCGCGGGTGGCCGCCGCCAGCGACGGCGACACGAACCGGACCTCGCCCACAAACTTCTCGCCCGGGTAGGCGTCCACCTCGAAAGTGACGGCGCTTCCGCTCGCGACCGCTGACACGAACTGTTGGGGCACCGTCAACTCCACGCGTAGCGGGTCGACGCGCATCACCGTGGCCACCTTGGTGCCGCGGGTGACGTAGTCGCCCACCGACACGAAGCGCTCGCCGACGATGCCCGCAAACGGCGCGCGCACGGTCGTGTCGGACAGCGCCTTCTGCGCCAGCGTGACGCGGGCGCGGGCCGCCAGCAGCGATTGATACTGCTGGGCCGCGGTGTTGCGCGCCATGTCGAACTGGCGTTCGGTCGCCTCGGTCTGCGCGCTGCGCTGGTCAAACTCCGCCTGCGACAACAGTTGCTGCTGGTGCAGCATGCGCGCGCGCTCGAACTCGGTGCGCGCCAGCTGCAGGGCTGCCGCCGCGTTGGCGACTTCGGGCACCTGGTCGACCGCGAACGGCGTGCCATTGGCAATCCCGAGCCGCGCCTCGATCTGGGCGGCATTGGCCTGCGCCTCGATCGCCTGGGCCTCGCCCTCGGCTGCCGCCAGCCGGATCAAGCTGTCGCCGGCGTTGACGCGGCTGCCCCGCTCCACCGGCGTCGCCATCACCCGGCCGGCCACTTCGGCGGCCACTTCGGCATCCTCCTGCGCGGTCAGGGTGCCGCTCACGCGGATGAAGCGCTTGATCGGCTCCTCCGCCACCACGGCGGTCGTGACGTTGATCACGGCGGCGGCGGCGGGCGAGGCCGGCGCGTCGGCACCGGCGCGGTCGCACCCGACCGCTAACGTGGCGCTCAAGAACACGAGGACGAGATTTCGACGGGACACGGGCGGCGCTCCTTCAGGGTTACTGCGACGGACGCCGGGACTTCGCCGGGCGCGCGGGGGTTTTCGAGGCACGGACGCGCGCGCGGCCGGCGGCCGGACGCCGCGCCGATGGGGCCGCGGCGCCCTGCAGGAACTGGTCGACATGCTGCCGCGCGTAGAGGCGCGGGTTCCTGATCATGGGCAAGTCGGCATCAATGGCATGCAACTGCCGCCAGATCACGAGCGGGCTCATGAACGCCACGCCCAGCAGGTGGGGATCGGCCTTGCGCAACCAGCCGTCACGGGTCAGGCGCTGCAGGATGGCGGCGACGCCGACGCGGCCGCTGGTGAGCCGCTCGTAGAGGTTGACGCGACCGAGCCTGGCCATCCGCACGCCGTCCGACAGCAGGATCCGGAACATCTTCTGCTCGCGGGGCTCGACGAACCATTCCAGCGTGGTGATCGCAAGCCGCTCGAGCAGGGCCCGGCCATCGGTGATGGGGCCCTCGGCAAACACGGTCAGCCGTTCCGACTTGATGGCCTGGTGGGCGTCGAGCAGCGCCTCGAACAACGCGTCCTTGCCGGTGAAGTAGTTGTAGAGGGCGCTCTCGCGCACGCCGACCGCCCTGGCGACGTCGCGCAGGCTGGTGCCGAAGAAGCCCTTGTCGGCGAACAGGTCGAGGGCGGCGTCGAGAATCAGTTGGCGGGTGCGCTGGCCGTCGGCGTTCTTGGGGCGGGCCATAAGAAATTAATGGTCGTTCATTTAATTGACCGCTGTCAACCTGGGCCGCCGCCGGCCCGGCCGATTACGTTATTTTGCGTAATCATTACGTATAATGACGTAATGGAACCAGGGAACCCGTTCATCTACGGCGAGATCGTCACCGCCGGGGCCTTCGCCGACCGCGACGATGAGCGGGCGCGCCTGGCTGCCGACCTGGCCGCCGGCCAGAAGGTGTTCCTGATTTCGCCGCGGCGCTACGGCAAGTCGTCGCTGGTCCGCGACGTCCTGCGCAGCCTCGCCGGGCAGCGGGTGCTCACGGTCGAGGTGACGGTCGCCGCGTCCAGCTCGTACATCGGCTTCCTCGAGTCCTACGCCCAGGCATTGATCGCCGCTGACACGCCCGCCAGCCGGCTGCGCCGGTGGGCCGGCGAGCTGCTGCAGGCCGTGCGGCCCGAGTTGCGCTTTGACACTGACCCGATGGGCCAGTCTCGGTTCGCGCTGGCCTTTCCGTCGGTGCGCACCGCCCGGGACACCGCCCGCCTGGCCGCCGAGGTGTTCGCGTTGCCCGGACGAATCGCCGCCGCCCGCAAGCAGCGCCTGGCGATCGCGCTCGACGAGTTCCAGGCAATTGCCTCGTTCAACGGCGGCAGCGTCGAGCACGCACTCAGGGCCGCGGTGCAGGACCAGCGCGCGGTCGGCTACGTGTTTGCCGGCTCGGAACCATCGTTGATGGAACGGATGCTCGGCCCGCGCCGGCCGTTCTACAAGGCCGGGCCGGTGATGCGGCTGGAGAAGATCGACGAAGCGTTGTTCGCCGATTTTCTCGATCAGCGTTTCGCGGCGAGTGGCATGCGAGCGGAGCCAGGGCTCGGCGCCGCGATCGTTGACCTCGCTGCCAACGTGCCGTACGACGTGCAACGCCTGGCCCACGAGACCTGGGACGACACCAGGGCGGCCGGACGCAGGACCGTCGGACTCGCCGATCTCCACGCCACGCTGACACGGTTGCTGGGCGAGCAACACACCATCTTCGAGGAGTCATGGCAACGGCTGACGCTGCCGCAGCGCGCGGTACTGCGGGCGCTCGTACTGCAGGATGGCCGCGAGTTGTTGTCGGCGGATGTGCGCACGCGGCATCGGCTGCCCGGCGCGTCCACCGTCCAGGCCGCACTCGCGGCATTGGTGCGCCAGGACATTGTGATGAGGGAAGCCAATCGCTACGTCGCCAGCGACTCCCTCTATCGCGAATGGGTCGCCCGTCAAACCTTTTAGGCGGTGTTGGGCCGTCCCTTCGGAACGGCCCGGTGAAGTTCTAATCGGTGCTGGGCGGCTCTTCCGGAACTACGCGGCCGGATTGTATGTCGTTTTAGCGGCGCCGCCCGCGGCCGTTCCCGCGATTTCCCCGGCCGTCCCGGTAACCCTCCTGGTAGCCGCGAACGAACCCGTCGCGGTAGTCATCGTCATAGCGCGAGCCCCAACGGCCGTTGTCGGCCGTGCGGTAGTCCCGCTGACCACGTGGATCGTAGCGGTCGCCGTCACGCGCATCGTCGCGGCCCTGGCGTTGTCCGTCGCGGTAGCCGCTGTCGTATGCGGCCCGCTCGTTGCGCGAGCCGTGGCGGCCGTTGTGGCCGTTGTTGCCGTAGCCGCCGCGGTTGCCGTAAGTGTCGTAGGCGCACCCGGTCAGCGTAACGGCCAGCATCACTGCGAGCGCAGATTTCAGCAGCATGTTATGAATTCCTCCCACCCCGGCGCTGGCCGCGAGGGGCTGGCTGCCAAGAGAGCAAGAGAAGTACCAATGGAAAACGGCTGGAAATGTCTGGGGATTGGGACAAATGGCCGGCCTCTGGCCGCTATAGAGGTCAGCAAGACCGCCGCGAGCGCGGAGTTTGCATGTCTCCAGGTATGAGCGCCTTGCGAATGGATGACCGCGGCGTGATCGCCGCCTGCCCGTCGTGCGGGAAGCAGAACCGGACGGCGTTCGCCCGTCTGGACCACCCGGCCCGGTGCGCGCAGTGCCATGCCGGGTTGCCGGCGGCGGCGGCCCCGGTCGGGGCGGATGCGACCGCCGCATTTGATGCGGTGGTGCAGCAATCGCCGCTGCCGGTGCTGGTCGACTTCTGGGCGCCGTGGTGCGGGCCGTGCCACACGGTCGCCCCGCAGATTGAGGAAGTGGCCCGGCGCAACGCCGGCCGGCTGGTGGTCGTGAAGGTGAACATCGACAACTTGCAGGACGTGGCCGCGCGCCTGGGCATCAAGTCCATTCCGACCCTGGCGGTGTTCGCGCACGGCCGCGAAGCGGCCCGCACGGCCGGCGCGATGGGCGCCGACCAGATCGAAGCTTTCGTCCGCCAGGCCGGCGCTTGACGTACCATCAGACCGGAGGCGTTGATGGAAGAACGGCGGCGAGCGTCCTGGATCAGCGGATCGATCCTGGTTCGGGGAGATGTGGTTTCGACCGAAGATCTGGTGATCGACGGCCAGGTGCAAGGCACCATCGAGTTGGGGGATCACAGCCTGACGATTGGTCCCGGCGCGACGGTGGTGGCCGACCTGGCCGCCAAGGTGGTCACTGTCAGCGGCTCGGTGGTCGGGAATGTCGTGGGTGCCGCGCGGGTCGAGCTGAAGTCGACGGCGTCGATCGAGGGCGACGTGAACGCGCCGACGTTCGTGATGGAAGAGGGCGCCACCCTCAAGGGCAAGGTCGACACGGGCGGCAAGAAATAACGGGAGACGAAGAGGCCCGAAGAAAGTAATTCTCCTGACCTCCTGAACTCCTGTTTCTTATTTCGGAACCAACTTGAGAATGCGCGCGGTGGAGCTGTCGGTGACGACGTAGATGGCGCCGTCGGGACCGACGCGCACGTCGCGAATCCGTTCGGGCTTTGGCTGCAGATCCTTCAGCAGCCGCTCTTCTCCCACCACCTTCTCGCCGTCCAGGACCAGGCGCACCAGGTCGTTGGTGGCGTGGCCGCCGACGAACAGGTTGCCCTTCCACGCCGGAAACAGGCTGCCGGTGTAGAACGCCATGCCGCTCGGGCCGATCACGGGATCCCAGTAGTACGCGGGCTGCTCCATGCCGGCTTGCTGCGTGATGCCGCCGGTGATGGCGCCGCCGCGATACTCGATGCCATAGGCAATCGTCGGCCAGCCGTAGTCTTTGCCCTTGCGCGCGATGTTGAGCTCGTCGCCGCCGCGGGTGCCGTGCTCGACTTCCCACAACTCGCCGGTGGTGGGGTGCAGCGCCGCCGATTGGATGTTGCGGTGACCAATCGACCAGATCTCCGGCAACGCGCCTTCCTTGCCGACGAACGGGTTGTCCTTTGGAATCGAACCGTCGGTGTTGATGCGGACGATTTTGCCAATGCCGCTATCCAGGTTCTGCGACTGCATGCGACCCGGAATGTTCGACCGGTCGCCCTGGGTGACAAACAAGGTGCCGTCACGGCCGAACACCAGGCGGCTGCCGAAATGCAGCGGCGAGTTGAACGAGGGGCGCTGGTGATAAATCACCTGCATCTCGTCCACCCGCGGCGCCGCCGGGTCGTCCACGAACTTGCCGCGGGCAACAGCGGTGTTGTTGAAGCCGGCCTGGCCTTCTTTCGGCTCGGCGTAGCTCCAGTAGATGAGGTTGTTCTTGGCGAACGCGGGGTCGAGCACCACGTCGAGCAGGCCACCCTGGCCGCGCGCGTCAACCCCCGGCAGGCCGGCGACTGGCGCTGACAGCGTGCCGTCTGCGCCGAGTACGCGCAGGCGCCCCGGCCGCTCGGTCACGAGCATCTTGCCACCCGGCAGGAACGCCAGACTCCACGGGTTGACCAGCCCCTCGGCCACCGTCACCACGTCGAACGCGACGCCGGACTTGGTCTCGGGCGCATCGGTTTGTCCGGCGCTGGCGGGTTTCTGTTCGGGATTATTGGCCGGACGCGGGTCCACGCCCTGTGCGGTTGCACTGCTGGCGGCGCCGCCCACTGCAAGGGTCAAGGCGGCCGCGATCACTCTGAGCTTCATGTTGGTCTCCCCAAGAAGGCGATCTTACCTCAGGGAGTTAGCTGGACAGGCCGGTGTGCGTGGCCGGGTATACCCCGGTCCACGCTCCTGGTTCTAACGGGCCAGCTGAACCGCATCGTCAAAGCGCACGCGCAGCACGGTGCCCTCGGGCAGGTGCACGTCCTTACCTTCGGTGGCCGCGACCACGCCGCCGCCGCCGATCAGGATGCCGGCGATGGCACCCTTGGTGCCGCCGAGAATGCCGCCGATGATGGCGCCCACGCCGGCGCCGGCGCCAATGCGAGGAAGCTCACCCTTGAGGCCGTCGCTTTCAAGCGCCTCGGTCACGTGCGCACGAGCGTCATTCGTACGGCCGTTCACAATCAGCCGGGTGAATTGAATCGTCAGTTTGCCCTGGCGATCGGTGCGGCTGGCGCGCTCGACGGATGAGACGTACCCGGTCAGACGCGAGCCCGCCGGAACGATCAGGTCTTCGCCGCGATACAGGTCGACGACCGTGGTCGCCTCGACCGCATCCTCGACCTTGGCGGTGTCGGACGTGAGGGCGGTGCTCAAGCGCACGTCGAGCTCACTGCCGGCCGGGATGGTGCGGGCCGCCTGGTTGCTCTGCTGGTTGTTGTTCTGGCGGTTGTTGCCCTGCTGATTGTTGTTCTGCCGGTTGTTGCGATCGCGATTGTCACGCGAATCGTAGTTGTTGTTGTTGTTCGAGGTGCCGCCGACGCGCGCGATGTAACGATCGAGTCGATCGCTCAGGTCGCGGCGTTCACGGGCGGTCACGGTTTCGCCCCGGCGCGCCTTGACGCGCAGGTAGGCCAGGTCGTCTTCGAGGTCTTTCAGCTCACGGTAGTTGCCCGTGAGTTCGACGCGGGCGAGCGCCGACTGGGCGTCCTGAACCTTGCGTTCGAGGGCTGCCATGTCGGTGCCGGTTTGCGCTGCGGTGACGCTGGCGGTCAGAAGCACCGCGGCGATCACACCAATTCCAATTTTCATCTTTCACTCCCCGAGCGCGACAATTGCGCTCACGGGTGTGGAGAGAGCAAGTGTCGTGCCCATCGAAACCCCTGGAAACCCTTGCCCAGCTCTGCCGTGTTACCGATTCTGGGCAGTTTGCTGCCGAAATCATCTGGTTTTGGATATAAAAGACTCAAAGGGGACGTTGGCCGACGGCGCGATTCTTGAAACAGTTTCGCGTGAGGAGCATCGAGATGAAACTGCACAGCCGGCTGGCATTGGTGTTCACCCTGGTCGCTACCACCGTGGTGGCCCAGACGAAGGTGACCCCACCGAAGAACAAGTTTACGGTCGAGCAGGACGTGCAGATTGGCCGGGAAGCCTCCGCGGAGGTCCGCAGGGAGTACCCGATCATCACCGACGATCAGATCGAGGGCTACCTCGAACGGCTCGGCGACCGGCTGGTGAGCGCGGCGCCCGCCGACCTCAACAAGCCGCAGTTCGATTACTCGTTCACGCCGGTGAACCTCAAGGACATCAACGCGTTCGCGTTGCCCGGCGGCCCCATGTTCGTCAACCGCGGCATGATCGAGGCAGCGGGCGGCGAAGGCGAAGTCGCCGGCGTGATGGCGCACGAGCTGGCACACGTGCTGCTGCGCCACGGCACGGCCAACGCCACCAAGGCGCAGGGCTTCCAGATTGGCGCGCTCGCCGGCGCCATTGCCGGCGCGGTGGTCGGCGGCGGCCTCGGACAGGTCATCGCCCAGGGCTCGCAGTTTGGCCTCGGCACCTGGATGATGAAATACAGCCGCGACTACGAGAAGCAGGCCGACCTGCTCGGTGCGCAGATCATGGCACGCGCCGGCTATGACCCGCGTGAACTGGCGCGGATGTTCGAGACCATTGCCAAGCAGGGCAACGGCGCCCCGCCCCAGTGGCTCAGCAGCCACCCCAATCCCGGCAACCGCACGCAGTACATCACGCAGGAAGCGAATCAGTTGCGCGTGGCACCGCGGCCCGACGACAGCGGCTTCGCACGCACCCGTTCGCGCCTGACTTCGCTCGGCCCGGCGCGCACGATGGCCGAGGTCGAGAGGAACGCCAAGAGCGGCGAGGGTAACCGCGCGCCGGTATCAGTAGGACGGGTCGGCGATCCCGTGCCGCGACCCTCAGCGCAGTACCGCACAGTGAAGGGCGGGCAGCTATTCCAGGTCAGCATCCCCAGCAACTGGACGGCGCTCGCGTCAGAAAGCTCTGTGAAGTACGTGCCGCAGAACGGCTACGGCCAGGCTAACGGACAGGAGACCATGACCCACGGCGTCGAGATGGGCGTCATGCGCGCGTCATCGCGCGACCTTCGGCAGGCCACGCAAACGCTGGTGGAGGGCTTCCTTCAGGGCAACGAGGGCATGCGGGTGGCCGGTTCCCAGCGTAGCGTGCAGCTCTCGGGCCGCGCCGCCATCCTCACTCCGCTCGAAGGGCGCTCGGTCCTTGGCGGGGTCGAGCACGTGGATGTCTACACAACGCTGCTGGCTGACGGGAACCTCTTCTATCACCTCGCGGTCGCGCCGGATCGGGAGATCGACCTCTACTCAGCCGCCTTTACCCGCGTCGCGCGGTCGATCAGGCTAAACGACCGCTAGCGCTTCCGGGCGCACTAAAGTGCGCCCCTGCGTTTCTACCACCCGTAGGGGCGGGCTTCAGCCCGCCCGTCTATTTGACCGGACGAGGCTCGAGCAACAGCGCGTTGCCGACGTACTCGGTGATCGAGAGCCGGCACGATGGGTTGGGCCCGGTATAGCGCGTGGCATGCCAGGTGCTGGCGGGCACGTACACTACGTCGCCCTCGCTGGCCACGAACGGCTCTTGCCCTTCGAATGCGTAACGGATCTGCCCGGCGAACACGAGCCAGAATTCCGCGCTCTCGGCGTGAAAGTGGCCCTTGTCGAGCGGATTCGGCGGCGGCAGGTTCTTCTCGTGGCCGTAGAGCACGAGCATCTCCGACTTGTCATCGCGAACGAAGCGGCCGCCGGAGTATTTCTCGTTTTTCGCCGCGGCCTCGTGAATGTTCAGGTGCGGCTGGTTGAACTCGTCGTACCGGCCGGGTGTGCGGTTGATGGTGACGGGCACCCAAGCCGTGCCGGCCGCCGGCGCAGGCGGGGCGGCCTCTTGCGGATACATCGTCTTGGCGCCGGCCACGTTGACGACAAATCGCAGGCTCGGCGTCGTGCCGATGGTTTCCACCGAGTAGATGGTTTGGCGCGGGATGTTAATCAACGACCCGCGGCGCGCCGTAATCGGCGCCTGCCCTTCGATCTCCACCCGCACTTCGCCTTCAACCACCGCGAACCACTCGCGCGTGTCGGGATGAAATCGCTGGCTGACCCTGGTGCCCGGCGCGGCGAAGAAATACTCGGCCGTCAGCCGCCCGTCATTCACCAGCAGCTCGTGCCAGTCGGCTTGCCCTTTGTGCTTCGCCTTCAGGTCCGCGAGTTTGACCCATGGCTTCTGCGGCGGCACATAGCCGGGTGTCTTGATCGGCTTGGGCGCCCACGCGCCGGTGGGCACGGGACGCGGCGGAGCGGGCTGCTGCGCGACCAGTTCTGAAGCACAGCCGGCTATCAAACCGATAACGACGACGAGCAGTGTCTTTTGCATGGGCTGTCCTCTGGCCTCTTATACCTCACCGTGTAAGAAATTCGCCGATCACACGGCGAAAACCGTTCCGTTCGCCCACGAACAGACGGGCACGCTTCTTGGATTATCAACGGCATGAAGAACGGTACAACCTCAGCCGCGGCGCTCGGACTCATCGGTGGTGTTGCCCTTGGCGTATGGGTTGGCGCGGAGATGACATCGGGCCGCGCGATGGCCGAGGCCCCGGTGGCTGTTGAGGAGACCATCGCCGCGCCGGCACCGGAGCCGGTGAAGGCCACGCCGCGGCGCGCCCGGGTGGTACGCGCTTTGCCGGCCACGGTGGCTCCCGCCAAAGCCGGCGCGCCGAAGTTGGTCATGACCATTCCGGTGTCGGCGCCCGAGCTGCACGACCGCATGAAGCCCGTGCTCGCCCGCGGCACCAGGATCCCGATGGCCGTTGAAGGCTTCAAGGATGCCGAGCAGTTTGCGACCATTGCCCACGCCGCACGCAACACGCAGGTGCCGTTCATCCTGCTCAAGCACCGCGTGCTCGTCGAGGGGCAGTCGCTCGAAGCGGCGATTCGCGCGTCGAAACCCGGCCTCGACGCGGCCGGTGAAGTGGCGCGCGCTCGCAGCGAAGCCAAGTCGGACATTGCCGCGCTCTCGGCCACGGATTAAAAGCGGCCACCGATTAGGCACAGATCAAACACCGATTTCCTTGGTCAAGGCAGAACCTGGAGATCGGTGTCAATCGGTGTCAATCGGTGGCTGGTTTTCGTGAGAAGTCGAGGTTCGCCGTGATCCTTGTGCCATCGGTGGCGAAGGCGTCTGCGGCCAGCCTGATTCGGCGTCTGGCCTCGTTGAGATCGTGGTTGCCGAGGTTGATGTTGAGCAGATCGATATACCAAGGCAGCTTGGTGTGGCCCATTACGTAGGTCACGACAATCTCCCGGGCAATAGGCAGCGTGGTGGTTTTTGACACCTCGTGGACGTCGCGATTCGCCGCAGTCAACAGCTTCGCATACTCCTCGTCGATGAGCCGGGCGCAGAGTTCGGCCGAGAACACCTCGCCGGCGTGCTCGCCCTCGGTCAGCACGGCCTGCTTGTGCAGCCACTCCCATAGGATGCTCAGCCGGATCTCACCCGTCGCCATGTCTTCCATCAGATAGAGCACATCGTCATTACCAAAGAAGTCGGCGGGCTTGAGCGCCGCGGCCTGCAGCCCCTGGCCGAAGGCGTTGCCGTACTGGATGGCCACGCTGATCAGATCGCGGGCGCCGCGCACGGTGCGTGGCGCCGGCTCCAGTTGCGTCAGGCCCACCGCATCGGCATCGGTGTAGGTCAGCCGCGGAAACGCGCGCCCCATCTGGTTGGCCTCGCCGGCCTGCTCCCAGACCGGCCGGACGATGTGGACCATCTTCCAGTGGGCGACCCATTTGCCGCTGGCGCCCTCGCGTTGTTCCCGCTCGGCGCCAGCGAGCGCGCGCTTCATGCCGGCGGCAACACCGGCTTCAGACCCCACCGGGATGTTCGGCTCCATGCCGCCCTGCCATAGCGCGAAGCGGCCCTCGCGGTCTGGGGTGTTCACGGCCCGGCGCACGCGATCCTCGTACTGGCGCATGTAGCCGTAGGTCATCGTGATGGCGTCGATGTTCGGGTTGATGAAGGTGCCGTCCCACGCCATGGCATCGGACACGCTGTTGATGTAGTCCCAGCGCCCGGTGTTGAAGCCGACGAAATGCCGGCCGAGCGCGGCCCGGATCTCCATCAACTGGAAGCACGCCTCGATCTGCTCCACCAGGACATAGGCCTTGATGGCACCGGGTTCGAGACCCAGGTGGGCCTCGAGCGCCGACAGCAGGTCGCTCCACAGGGCGGCCTCTTCGGCGGTCTGGATCTTCGGCAGGTACAACACCACCGATGCGCCCGCGTCGCGGAGACGGCGATGGTTGTTCACCACGTAGAGCGTCGCGTCAACGATCGAAGCGGAAAACCCTTCGCCGCTGGCGTGGCGGACCTGCCGATCGTCGAGGTGCAGCCCGCGGGCGCGGAAGATCTTCGTCGTGAAGCGCAACTGCCGGCGCCAGTCGTCGATGATGGGCCGCTGGAAGAACCCCGCGGCCCACTGGTTCATCTCGGCGGCGACCTGCTCGGCCACCTTCAGGAACAGCGGATCTTCGTGGATTGCCAGCTTCAGGTTGCGCTGATTCTCCAGCGACATGGTTGAGACCTGTCCAAGGGCGTCTTCACCGTCGAACATCCAGCCGTCGGCGCCCGACAGCAGCGCGTACGCGACGTTACGGAGGCCGACTTCAACTGGTGCATGTGGCCGCGAAGCGGGGCCGGTGCCCTGGATCCACTGGCGTTGCAGGTCCGGCGGGATCTCGCTGCCGGTGAACCGGCCCTCGCGCGCGTCGCTGACGCGGATGGCGGTGCGGCCGATCAGGTCGCCGGCTGGCAGAAAGCCAATGCGCTGCTGGTTCCGGGCGCGCTGGCGGCGGCGTGCGATCCGCTCGTCCATCAGCGTCTTGCGATCGCGATCGAAATGGGCGAGGTGCTCGAGGGCGGCCACGGCCGCCGGCGTCAGCACATCGGCAAAATCGGCCTGGAGGGTGCCTCGAATCTCGAGCGTGCGCGCGGCGGACGTCATTTTTGAACTCTCCACAAGAGGATTTCGGCCTCATCCACCCGGCGGCGTTCGTCGGACGGCCAGCCAGGCATGTCGAACTGGTGCGAGACAATGCGCGTCCCCGGCGCGAGGGCGCGCAGCTTCGGCATCAGGCGCTTCATGATGCTCGGCGACAGGTACGCGGTCACCACGGTCGCCTCGCTCAAGTCGGCCTCGAAAAGATCGCCCGTGATGAAGCGGACACGGTTGGCGACCTTAGCGTCGTTGGCGTTGCCCCACGACTGGGCAACCAGGTTCGGGTTGATCTCGATGCCCATGCCGCGAGCACCGTACTTCTGCGCCGCGATGATCGGGATGCGGCCGTCGCCGGATCCCAGGTCGTAGACCACGTCGCCGGCGGTCACGCCGGCCAGCTGCAGCATGGCGTCGGCCACGGCGTGGCGGGTCGGGTTGAAGAAGATGTCGGGCGTCCCCGCCTGGCCGCCCGTTGCCGCCGTCGCCGCAAGCAAGAGACTGAGGGTGAAAAGGACGCGCGTGGCCATGGCGACGGTTAGTATAGGGCGCATGAGGCGATCCCTACTGCTCGCGGCATTTGTGCTCTGCTCCCTACTGATGTGGCGTCCGGCTTTCTTGTCCGCCGTAGCCTTGGCGGAGGTGGAAGCCGGACCAATCGATGCGCAGGCCATCGGCGGGCCCGAGAAGGGCAAACCGGTCGCCGGCGATCCCGGCATTTCATCCATGGTAGTGATGGACCGTCCGGAGTTTCGGGTCCTGCGCGATTGGGCCGAGCCGGGCGCCGTCCGCCGCATGCACAATCACGTGAACACCACCTACCACGTATTCACCTTGCTGACGGGCCAGCTCGTCCTGACGATCGAAGGCCAGGAACCCGTGGAGGTGATGGCCGGCGACGTCGTCGACCTGAAGGGCGGCGTCATGCACACCTTCAAGAACACCGGCACCGTCACCGCCACCATCGTCGAGGTGTTCGGCAAGGCGCCTAAGTGAAACAGGAGATCAAGAGATCAGGAGTAGCTTAGAGTTGAACTCCTGGGCTTCTGATCTCCTGAGATGACGTCAGGCCCGCGGCTCACCGTGAGTAATGGCTCACCTGACGCCGCCCATACCGCCACCAAGATCGAAGTGTTGCCTAAAGCGGTCGCTATTCGGCGCGCAACGCCGTTGCGGGATCGATGCACGCGGCCTTGCGCGCCGGCCAGTCAAGCCCGTGGCCAAGCTGGTGCCGTTCACGCCGGCGCCCAGGAAGAAGCTCCGCACCGGCGACTGGAAAGGGAAGATTTGGATCTCCCCGGACTTTGACGCGCCGCTATCGGACCAGGAACTCAAGAAGTGGGGCTTGTAGTGCTCCTGCTCGACACGCACTGCTGGCTATGGCTGAAGGCCGAACCCTGTCGCCCACGCGTTGCGCCTTGCTTCCCTGCCTCGGCATCATGGCGATCCATTCGACCGTCTGCTGATCGCGCAGGCGCTCACCGAGGGGCACACGCTCGTGACGGCGGACGCCCAGATCCTGGCGTACGACGTTCCCGCCATCGACGCGCGAAAATGACCAGGAGCTAGGCTCCGGGGAGCTCCAAGCGCGCGCGGACGCCGGCCGACGGCGACTCGTGCAGCGAGATCGAGCCACCATATAGCTCCGCAAGATCGCGGACGATCGCGAGGCCCAGACCCGAGCCGGGCGCCGCCTCGTCTGCCCTCACGCCCCGGCGCAGCACCGCCTCTCGAAGCGACGGGTCCAGACCGGGGCCATCATCGTCCACGGATATGACGACGCGGCCGGGCTCGATCGCCGAGGCCACGGTCACCCGCGACTTCGCCCACTTGCAGGCGTTATCGAGCAGGTTGCCGAGCATCTCGTCGAGGTCCTCGCGCTGTCCCTGCACGTAGTGTTCGTGCGACACCTCGACGTCCACGCGGACGCCGCGCTCGGCATGCAGCATGTGCATGGTGCGGGCCAGGCCATCGGCGGAGGTGAGCACATGGCACCGCACGCCCGGGTTGCCGCCCGATGCCGACGCGCGGGCCTGCGCCAGGTGGTAGTCCACCTGCCGGCGCATGCGGTCCACCTGCCGTGTGATGGCCGCCGCCACTTCCGTGTGGCCGCCCGCCTTGGCCCGCTCGGCCTCCTGATTCAGCACCGTCAGTGGCGTCTTCAGGCCATGAGCAAGGTCGCCGGCCTTGGTCAGCGCCCGGGCCACACGCTGTTCGCGATCGCTCAACAGCCCGTTCAAATCGCTGACGAGGGGCTGCACTTCCACCGGATAGTCGCCCTCGAGGCGATTGTGGCGGCCTTCACGCACATCGACCAGCCGCGCGCGCAGCTCGTCGAACGAGGCGAGCCCGCGGCGGACCTGTGAGAGCCCGACTACGAGGCACACCACCGTCGTGATCGCGATCGGCCACATGAAATGGAAAAAGAAACTGTGGAAGTTGCCGGCAGCCTGCGGCGCGAAGAGCATGTAATGCGTCAGCAGGAGGCCGGCGCCGAGGAACAGGCCCGCCGACCACAGGAGCGCGCCGGCGAACACGCGCGCACGCAGCGACAGCATCGCCTTCACGACCGGCCCTCGATGCGATAGCCCATGCCGCGCACCGTCTCGATGAAGGTGCCGCCAAGCTTGCGGCGCAGTCGCGCCACGAACACCTCCACGGTGTTCGAATCACGATCGAACCCCTGCGAGTAGATGTGTTCGGTGAGCTCGCCCTGCGACACGATGCGGCCGCGGTGATGCATCAGGTACGACAAGACGCGAAACTCGTGGCTGGTCAGCTTGACCGGCGCGCCGGCGAGCGTGACGCGCGCACCGCGAGGGTCCAGCACGAGCGGGCCGATGCGAATTTCCGGGGTCACGTGCCCGCTGGCGCGGCGAATCAGCGCGCGCAAGCGCGCCAGCACCTCTTCGATCTCGAACGGCTTGGCCATGTAGTCGTCGGCGCCGCCGTCAATGCCCTGGACCTTCTCGTGCCAGCTGCCGCGGGCCGTCAATACCAGCACCGGGATGGCGATGCCCGATTCGCGCCATCGGCGCAACACGGTGAGGCCATCCATTTTTGGAAGGCCCAGGTCGAGGACCACGGCATCGTATCCCTCCGTTCGTCCCAGGAAGTCGGCACGTTCGCCGTCAGCTGCGCAATCGACGGCATAGCCGGCCGCAGCCAGGGCGGTCGCAAGTTGTTCAGACAAGGCGGCTTCGTCCTCGACCACCAGGATGCGCACGAGGCAATTGTGCCTGCTTTGAGGCTGAACGACACCTGAATGAAGCCTTCACGACCGGTTCAGCCTCGGGTGAGTAGGCTGTCTGCCTATGCTGACTGGCTCAAAGCTTCTCTTCGCCATCGCTGCCGGCGGCGTCATCGCGCTCGCCCTCGCGATGCACTTCTTCGGACTCGGGCCCGCTCTTGGACGGCTGCTCCACGGAGGCCAGTGATTTCGCACTCCTTGAGAATGATCGCCCGCTCGCCCGGTTTGGCGGCGGTGGTCATCGTGTCGCTGGGCGTCGGCATTGGCGTCAACACCGCGGTCTTTTCGTGGCTGCAGGCGGTGACGATGAAGCCGCTGCCTGGCGTGTCGAACGGCGCCAGTTTTCTCTCGGTTGAACCGAAGACCGACACCGGCACCTACCCTGGCATGTCGTGGACCGAGTACCGCGACCTGGTCCCGCAGCTCCAGGCGATCGACGAGCTCATCGCCTATCGGATGGCGCCGCTCAACGTCGGCGAGGCAGCGCGAACCGAACGGACCTATGCCCTGCTGGTGTCGGGCAACTACTTTGCGGCGCTCGGCCTGCGGCCCGCCGCCGGACGATTCATACGGCCCGATGAAGCGGATGTCGCAGGGGCGGAGCCCATCGTGGTCCTCTCTTACGACTACTGGCACACGCGCTTCGGCGGCAGCCCGGATGCCATCGGCCAAACTTTGCAGGTCAACGACAGTCGCCTGACAGTCGTCGGCGTCGCGCCAGAGGGATTCCAAGGCACGATCATGGGCCTGCAGTTCGACCTGTGGGTGCCAGCCACACTCGCGCCGGTGTTGGTTTTTGGTTCGGCCGAGCTCGAGTCGCGAAGCCAGCGTGGCTACTCGGCGATCGGGCGCTTGCGCGCTGGCGCCACCGCGGCCGAAGCGACCGCCCAGCTGGTGTCGGCGATGAGCGCGCTGGCCGCGCAGTTTCCCGAGACCAACGAGCGCATCAGCGGCGAGCTTCGGCCATTCTGGAAGGCGGTTCGCGGGCCGCAGCAGATGTTCGTGACCGCACTTGGCCTGCTGCAGGGCGTGATGTTGTTGGTGCTGCTGGCCGTGTGCGGCAACACCGCCAACCTGGTGCTGGCTCGGGCCAGTTCCCGCTACCGAGAAGTTGGTGTGCGCCTGGCGCTTGGTGCGCGGCCGGGCAGCGTAATGAGGTTGCTGCTGGTCGAGAACGTCTTGCTGGGGCTACTCGGCGCGGCCCTGGGAATCCTGATCGCCTGGTGGGGCACAGAAGCGTTGCGCGCCATGCCCGCGTATGGCGCGTTCCCCGTTCGCTTTCAAACCAGCCTTGATGGCTTCGGCCTGTTGTTCGCAATCACGCTCGGCGTCGGCAGCGGCCTGCTGTTCGGCGCCGCGCCGGCGTGGCAGCTCGGACGCATCGACCCGCAGCACGCGATTCGAAGCGGACTGAAGGGCGCCGGCCGCAGCACCATGCGCGACGGCCTGATGGCGGCGCAGTGCGGCCTTGCCGTGCTCGTGCTGGTGGTGGCCGGCCTGTTCTTCCAGGGCTTCGTTGAGACTCGCGATACCGACCCCGGCTTCCGCACTGAAGGGCTGCTACTGGCCACCTACGACCTCGGCCCCGGCGCACCGACCGACGACTACGCCCGGCAGTTTGCCGTCCAGTTACTCGATCGCCTGAAGCGCGTGCCCGCGGTTGAATCGGTGGCCATCGCCAACGCCATGCCGCTCGACATTCATGGCCTGCCCATGCGCGGCTTCACGATTGAAGGCCGCGCGCAGACGACGGCGCAGCAGGAGCTGGCGCTCAGCAACATCGTGTCGCCCGGTTACTTCAGCACCATGGGCATTGCGCTCGTGGCCGGCGGTGATTTCACCGGCCTGTCTGATCGCACGCAGCCACCCCAGGTCATTGTCAACGAAGAGTTCGTCCGCCGATTTATTGCGCCTGCCGACCCGATTGGTCGCGGCCTGATGAACGGCGGTGTCACGTACACGATTGCCGGCATCGCGAGGAACTCCACCTACGAGGCGTTTGGCGAGCCGCCCACGCCGGCGTTCTTCCTCTCCTACCGGGACCGCCCGCGCTACCTTGGCGAGGTGCACCTGCGCGCGCGGCCGGGCTCGGAAACGATGCTCGCCTCCGAGGTGCAACGGGCCGTGCGCGAGATCGACGCGTCGCTCCCGGTCTACAACATCCGCACCATGGCGGAGCACGTTGAGCGCAACCTGTTCCTGCGGAAGATTCCGGCGCGCATGTTCCTGGTCATCGCGCCGTTGTTGCTGGCACTCGTATCGCTGGGGATCTACGCCGTCGTCTCGTACTCGGTCGCCCATCGCACTTCGGAGATCGGCGTCCGCCTTGCCCTTGGGGCAACGACGGATCGGGTGGTGAAGCAAATCGTCAAGGAGAGCATGCTGGTGATCGCCGCCGGCGTCGTCCTGGCGATGGTCGTGGCCGTGATGGTGGACCTGCATCTCTTCGCTGGCGGCGCCGAGGACGTGCCAATGCTGGTGGGCGTGCCGGTGCTGCTGCTCGGCGTCGCGTGGCTCGCGTGCTGGCTTCCCGCCCGCCGCGCGACCCTGGTGGATCCACTGGTCGCGCTGCGGTCGGAATAGCGGCGACAATCGCTCAGGCCCTTCAGCGTTCTTCCTGGCAAATTTGCACCTGGCGAAAGCCGCGGTCTGGCCCGGCCTGCGGTACCATGGCTGTATATTCGTCCACGTCATCGCAGGAGAAAGCCATGAACCGCGCCTTCATTGTCATCTTATTTGCTGTCACCAGCCTCGTCGCCTGCAGCCCAGAGCCGGCGGCCACGACGACCACACCCGCGGCTGCGGCTACGCCTGCGCCGGCAGCGGCCCCGGCGGCGGCAACCATCACCGGCACGATTGCCGAAACCATGAACTCGGGTGGCTACACCTACGCGCTGCTGAAGACCGAATCGAATGACATGTGGATTGCTGCCGGCGAGCTGCCGGTCAAGGTCGGCGACCGCATCTCGGCAACCATCGATATGCCGATGGAGAACTTCAACAGCAAGACGCTGAATCGCAGTTTCCCGGTGATCTACTTCGTGGCAAATGTGACCCGCAATGGCCAGATCGTGCCGCCAGCTGACGGCACCGCGGCGCTCGCCCTGGCGACGAGCCATGAACCGACACCAGCGGGTGCGCCGCAAGTGGTCGAACCAATCGCGCCCGCACCCGGGGGCATCACCATTGCCGACCTCTGGGCGAAGCGCAAGGAGCTGTCCGGCAAGGCCGTGGTGGTCCGCGGCAAGGTGGTCAAGGTCAACAACCAGGTCATGGGCAGCAACTGGTTTCACCTGCAGGATGGGTCCGGCACCGCCAAGGACGGCACCAACGACCTGACGGTCACAACCAGCGCCACGGTCAATGTCGGCGACATCGTGACCATCTCGGGCACGCTGACCACCGACAAGGATTTTGGTTCGGGCTATGCCTACGACGCGATTGTTGAGAAGGCGACCGTGACCCCAAGCAAGGCCGCCAACTGACCTAGAATGTCGGGCACGGGCGCGGCCCGGAGGACACCCATGACCATGACCATGACCAAGATGCTCGGTGCGTCGCTGTTGCTTGTCGGTGCCGTCTCCACCTCGATCTTTGCGCAGCGCCCGCCGCGCGCGCCGCTCACACCCGAGCAGGAAGCCGAGCGCAAGGCGCGTCAGGCCGCCACCGCCATCGCCGAGGGCGTGCGCCCCATCGACATGCTCGATTCGGTCTGGATTGAAGAGCTGTCGTGGATGGAAGTGCGCGACCTCATGAAGGACGGCTACACGACGGTGTTCCTCGGCACCGGCGGCGTCGAGAAGAACGGGCCATACACTGCCACCGGCAAGCACAACTACGTGTTGAAGACCACGCTCGAGGTGATTGCGAGAAAGAACACCAAGACCCTGGTGGCACCGCTCGTCACGTGGGAGCCGTGCGATCCGGACCGCGACGGCTTGACGCCCGGCTCGTTCTGCGTCAGCCAGGAGACCTATCGCGCGCTGCTGCGCGACGCGATTACCAGCCTCAAGAGCCAGGGTTTCAAGGACATCGTCATGGTCGCCGAAAGCGGCGGCAACCCGCCGGCGATGATCGAGGTCGCGAGCGAACTGAACGCCAAGTGGAAAGGCAGCCCGTCGCGCGTGTTCTATCTGTCCGAGTACTACGAAGAGGACAAATGGAGCTACAACTACCTGAAGCAGACCCTCGGCATCGTCCAGGTGCCCGACGTCCAGTCAGCGACGCGCTGGGACATTCACGACGACTACCACTACGAGGCGCTCGTGGCGGTCCAGGATCCGAAGCTGGTGCACGCCGAGCAGCGCATCAAGGCCGGCAAGTTCAGCATTTACGGGGTGGAGATCGGCTCGATCGAAAAGCTGGTCGAGAACGGAAAGAAGCTGGCTGACTATCGCGCCGACATCACGATCAGGGCGCTGAAGAAGGCGCAGGCGGCGTTCACGCCTGCGAGCCAATAACGACCGCGTCTACTCGGGGCCGCCGGCTACCGGCGCACGAACACGATGTCCTGAACGCGGCTGCCCGTAAGGACGAAACTGGTGGCACGCCCGCCACTTC
The DNA here is from genome assembly GCA_030697165.1 of Acidobacteriota bacterium. Lineage (NCBI taxonomy): Bacteria > Pseudomonadati > Acidobacteriota > Acidobacteriota bacterium. Next base: position 297,413 of record JAUYQQ010000008.1, read on the forward strand.
CCACCGTGAAGCGCAGGGTCCCGACCGAGCTGCGAAGAAAGGCCGCATCAATGAGCGTCAGCGTCTCGGGAACGGCCCGTGGCCGCTTCAACGTGAGCGACGATCCGTTGACGGTGATCTCGTAGTTGGCGTTGAGCTCTTCCGAATAGTACTGGCCCGCCAACAGGCCCATCGCCTCCACCGACTGCACCGGCGTGGCGGCACCGGCGCGAGCCGCCGCCGCGGCGGCCACAGCTGACGGGGACGGCGCGGGCGCGGGGCCGGTAAAGGCGGCGCCCAGCAGGTGATCGGCTACGCGGTGAGCCAGTGTCGCCGGCTCGGCGTTGCTGACATTGCAGAGCACGGCGACGGTCGTCTTGTGTGTCGGGAACCGCGTGAGCACCGCCCGATAGCCACCGGTGCTGCCGGTGTGTTCAACGAGGTCGAGTCCGCGATAGGTGCCGACGGTCACGCCGAACGCGTAGTTGAGGGTCGTCCCGTCGTTCAGCTGGCCGCGCTCGAGCTGACGCGTCAGAAACCCCTGCCCACCGACGCGGCCGGTGGAGAAGTTGTCGTCCCACTTGGCGAGATCGACCACCGTCGTCATCACGCCCCCCTGCCCGACCAGATCGTTGTTCCACACGTTGATCGCGTAGCGGCCGTTCACTGGAGGGCTGTAGGCGTACGCGCGCCCCCGCACGGGTTGCGTGTGATCGTCCTGGTAGTGCGAATTGGTCATCTCCAGTGGGCCGAAGATTCGCTCGGCGGCAAACTCGCGCAGCGTCTTGCCGGTCACCCGCTGGACGACGATGCCGAGGACAATGTAGCCGGTGTTGCTGTAGAGATACCGATCGCCGGGTTTGAAGTTGAGGCCGCGCTGCCGGGCAGTCATCTCGAGGACATCCGTCACCGCGTAGGTGTCGTCGAAACGCAGGCCCGCCAGGGCCACCAGCTCCCACCAGTCACGCAGCCCGCTGGTGTGGTGCACGAGATGGGCGATCGTGATCGGTGTGCCGTAATCCGCCAGCTCCGGCACGTATTTCCGCACATCGTCGGTGAGCGCCAGCCGCTGCTCCTCGACCAGGAGCGCAATCGCCGCGGCGGTGAACTGCTTCGAGACGCTGCCCACGATGAACGGCGTGGCCGGGGTGATGGGCACGCCGTACTCGAGATTGGCCGAGCCGTACCCCTTGGCGAAGATGGTCCGGCCGTTCTGGTACACGGCGACCGCACAACCAGGCGTATCTGGCGTGAAACGGGAAAAGATCGCGTCGACCTGACCGGCCAACGCAGGAGACGTGGACACCTGTGCCGAGGCGGCCTGTGGCGAGCCGGCGGCGAAAAGCGCAATCAGGACGAGTCGAATGGCGGTCGGCATCGCAGGTTCCCGGCATCATACAAAGAAAAAGGGACCGGCCCACAGGCTGATCCCCTTTTTGCGACTCCCGACTCCCGACTCCCGTCAGGTTCAGGAAATCATCACCTTGCGGGGATGCTGCGAGTTGTCCTCGAGGAAGGTCTTCTTGTTCGCGAGGTCGGCTTCGGTGGGCTGCACCTTGCCATTGGCGTCGGTGACGCGCGAGATCACGGTGTGCTCGCCGGCGCTGGCGCCGTTCCAGGTGTAGTGGTAGAGTTTCCACCCGTACTTCGCCGTCGTTGACGAATCGGCCGTCGCGGCGTGCCACGGACCATCGTCGATCTTCACTTCGACCGACTTGATCGGGGTGCCGTCGTTCAGCACGATGGTGGTCAGCTTGTGCGCGTTGCCGGTCTTGGTGACGCGGGCGACGAAGGACTTCAGGTTGAGACGCGTGATGCCGGTCTCGACCCACTTCATCTCGCCGTTGATCATCTCGCCCTTGAGCGTGCGGTACCAGTGGGTCTGGAACTTGCCCATGTAGGGATCGGGCTGCGCGACGATCTCGGACAGCCACTTCACGTTCGGGGCGCCGTACCAACCCGGCACGATCAGGCGCAGCGGCGCGCCCTGGTGCTTGGTGAGCGGCTCGCCGTTGAGCGCATAGGCGAGGAACGGCGCGGGGTCGCTGGCGAGCGCGCGGGCGCGCGGGAGGCTGCGGCCGTACTGCTGTTCGACCTCGAAGTTGGTGCCGCGGAACGCAACGGTTTCCTTGCCGCGATCGGCGCCGAAGAACACGATCTCGTGCGCGTCGGCCTTGAGGCCGGCGGCGTCGAGCACGGTCTTGAGCGGCACGCCGGTCCAGCGGCCGTTGCCGATCAGGCCCTGCACCGGGCGGCGGTTGCCCGAGCATTCGAAGCCGGCGATGAGCTCGGTGCTGCCCATCTTGCGAATCTCATCGAGCGACAGCGACTTCGGCGAGTTCACCTCGCCGCCAACCTTCAGGCGGTACGCGGCGGCGTCCACTTCGGGATGGCCGTAGTGCTGCGTGGTGAAGAACTGGTCGGTGGGCGTGTAGGCGCCGCTCAGCGTGCGCGTGTCGAACAACCGCCGATCGATCGCGGGATTGGCGTTGAAGGTCTGGTGCGAATCGGAGAACGGCACCATCACTTCGCCCTGCGCTAACGCAGGGAGGATCCAATCGAAGTTGCTCGCCGCGCCGAGAGCCGCCACGGCCAGCCCGGTCTTCATCACGTCACGACGGTTCATCTCGCTCATAGACCCCCTGGTCCGCCTAAAGGCGGACGCCACACTTGAATGTCGTGTCCGGCTTTAGCCGGACTAGCACGTCACGCAGCGATTGTTGTTCTTCGAGCCGAGCTTCATCAGCAACTCGATGGTCTCGGGAATGGCCGACAGGCGCTGCACCGGACCGTTGGCCATATCGGCCGTCGTCTGGCCGCTGCGCGCGACGGCCTTCGGATCGGCACCCTTGCTGACCAGGTACAGGATCATCTCGTTGTCGCCGCGGGCGGCCGCGTGATGCAGCGGCGTATAGCCGTCGTTGTCGCGGTGGTTGACGTCGGCGCCAAGCTCCTCGACCAGGTATTTCACGGCCGCCATCCACGCTTCCGGCGCGTGGCGGTGGGCGTTACCGGCGAAGCCTTCGCCGTACTCGACACCGGTGGCGGCATGAATCGGGAAGGCGCCAGGGCCGCCGTACGGAATGGCCGGCGCGTCGTACTTCTCCATGTCCTTCTCGGCGGTCGGCATGATCGCGCCGCCGGCGCCCTGCGGCTGGCCCCCACCGGCGACGAAGTCACCGCCGCGGCGGGCGCGTTCGCGAGGCGACATGGTCGCAATGTTCGGGTCGGCGCCGTAGGCCACCAGCAGTTTCATCGCCATGACGTCCACGCCGTAGGCGGCGCGCCAGAACGCGGTCGAGCCCGAGGTGTCGGCAAGGCCGCAGTTGCGGTTGCCGCAGCCGGTGTAGACGAGGTACCAGGGGTGCGAGCCGATCCGGTGATTCGGGTCCGCGCCCTTGTCGAGCAGCGCCTGCATCACCTCGAGGTAGGTGTGCTTCTGCAGCTCCATTTCCTGCGGTTGCGGGAAACGGGTGCGCGGCTGCCACGGGGTGTTGGCGGCGGCCCACAGCGGCGCAACACCGTTGTTCTTGGCCGCGATGTTGGTGTTGGCGCCGCGCTTGATCAGCATCATCGCGGTGTCGAACTGGCCGTTGATGATGGCGGTGAGCAGCGGCGTGGTGCCGTCACCGGCGTTCTGCTGGTCGATGTTGGCGCCACCATCGAGCAGCGCCTCGGCGGCTTCGAGGTAGCCCTGGCGCGCCGCGTGCAGCAGCGCCGTCATGCCGCCCTTGGTGGCGACCGGCGGGTTGATCTCCTCGGGGTTGAAGTTGGCGCGCGGGTCGGGCGGCGCGTTCGGATCCGGCGGCGGGATCTTGCCCGAACGCACGATCTCGCGGCCGGCCTGGATCGCGGCCTGCACCTGGCTGGGCGAGGGCTTGGCTTCGGTGTCCTTGCCGACGAAACCCTCGAGCACCTTGCGCTGGCGGTCAGCAGCAGCGCGGTCGAGCGCGTTGAACTTCGGGATGTCGATCACCTTGGTGGTCACCGCGGCATCGGCACCGCGCGCCAGCAGGGCCTTGACCGCGTCGACGCGGTTGAGGCCGGCCGCGAAGATCAGCGGCGTCTGGCCCGCTTCCCCTTCCACGGCGTTGATGTCGGCCTTGGCATCGAGCAGGATGTTGATGATCTCGGCGCTGCCGGCCGAGGCGGCCAGGTGCAGCGGCGAGGCGCCGCTGTTGGTCGAGCGCGCGTTGACGTCGGCGCCGGCCTTGAGCAGCGTCCTGGCCAGCGGGGCGCTGCCCGACTTGGCGGCCAGGTGCAGCGGCGTGTACTGCCCGATGCGCGTCACCGCAGCAATGTTGGCGCCGGCGTAAATCAGCATCTCGGCCAGTTCGGCATCGCCGCGTTCGGCGGCCCAGTGCAGCGCGCTCATGCCGTCGCCCTGCGCGCCGTTGACGTCGGCGCCCTGCTTCAGCAGATCGCGGACGGCGGCCTGGTCGCCGCGCATGGCGGCGTCGGCGATCGGTGAGACCCGCTGTTGCGCGCCGAGCGCGGTCGTCAGGACCAACGCAATAGCCAGACTGATGGAAACGTGACGCTTCATTCGGCTCTCCCTGAACGAACTTGGGCGGCACCGAAGTGCCGCCCTCCTGGCACGAACTTCCCTGATCCCTGATCCCTGATCCCTGATCAGACCGCGGCCGTCGACGGCATCGCTTGCGTGAGCGAGAGCTTGCCCGTGCTGTCGCCGAAGTGATCCATTTCCATGCCGAGCCCCTCGGCCATGGCCATGAACGCGTTGGCCATCGGCGTGTCGTTGGCGGCCTTGATGTGCAGGTTGCCCTTGAGCGCGCCGTTGGCGTGGCCCAGCAGGATCAGCGGGCAGCGGCGGTGATTGTGCACGTTTGGATCCGCCATCGGCGAGCCCCACACGATCATCGTCTTGTCCAGCAGGTTCTGGTCGCCTTCCATCGATTCCTTCATGCGATCGAGGAGGTAGGTCACCTGGCTGACGCGGTACTTGCAGATCTTGTTGAATTCGAGGATCCGGTCTTCGCGGTCGCCGTGGTGCGACGCGGGGTGGAACGGCTGGAGCGAACCGCTCTCGGGGAACACGCGGTTCTGCGAGTCGCGGCCGGTCTTGAACGAGATGATGCGCGTCATGTCGGTCTCGAGCGCGAGCACCTGCAGGTCGAACATCAGCTTCATGTGCTCCGAGAACGAGTCGGGCACGCCGGCCGGCGCCTCGGGCAGCTCGCGCTGTTCGCCGCTGCTGTTGCGCGCTTCGATGGCCTGGATGCGGCGCTCGACCTCGCGAACGTTGGTCAGGTAGCGATCGAGGCGGTTCTTGTCGCCGGTGCCGAGCTCGCTGCGCACGCTGGCCACTTCACCCTGGATCCAGTCGAGGATGCTGCGGCGCGACTGGCGGCGGGCAATGCGATCCTGCGGCGAGCCGCCGGTGCCGAACAGCATGTCGAACGCGACGCGCGGGTCGCGAATCATCGGCAGCGGTTCGTTGGGCGAGGCCCAGCTGATCGAGTCGGTGTAGGCGCACGAGTAGTTGTAGGTGCAGCCGCCGGCCTGGTCGAGGTTCTCGATGCAGAACTGCATCGACGGCAGCGGCGTCGCCTGCCCGTACTTCTGGGCATAGAACTGGTCGAACGAGGTGCCGGCCCAGATGTCGGAGCCCTGCGTCTGTTTCGGGTGCGACTGGGTCAGGAACACCGCGCTCGAGCGGAAGTGGTCGCCGCCAATTTCCGGGGCGGTGAACGCCTCGGCCATGCGGACGTCGGTGTTGCTGACAATCGTCAGGTAGTCGCGATACGGCTCGAGCGAACTGAGCGCGCTGTCGGCAACCATGGTGAAGTCGGCGCCGACCTGCTCGGGCGCGAACAGGTGCTTGGTCGCGCCCCACTTGTTGCAGCCGGCCAGGCCGTGCACCTCTTCGATGCAGATCAGGCGGGTGCGCTCGGCCGCCGCCGGCGCGGCGCCAATGCCCTTGGCGGCCACCATTGCATCCAGGAACGGCAGCGCCACCGCGGCGCCCATGGCTCCCCGGATGAATGTGCGACGCGGCATGTGCTTACCAGTGAGGTACGACATCGTTATCTCCCTGCCTTGGTTTCGGTCGTGGTGACTTCGGTCTCTACCCGCTTCATCCGGAAGGCATCGCTCTTCACGACGCCGAGGACGAACGAGGACAGCTTGTAGTTGCTCGCTTCGGCCGACTTCGCAATCGCGCGAATCGTCGGCTGGTCGTAATACTCGACCCGGCGGCCGAGCGCGTAGGCCATCAGGTTGTCGGTGAAGTTGCGCACCAGCGGCGTCGGCCGCTTGCTGAGCACGGCCGACAACTCGGCCAGCGACGTCACCGGGGTGCCGTCGTAGAAGTCGCCGGTGGTGTCGAGCGGCATGCCGTTCTCGCGCACCCGCCACTTGCCGGTGACGTCGAAGTTGTCGAGCGCGAGGCCAATCGGATCCATGAACCGGTGACACGAGTTGCAGGTCGCGTTCTTCCGGTGGATCTCCATCTTCTCGCGCGTCGTCAGCAGGCGCCCTTCCTTGGCTTCGCCGGCGGCCTCGAGATCCGGGACGTCGGGCGGCGGCGGGGGCGGGGGCGTGCCGAGCAGCACTTCCATCACCCACTTGCCGCGCAGCACCGGCGAGGTGCGGTTGGCCATCGAGGTCTGCACCAGCACGCTGCCCTGGCCGAGCACGCCGCGGCGCGAGTCGTCCGGATAGGTGAAGCGGCGGAACTGGTTGCCGGTGACGCCGCGGTAGCCGTAGTGACGCGCCAGCCGCTCGTTCAGGAACGTGTAGTCGGCAGTCAGCAGGTCGAGAATGCTGCGATCGTCCTTCACGAGGCTGGCAAAGAACAGGCGCGTCTCGTTGCGCATGGCCTCGGCCAGGTTCTCGTCGAAGTTCGGGTAGAAATTCGGGTCGGGGTGCACCTTCTCGACGTCCTGCAGGCGCAGCCACTGGGCCGCGAATCGATCGGCCAGCCCTTCGGAGCGGGGATCGGCGAGCATGCGCCGCGCGTGCTTCTCGAGGCCCGCCGCCGACGACAACTCGCGCTTCGCCGCGGCGTCGAGCAGTTCCTTGTCGGGGGGCAGGCCCCAGATGAAGAACGACAACCGCGACGCGAGGTCAACGTCGGCGACGCGATAGGTGCCACCCGAGCGGGCATCCGTCGGGGCGCGCTCGAGACGGAAGATGAAGTGCGGGCTGGCCAGGATCGCCTCGAGCGCGCCGCGCACCCCCATCTCGAAACCGCCCTTGGCGGCGGACGACTCGTAGAACGGCATCAGCCGATCGACTTCAGCAGCGGCCAGCGGACGGCGGTACGCGGTCGCGCCCAGGCGCGTGACGATCTGGCGCGCGCACGCCGCTTCGTCACCGGGCGACGTCGGCCGGCAGGTGAAGACCTTCTGGCGGCTCGACGTGGTCGAGATGCCGGTCGTCTTGAGCGGGCCACGAATGACCAGGTCGCGCATGTGCGGCAGGGTGGTAATGCCGCTGCCGCCGGATCCGCCACCGGCGTACGACCAGTCGTGCGGACGAATCAGGTCCTCGTAGGGGCCGTCGATCTTACGGACGAACGCGGCGGCCACCTTGCGCTGGCCGGCGCGCACCAGGAACGGCTCGGTGCGCAGCGGCGTCTGGCCGC